>CAMCWB010000032.1 GCA_945882315.1 Bauldia litoralis | reverse complement strand
CTCGACACCCGCATCTATCAAAAGGGCATCAAGGTCAGCGACGCCGAGATGGTCGACCTCGACATCACCGGAGACCCGTTCCATCCCGAATGGAACTACACAATCAAGCCCCGAAGCTCGTAGCAATTATTGTGCGGCGTGGCCTTAGGTCATGAGTGGCGACATCGCAAAGTCGTGCATCGACTGCGGCCGCAGTTCTGCGATCAGCCGCAGGATCTCGGCGAACATCATTCTCGTCACGGCGACCTCGGCCATCTGGAAAGCGACATAGCGGCCGTGGCTGACGAGCCTGGCGCCGACCTTGATCAGCTTCTCTTTCAGGCTGGTCAGCGACCAGTCTTTGATCGGCTCCGGCGTCGCCAACGTGCGCAGGAAGTTGCCGAGATTGTAGGCGAGCGCATGAAGCTTAAGCCGGACCGCGTTGGCGGCGAACGTCCGGCATGACAACCGCGTCCACTTGATCGCGCCCTTGCCCTCTTTGATCCAAGGCTCTCAGGAGCGGTGGGCGCAGGGCAACCGCCGGGATCTTGAGGAAGACGTCGGGCAGGATGGCAGGGAGGCCGTCGATGCCGACTAGCCTGATCTCACTCCTGATCCGCTTTAAACTGCGGCGTTGGCGGCGACGCTGGTTTTGATCAAGTCGCCAACTTGGCGTAACGGGCCTCGGCTTCGGCCGAGGCCTATATTGTCGCTCTGAAGTTTCCGGAAGCGATCTCGTCGCTAAGGCGCTTCAGGAGCTGAAGGACTTTTTCCTGAGCCTTGCGAGGGGTAAATTCCGCAAAAGTAAGCTGGCCATCGCTACCGCCATGACCCATCGAATAGGTCTCGACCACCAATGCCTCTCCATCTGGATGAGCCCGAAACTCAACGCGGGGAGGACCACCGTGAGCCCGGATCTTGCCCTTGTGCAGTGCCACCACGACAGTGGTTTGTTGAGGCCGCTCGACACCGACGCTCCACCCGCCTTCGGAGAGGGCTGAACCAATTTCCTGCAAGGCCGGAGCAATCTCCCGATCAATCCTATCGCGGACGTCGTTCTCGAACCTTTGCCGACGCTGCTTGGCGGTATCAACCGCTGCGGACTGACGCTGCTCTGCAGCGCTCGCCTCCTGCGTTAGGGATCGAAATTTAGCCGCAAGATCTTCGTCCATCGCGCCCGCTTGTTACCCCGGCCGTTACCCGAACAACATCAATCTGAAAGGAAATCGGCAGAAATGCTGGAGCGGGTGAAGGGAATCGAACCCTCGTCATCAGCTTGGAAGGCTGTTGCTCTACCATTGAGCTACACCCGCAAGGCACTGCAAAGGGTTGGTGGGAGAGGTAGGACTCGAACCTACGAAGGCGTACGCCAGCGGATTTACAGTCCGCCCCCTTTGCCACTCGGGACACTCTCCCCCCGGTTCGTCACGGAGCTTGAGCGTACGTGACCGGAACTTGCGGGGACAAAACACCTCACGGCGCAATGTTCCTGCGGCGCGTGTTATGGCGACGGGGTCATGGCGTGTCAACGTCATTGGCGCCTCTAAACGCCGGGATCGATTGCCGCCGCGGCCGACCCCGCTTATTAAGCCGGCATGGACGAGAAAGAACGACCGAATCCGCGCCGGCCTTTCCGCAGGGATGGCGGAAAGAAGCAATGGCGGCCGCAGACCCGCGAGGAGCGCCGTCCGGACGTCCTGTGGATATACGGGCTGCACCCGGTACTCGCCGCGCTTGCCAACAAGCGACGGAACGTCCTGCGCGTCCTGGCTACGCCGAATGCGCTGGCCCGGCTGACCGAGGCCGGCGCCACCCTGCCGATGCCGGCGCAGGAGACAACCCCGCGCCATCTCGACCATTTGATCGGCGGTGACGCCGTCCACCAGGGCGTCGCTTTGGAAGTCGCGCCGCTCGACGCGCTGGAAATCTGGGCGCTGCGCAAGGCAAAGCTCGTGGTCGTGCTCGACCAGGTCACCGACCCGCATAATGTCGGCGCGGTGATGCGCTCGGCGCTGGCCTTCGGCGCCGACGCGATCGTCACGACACGCCGCCACGCGCCGACCGAGTCCGGCGTTCTCGCCAAGGCGGCGTCCGGGGCGCTCGACCGCCTGGCCGTGGTCGAGGTGCAGAACCTCGCCCGGGCGCTGGAGGAATTGCGGGAAATCGGCTTCAGCCTGATCGGACTCGACAGCGAAGCGGACGTGACCATCGAGGCCGCCATGACCGGCGAAAAGGTTGCGCTGGTGCTCGGCGCCGAGGGCAAGGGCCTGCGCCGGCTGACGCGCGACACCTGCGATGCCGTGGCGAAGCTCTCGATGCCGGGGCCGCTGGCGAGCCTCAACGTGTCCAATGCGGCGGTGCTGGCGCTCTACATTGCCCGCCGCCATCTCGACGGTGCCGCCTGATCGCAATCTCGCGGTAGCAAGACCGGAGCGTCAAAGCGCGCGGCGCTATTGCCGGGCGGCTCCGGCGCGTGTTTCCTTACGCCAACTCCCGTCGACACCGGCGACTGATCCGGTGAGCGGGCAATAAAAGGAGGAAACAAAAATGGACGTGAAGACAACCCTCAAGGTGATCGCGGCGGAAAACCTCGAGCCCGGCCCCGGAGTCACCGAGGGCCAGACGATCGCGCGCGTCATCGGCTGTGAGGAAGTGCCGACCGACCGGCTCCGCGTCGGCTTCGCCTCCTACGAGGCCGGCTCGCTCGAGCCGCTTCACTGGCACCCGATCGAGGCTTTTTATTACGTCCTCTCCGGCCATGCCATCGTGCGCGATATCGAGGGCACCGAATATCATGTCGGCCCCAATACAGGGATCTACGCCCCGCCCGGCCTCGCCGGCGCGCATGAGTGGGAGGTCAAGGAAGGGCTGACGCTGCTTGCCATCCGCGGCTCGACCGAATCGGTGCGCAAGATGCAGTTCACCGTCGATAAGGAGACCCAGCGTTCCTACATCGATGTCGAAGAGCTGGCACGGCGCGGCGGCATCAGCTTCTCCTCGCATTACTGAGAAGCCGGAGGCAAAGCTGGAACGGGCGCCTCCGCGCCCTTCCCTGCCCAAGGCCAGGCAGACCCTACCGCTTCAGCAACGCCGCAACGGCGGCCAGAAGATCCGTCTGGGTTATCATGCCGAGGACGCGCCGGCCGGCATCGACAACTACGACCGCGTGGGCCCGGCCGTCGGTCAGCGCCGGCAGCAGCCCGAGGGCCGGTTCCACCGGCGATGCCGTCGCGGCCGGAGACACCAGATTACCGACACGGCCGGCATCGGACGACAACTCGCGCAGGCCAACCGTGCCGGCCAGCAGGCCATCAGCGTCGAGAACCGGCAGCGTGCGGATGTTGTGATCGAGAAGCAGCGCGCGCGCCTCTCCCGGCGCCGCGTCGATGCCGACGCTGACGACATCCCGCGACATGATCGCGTCGCAGCGGAGATCGGCGTTTCCACGAACGAGCGCCTGAAGCTCGACCTGCCGCAGCAGGCGATCGAGATCGCCACGGTCGATATCGAAGGTCTCGTTGAGGGCGCCGAGCGCCGCGTCGATATCCTCGGCGCGAAAGCCGACGCGGGTTGCCGACGGCGGATCGGAGGTCTGGTGGAGATTGGCGGCAGCCGATGCCGGCCTATGGGGATAGCTGCGCCGTGTGAGCCCGTGGAATGCCAGGCCGAGAATAACCAGGAGCACTGAATTCACGGCCACCGGCATCAGGGCAAAGGAATAGCCCGCGGCGGCGACGGAAGGGCCGCCAATGACAGCGATGAGCGCGGTGGCGCCGCCGGGCGGGTGAAGGCTGCGGGTCAGCGACATCACGACGATCGCCAGCGAGACGGCGAGGCCGATGGCGAGGACAGGTTCGTGCACGAGCAGCGCGACCGTCACGCCGACCAACGCCGAGATCGTGTTGCCGCCAATGATTGGCCAGGGCTGTGCCAGAGGGCTTGCCGGCACCGCGAAGATCAGCACCGCCGAGGCGCCGATCGGCCCGACGATCAGCGGCCAGGCTGCGGCATCCGGAAAGAGCAATGTGCTGACCAGGCCGGTAAGCGCGATCCCGGCCAGCGCGCCGACGCTCGCGACCAGCCGCTCGCGCAGCGTGGCGCCGGCGAGAATCGGGACGAAGAGGCGCCACGGGCGACCGCGACCGGGGGAGACCGGCGATCCGGCTGTATTCATCTCACGGGGAATCCTGGTTGAGCCGTCCGGCGCGCGCGCCCGGTGACTCGGATGGAAATGCGGGCAAATGAACTGGCATCCTTGCCTTGACCGCGCAAGACGCCGGTTGCCGGCCGGCTGAACGAGCCAGGCTCATCGCCGGAAGCCAAGAGGCTAGCGGTTCCGATCAACTGCTTTCGGCGGCAGACTTTCCCGATCCGGGCGCACGCCACAGGCGCTTGGCCATATCCGCCAGAGTTCGGAACCTGCTCGCGGGGTGCATGCCTATCCGGAAATGCTGGTGCGCGGCCTCCCTAACCTCATCGACATCGACGCTCCATTCACCGCTCGTGCGACGACGGCTGCCCGTTGCGGGAACCAGCGGATCGCCGATTACGTAGCCGAGTTGCCCGGGCTGCTGGTTGATGAACATGTCTATGACGTGAAGCCAGCCGGACGAGGCGATAATGAGGATTTTTGTCTTGGGACCCGAAAAGACAGCGTTATGGAGCGCTGATCCGGCTGGCCCCGCGATGAATTCCGCGCCTGCAAATATGGCGATCTTATCTTCAATCGGAAGGCACTGAGGATGTATGATCTGAAATCCCAGATCAGAGAATATTTCTTCGATCGCAGCCTCGTTCACAAGCGTTCTCCCAGGAACCAGACGTCGCGAGATGTAAATACGCTTGTGACGACTAACCGACGACTCCCGCTTCAGTCGCGAGATACGATCGAATACCTCGAAAGCTTCCGGGTAAGCTCCGTCCCGGCGCCCAAAGGCGATGCCGGGGAAATATGCCTCATCGACAATTGTCGGACGATCAATCGTGACGATGCTGTCGACGTCAACGTCGAGCTGCTGCAACATCTTCGCATAGGTTCTGCCAATGACGACGGTTGTCGCAAGCGGAGTCCCCGGCGGCGTCTTTCTGCCTTCTCCATACGCCCATAGCTTGGGCAACACGTCTATGAGAACATGCCCGTATGTTTTCGGACGATCCGTATCCGCAAAAAACACGGCTCCTGCCACTTTATTTACGTCTTTCAGATCGATTTTGTATTTTAGCGAATAGCTGTCTTCCTCGGCAGAGGCGCGGACCAGCCCACCATGCAATTTGTGGCGACCGTAAAAAAAGTCGGCGGAAGAACGCGCGTCGTTTCTCCTATATCGAGCGCAATATTTCTGGGAAGAAGCGCGCAACGACCGTAAAGATTCAAATCTAGCGGCTTCTGGACGTAACAATCCTTTATCTCGGCATTTGCGTCCGGCAGCCGCGTCCGGTTGTACACCTTCGGCAGCGTCAACGCGGCGGGTGGCGGCGGGCGACGTCT
Organism: Bauldia litoralis; assembly: GCA_945882315.1. Classification (GTDB taxonomy): domain Bacteria; phylum Pseudomonadota; class Alphaproteobacteria; order Rhizobiales; family Kaistiaceae; genus CAMCWB01. Next base: position 38,132 of record CAMCWB010000032.1, on the reverse strand, counting down.
GTGAACCCGCTGAACCGGTCCACTCCAGCGTTCGAACTGCCAAGGCTGTGCACTAAAGGTGCAATACCCACGCTATGGAGGCGCATCTCGCCGAAATAAGCGCGACGGTCGATCCCGGCGCTCATGCTGTGCTGATCGTCGATCAGGCCGGATGGCACATGTCAGCGAAACTGAACGTCCCGGACAACATCACTCTGCTGCCGCTGCCGCCCCGGTCGCCGGAATTAAACCCGGTCGAGAACATCTGGCAGTTCATCCGCGACAACTGGCTGTCGAACCGTGTGTTCAAAACCTACGACGAGATCGTTGCCCTGTGCTGTGACGCCTGGAACAACCTTATCGATCGACCTTGGAAGATCATGTCCATCGGAATGCGTGACTGGGCACATCGATTCTGATCAGTGCGGGCTGGTATAAGTCCGACACGAACAACGCTGTAGGTAAAGAATGCTGACCCATTTCGCGCTTGATTTGCCGGACTATTGGTAGTCAAAGGGCAGCGCCGGGCAATTAGTCGGACTTTGCCGCAAGGTCACGAATTGCCCCGTTCAAAGGGAGAAGAAAGAATGACAACTTCCGTCGGCATCGCAAGCAGGGCTCTGATCGGCGCTGCGATCGGTGCGCTCGCCTTCGGCTCCATGGCCCAGGCGCAAGAACTCAAAGCAATCAATTTCATGTCGTCGAATGACGGCTCCTGCTCGGTTTATCCGCAGTTCGGCCTCCAGGCTTTCGGCTATCTCGCGAAGGAAGGCTACAAGCTGAACTTTCTGTCGTCCGACACCTCGGTTCCCTATGTCGCCTTCCTCGCGAATGGCGATGCGGACATCGCGATGCTGGACGCCATCGAGACGCTGACCGCCCGGGCCCAGGGCCATGACGTCAAGGTCGTTTACGAGACCCACCAGTTCGCGCCGGAAGGCATCGTTGTTCTCGCCGACAGCCCGATCCAGGATCTGAGCGAGCTCAAGGGCAAGACGGTCGGCCTCGCCGAGCAGCCCGACGAGATCACCACCCAGATCGCGCTCGACACGGTCGGCCTCACGCTTGATGACGTGACGACTTTCGTGGTCGGCAACAAGGGCCCGGTCATGGCCTCCGCCCTCCGCGACAAGACGATCGACGCGTTCGCCGGCGGCTCGTCCGACCGCGCCGCGATCGAAGCCCAGGGTGTTGTGTTCCGCAACATCACGCCGGACGCGATCTCGCGTAACCCGGGCAACTCGCTCGTCGTCTGGGGCCCGACCATGGAAGAGAAGCGCCCGATGATCCAGGCCTTCGTCAAGGCTTGGGCCGCCGCCCAGACCGCCGGTCCGCTCGACATCAAAGCGACCGTCGCCGCCTGCCGTACCTTCATCCCCGAGCAGTTCGAGAACCTTGAGAAGGGCACGAAGATGGTCAGCTATTCGGCCTACACCACGCAGCTTCGCCGTACCTTCAACGCCGGCGACTTGCAGGCCGACGTCTGGTCCTCGATCCAGCCGGCCTACATCAAGGCGGACGTGATCACGGCCGAAGTCGATCCCGCGACCTTCCTCGACACGTCTTTCCAGAAGGGTATCCGTGAGCTCACCACGGAATACATCAAGGAAGGCATCGCGGAGTGGAAGAAGGCTAACCCGGATCAGGTCATCAACTAGTCCGGACTTCCATTCCTGATCTAAAAGGCCTCGGGTCGTTCAACGGCCCGGGGCTTTTCTTTGCCTGCTTGCCTTTGCTATCGACATGCCGTCGCAACGAAAACAAAAAGAGAGACCGCCATGCCGCACGCTTTCCGCAAGATCGAAGACAGCCTCTTCGCCATGCCCGGTTTTTTCGACGGTCACTCCAAGGGCTTCCGCCGCGCCGACCTGATCACGCGCGCCGATGGCTCGGTCCATATGGGCTTCTTCATCGCCGAGCTTCAGCCCGGCGGAGATTTCGATGCCTGCGTGCACAGCTATGAGAAAGGCATCTTCGTCAGCGAAGGCGAGATCGAGCTGAACCGCGACGGCAAGACCATCCGCCTCGCCAGGGGCGACTATGCGCTGGTGCCCATCGGCACCCCCTACGCCATCCGCAACCGCGGCAAGGAGCGCGCCCGCTTCGTCGAGAAATGCGCGCCGCAGCCGAAGCTCGGTCCCGACGAATGGCAGGACAGCTTCTTCATCCGGCAACTGGCCTGGGCGAACGATTCCGAGATCGAGACGGTCAAGTCGCCGCTCGGCAGGATGCTCGGCCATTTCGACAAGAGCCAGCTCCCGCCGCCCGCCAAGGGCGACAAGCATCGCAGCGGCCAGACCAAGAAGATGCTGATGGACCAGATGTTCGGCGCCGAGCATTTTGATCTCTTCATGATCGAGTTCTCCGAGGGCGGCCAGAGCACCATGCACGACCACAATTTCGAGGAGGCCTATCTCGTCATCGACGGCGAGGCCACCTACGAGGCGGAGGGCAAGAAATACGTCCTGACGCCCGGCACCATCGCCTGGTCCGGCGTCGGCGCGCCGCACGCCTTCTATTGCGATCGCGGCACAGCCTGTTGCTGGCTCGAGGTGATGTCGCCGCAGCCGCCCGTCCAGAATCTCGGCCGCCGCTATTCGGCCTGGGAAGACATCCGCAAAAGCTTGGAGATCTGACCTCCCGCTTGCCTTGGCGGTCATGAGGCCATAGCGTCTCGTCATCTCTTGGGGTGCCTCTGTCGAGGCTGAGAGGCGGAGCTCCGCCAACCCTTGGAACCTGATCCGGGTCATGCCGGCGGAGGGAATGAGATGCTTGAAGCTGCGCTCTCGAACTCGTCGTCATGCCCTCGGATCGTCCGCAAGACGTCTACCGAAAGGCCATGATCATGCCGCGCATCAAGTCCGTCCTCCTCGCCGGAGTTTTCCTCGCTTTGGGTGCGGTGACAGCCGCCGCCCAGGACGGCAAACCAACTCTCACCGTCTACACATATGAATCTCTCGCCGGCGAATACGGGCCCGGCGCCAAGATCAAGGAAGGCTTCGAGGCGGTCTGCAGCTGCACCCTTGCATGGGTCGCGACCGAAGATGCCGGCACGCTTCTCGCCCGCCTCAAGCTCGAAGGCGATACCAGCTCCGCCGATGTCGTCCTCGGCCTCGACACGAATCTCATGGCAGAGGCGAAGGCGAGCGGACTCTTCGTGCCGCACAACGTCGAAGCCGGCGCTCTCGACCTGCCGGTCGAATGGAAGGACGATACTTTCCTGCCCTTCGACTGGGGCTGGTTCGCCTTCGTCTACGACTCGACCAAGCTCGCAAACCCGCCCGGGAGCTTCGCGGAACTTGTGGAGCAGAAGGATGGCCCGACGATCATCATCGAGGATCCCCGCACATCGACGCCGGGCCTCGGCCTGCTGACATGGGTGCAGGAGATTTACGGCGACCGCTCCGCCGAAATCTGGACGGCGCTGAAGCCGCGCATCGTCACCGTCACCAAGGGCTGGTCGGAGGCCTACGGCCTCTTCCTCGACGGCGAAGCCGATATGGTGCTGAGCTACACCACCTCGCCCGCCTACCACATCTCCGCCGAGAAGGAGACGAAGTACAAGGCGGCGATCTTCTCCGAGGGCCACCCGCTCCAGGTCGAAGTCGCCGGCATCGTCAAATCCTCTGACCAGCCGGCGCTCGCGCATCAATTCATCGAGTTCATGGTCGGCGATGCTTTCCAGTCTGCGATTCCGGAAGGCAACTGGATGTATCCGGCCAAGGCCCTTTCGAACGGCCTGCCGGCCTCCTTCGCCGGCCTCGACAAGCCGGCCAAGTCATTCCTCACCGCGCCGGAGAAACTTCAGGCCGACCGGCGGAGTTGGATCGACTCCTGGCTCGCCGCGATAAGCCTGTGACGCCGACAGGTCGACATCGCTCCGCGGCGCCGACCGGCGTCGCCGGCATCCTCGCTCTCATCCTCATCGTCGGAATCATCGGGCTGGCCTTTGCCGGCCTGATGATCGCCGGCGGGACGTCCGGCTTCGGCGGCTCCTGGGGCTACATCCGTCGCCTCGTCCTCGTCAGCCTCGGCCAGGCCGCGCTCTCGACGCTGCTCTCGCTCATCCTCGGCGCGGCGCTCGCGCTGGCGCTGGCAAGGCGGGAGCGATTTCCGGGCCGTAGCCTGATGATAGCCGCCATGAATGTCGCGACAGTCCTGCCGCCGATCGTCGCCGTCTTTGCCATCGTCGCCGTCTTCGGGCGCTCGGGCTGGCTCGGCGATCTCACGGCATCGGTCGGCCTCGATCTCGGCAGCTGGCTTTACGGGCTGCCGGGAATCCTCATCGCACATGTCTTCTTCAATGCGCCACTGGCCGCACGCTCCTTCCTGGCGGCGCTCGCCTCCGTCACGCCGGAACATTGGCGTCTCGCCAGCCATCTCGGCCTGCCGCCCGCCACGATCTTCCGCATCATCGATCGGCCGGTCCTGCTACGGGAAGCACCGGGCATCGCCGGCATCGTCTTCCTTCTCTGCTTCACCAGCTTCGCGGTCGTCCTGGCGCTCGGCGGCGGCCCCAACGTCTCGACGCTTGAAGTGGCGATCTTCGAGGCGCTGCGCTTCGAGGCAGAATTCGCCCGCGCCGCCATTCTCGCCCTCCTCCAGATCGTCATATGCCTCGCGCTTCTGCTGCCGATCGGCACACTCGCCCGTCGCCCGCAACAGACAGTGTCTTCGGGCGTCATCTTCCGCCGCACCGATCGCGACATCCGATCGCTTCGCATCCTCGATGCGTTCATCCTCCTCGCCGGCGCGGCGCTCATCATGCCGCCGCTCCTCGCGATCCTGTTCCGCGGCATCGCCGGGATTCCCGCCCTCGTCGATCCCAACGTCACCCGCGCCATCTGGACAAGCCTCGCGATCGGCATTCCGGCCGGCCTGATCGGCACCGCACTCGCGTTGGCCCTTGCCGACCTCTCGCGCCGGCTGCGCATCGGAGCGGCAGCGCCGCGTGCCGCCGATGCCGTCGGCCTCGTTGCGATCATGATCCTCGTGGTCTCGCCGATGGCGCTCTCCGCCGGCCTGTTCATCATGCTGCGGCCGGTGATCAATCCTTTGTCCGTCGGCTTGCCGCTGATCGTCCTCGTCAACGCCCTGATGGCCCTGCCCTTCGCCTATCGCCAGATCGAGCCGCCGCTGACGCTCGCCGCCGAGCGTTACGGCAGCCTCGCCGACAGCCTCGGGATCGGCGGGATGACCCGGGTCCGCCTGATCGACTGGCCGCTGCTGCGCCGGCCATTGATCGTGGCGATTGCCATCGCCATCGCCCTGTCGCTCGGCGATCTCGGCGTCGCATCCTTCTTCGGCACCGGCGATCTCGTCACGCTGCCCGTCTTGATCCATCGCCTGCTTGGCACCTACAGAATGGAAGAGGCGGCCTCCGTGTCGCTGCTGCTGTCATTGCTCGTGCTCGGACTTTTTCTTGCGGCACAAAGCTGGTCGGGAGACTGGATTGCTCGCGCTCGCTGATCTTACCATCGACTATGCCGACTGGCATGCGCGCTACGATCTCACCGTCGCGCAAGGTTCGCTCTGCGCGCTGATCGGTCCGTCCGGCGGCGGTAAGACGACGCTTCTCCACATGATCGCGGGCTTCGTGCACCCCTCATCCGGCTCGCTCACCTTCGAGGGCGAAGACCTGCTGCCGCTCGGCCCTGCCGAGCGTCCGCTGTCGATGCTGTTCCAGGAGCACAATCTCTTCCCGCATCTGACGGCGGCGGAGAATATCGGCCTCGGCATCGATCCACGCCTCCGCCTCACCGGCCCCCAGAGGATGCAGATCGACGCCGCACTCGCCGAAGTCGGGCTCGCCGGGCTTGGCAAGCGAATGCCCGGCGAACTCTCGGGCGGCCAACGCCAGCGTGTCGCATTGGCCCGCGCCCTTGTCCGAAAGCGGCCTTTGATGCTTCTCGACGAACCCTTCGGTGGCCTCGACCCCGGCCTGCGCGCCGACATGATCGGTCTCGTCGACCGCCTCCGGAAGGAAAACGGGCTGACGGTGCTGATGTCGATCCACACGCCCGAGGACGTCGCCGGCATTGCCGGTATGATTGTCTTCGTCGACGAAGGCCGCGTCCAGGCAGCCGGCACGCCGGCGGAGATCCTGTCGGCGACCGGCAACCCGGCGCTGGCGCGCTATTTCAGAAGCGCGCCACGCGCCGAAGGTCAGTAAAGCGACTCTTCGTAACGGACCTCGCCGTCGACCAGCAGCCGCTTGAGCGCCGCCCGTCCACTATCGGCCACGGCCACGTCGACACTCATATGCTGTCCATTCCGAAGACTCTCGAGATCACGGCCCTCGCCTTCCGGCACGAAAAATTGCTCGAGGTTATAGTTCACACGGATCTCGTTGCAGGGCGCCTTCACCTTGCACGCCTGCTGCTCGTAGGAGCTTTCGACAACGCCTTTGAGGAAGATGCCGCTTGTCGGCGGAGCGGCACCGATCGCTGTCGCCTTCCAGCCTTCCGGAGTCTCTGTGACGCTGACATAGGCCGTCTGTTCGTAGTTCAGCCAATCGTCGCCATCGATCTCGTCGCTCATCAGCCGCGAGATCGGAAAGCTCAGGATGACATAGTCGCCACGCAGGAGGTCGCGCGGATCGACGGGCACGACCGCGAGCCTGATCTCCTTGCCGTTCTTGATGAGCAGCGCCCGGTCGACGATCAGCCAGGCGAGCAGCGCCGTCTGCAGCACGAATGCGCCGAGCAGCCCGAGACGAAAATACTTGCCCATCACGCTGCACCTCCGACGGCGGTCGTTCGTGCCGCAGCGAGACGGCGATCGATGCGCACCAGCCCATAAGCCAGTCCGATGAAGAGAACGCCGCCGGCAAGGAAGGCGAGCGCGGTATCGAGCAGCGTGCCGAGCGTCACGACATAGAGATAGATGATCTCGATGCCGAAGGCCGCAAGTCCGGTCTTCTTCCCGACGCGATGCACGCCGGTCTGGCCGAGATTGACCGCCCAGAGCGCCGCGACGAGGACAATGACGCCGCCGGCGAGCCGCGCCTCCATGTCGCCCTGGGGCGACAGATAGGCATAAGCGAGCGCCGCCACTCCGATGACCACGGCACCGACCGCATCGACGATCGTCAGGCCCTTCCGTGTGAGCGCCAGCGCCACCAGCACGGTAACACCCAGCATAGCAATCGCGCCGATGACGAACCATTCGTCGACCGCGCCGTCATAGCCATAACCCCATTCCGGCGCCGTCTGCAGGACGCCGGCCGCAAACAGAACGCCGGCAATGCCCGGCCACAGCATGATGTGGCCGAGTTCGGCAATATCTCTCTTCGTGTCGAGCGTGACGAGAACGGACCCGATGGCCCAGAACAGAAGCGCGATCGTCGTCGCGACCGACAACATCTCGAATGCCGACCAGTCGAGCAGTTCGGCAAGCCCGACGAGATTGACGGCAATCCAGAAGCCGAGCGCCAGCACCGCAACGAGGCGCGCGTAATACACGCCGGTCCACACCGCGAGCCCGCCGCCGATCAAGATCAGCGCGAGGCTTTCCCAATGCGGCACAATGCCGAAGTCGACGACGTTCATCCAGGTCCAGTAGCCGGCGCCGGCAAGGCTCAGGACGACCAGCGTCGCCGATCCGGTCATGAGCGCCGCGCCGACGATACCGAATTCCCAGAAGAGGATGGCGCCGGAGAAGTCGCCGCCCAGATGATAGGTCTGGCCGGCCAGCGCAATCGCCGCGGCGAAAACCAGACCGGCGACGAGAAGAGCGGCATCGGCGAAGACGCGGAACTCGCGCGCCGCCAGCATGGCGGCAGCGCCATAGGCGACGCCCATCGCCGCGACCAGCAGGCCAAAGCGGAAGATGCGCGGCATGTATTCCCAATTGGAGCCGATGAAGGCGATGACGCCGGCGCCGAGCAATAGCGCGCCGAGCACGCCGACGATCGCCGCCAGCCCGAAGGTCGCCCGCTTGCCCTCGATCGATCCAAGGATTGCCGTCGCGCCTTCCGGCGTCACCCAGCCGGCCTCGCGCCAGCGTGGCAGATCCTCTGCCAACCGCTTCCGATAGCCACTTTCCGTCATGAAGAATCCCCCGTCGGCACCGTCTTGCGAAGGCGGACGCCCGCAAAATCAAAGCCGCAAGGCAGCCGGATAGGCTGACCTTGCGGCTTTGGCAGTGATGCAAATCACAGGCACGACGCCGGGCATGCACCGCCCGGCAAAGATCGGACTAGAAGGGGATCTCGTCGTCGAGCTCTTCCGAGAGCGGCGCGCCGCCGCCGGATCGGCCCGGCTGCTGCCGCCCGCCACCACCGCCCGAGCGCTGGCCTTCCATCGGCGCACCGCGGCCGAAATCGCCGCCGCTTTCGCCGATGCGCTCCGAGCCACCGCCACGCGCGTCGAGCATGGTGAGCTGGGCGTTGAAGCCTTGCAGCACGACCTCGGTCGAATAGCGTTCCTGGCCGCCCTGGTCTTCCCACTTCCGGGTCTGGAGCTGGCCTTCGATATAAACCTTGGCGCCCTTCTTCAGATATTGCTCGGCGACCTTGCAGAGCCCCTCATTGAAGATGACGACGCGGTGCCACTCGGTCTTCTCCTTGCGCTCGCCGCTGGTCTTGTCACGCCAGGTTTCCGAGGTCGCGATGCGCAAATTGGCGATCGGCCGGCCGTCATTAGTCCGGCGGATTTCCGGGTCCGCACCGAGATTGCCGACGAGAATGACCTTGTTGACGCTGCCGGACATGTCCGTCCTCCGATTTTCTGCGCGGCGCTGCCGCCGCTGCCAAAGCTACCCTTCGCATATTCGCCGCCGGGCGGCTCAACAGCATGGGCGTTTATCCACAGAGGCTTATCCAAGGGCCTTGTGAATGAAATTGAAAATAGATCAGCAGTGATCCCCAACTGGGCGCTGTTTGTTCCCTTTATGTTCACGTATCACCGAACAGAGATTAATTCAACCACCCGGGATTCAGTTCCGAGCGAAACGCTTTCTTTTGGTTACGCGGAATTTGTGGTGCAAAAGCCCACGGCAGAAAAGTGTTCGCCAAGTCGAATTTCGAAAAACGGCAAAGCGGGCGACCTCGATGGGGTGCAGGAAGCCCAGCAATTACGAAGACTTAGATCAAGCCGACGACGATCGCCACGACGAAGCAAAGCGCCGCCCCGGTCGCAATCACGCTGATATATCCGTTAAGCGAAGTGTGCATGGCCCGGCCTCGATGGAACGCTTTTGATATGGCCCCTCCGCTGTGCGGAGGGCAGGCAACGCGATCCAAAATCAAGGCCGGGAGGAGAAAAAGGTTCCGCTCCCTCCCTAGGCGCTGCTGTTGCTGCGCCGGGTCGTCTCGAAGAGGAACCAGGACCGCCGCTCGGCCTGATCGATGAAATTCTCCAGCAGGCTGGCGCTTGCAACGTCGTCGTGCTCGTCGCAAAGCGAATGCGCCTCCCGCATCCGCGCTGCGGCCTGGAGATTGTCCTCACGAAGCTCGGCCAGCATGTCCTGCGGATCGACATAGTCGGCGTCATTGTCGAGCACCCGCTGGAGCTTGCCGATATGGCCGATAGAGCGAAGCGTCGTCCCGCCGATCTTGCGCACCCGTTCGGCGATCTCGTCGGTCGAGCCGAGGATTTCCGCCGCCTGCTCGTCGAGCATGAGGTGGTAGTCGCGAAAATGCGGCCCGCTGACATGCCAGTGGAAATTCTTCGTCTTGAGATAGAGGGCGAAGGTGTCGGCGAGAATCGCGTTGAGCGCACCCGAGATGTCCCGGACCGCATCCGAGCTGAGATCCGTCCGCGTGCTGAGGCGCGCCTTGGCGCGCTTCTTCACGCCTTGATTGTCGACCTTCGCCATGATCCACTCCTTCTGTCAGGCCCCGCTTGCGGCGACTCTATACCTGCCGCCGCCGCGGTGCACCGCTAGGGTCGCGCCTGCAGCGTCTCCAGGAAAAACTCGAGGCCCTTCCTGGCGAAGCTGACCATGTTGGCGGCGCGGTCGTCGCTCCCGGTCCGGATCGTCAGGACCCGCTGGACGGGACCTTCGACGGCGAAGCAGACATGCCCTGCCGGGTCGCCGTAACGATTGCCGGTCGGACCGGCCGCGCCGGTTTCGCCGAGCGACCAGACCGAACCTAACCTCTCGCGCATGCGGCGGGCGAGCAATTGGGCGTCGGGTTCGCTCGCGGCGCGGAAGCCGGCCATGTCTTCTGCAACTATGCCGAGCAACGCCTTGCGCACCGTCATCGTGTAGAGCACCGCCCCGCCGACGAAATAGACCGACGCTCCCGGCACCGCGAGCAGGGCTGCGGAGATCAAGCCTCCGGCCGAACTCTCGGCGACGCCGATCGTCTCTTTCCGGTCCTTGAGGATGGCGGCGATCTGCTCGGCGAGCGGTATGAGGTCCTGCATCGGGGCGTTTCCTGCTATTTTTGAGGCTTGAAAGGAACCCAAGCTAACCCACTGATCCGGCGGACGGAAGCGCCGAGCGGCCGATGCCGCCGGCTTCGTCAGAAATCGGCCTAAGCCCTTGTGGAACCGACATTAACGACCTCTTGAGCTTTGCCGCGCTACATCGGACGACACTCAGGGCTGGCGCAATGTCCCGACTTCTTCGTTTGCTTGTGGCTGAGCGACGCGGGCGCGTCCGTTTCGTCGTCCTCTGGCTATGCGTCTTCCTCGCCGCTCTCGGGATCGGCGGCGCGATCGTTGCCGCCCAGCTCGAAAAGGCGGTGACGCAGGCTGCCGCAACATCGCTCGAGCCCTTCGCCACTCTCGGCCAGCGCTTCCGGGAGACGCTCGTCCATCTGCGCACCGAGGCGACGGCGATACCCTGCTCGCCGGAATTTGCCAGCCAGCTCCGCAAGATCGCCTACCGGCCGGACGGCTTCAACGAGTTCCTCTATGCGCCGGGCGGCGTCGTCCAATGCTCCGCCAATGTGGCGCGCTTCGACCCACCGCTGCCGCTCGGCACGCCCGATCTGGTTTCCGATAACGGTACAGTCGCCTGGATCGGCCGCAGCCTCGATTTCCTCGGCCTGAACGGCCTGACCGGCACCATCGCGCTGGCCGATCCTTTCGCCATCATCCTGCCGACGGAGATGGTCGAACTCAATGTTCCTGCCTGGATGACGGCGCAGCTCGTCGCGATCGATTCGAGCGGCCATGAATGGCATCGCGGCGGCAATCGCGGCGTCTACGCCCGCGCCCAGCTTGCGAAATCCGATCCCGAGGATGCCTTCTTGCGCGGTGGCACCTTCTACCGGACCGTCTGCGCCGGTGGAAATGTCCATTGCTTCGTCGCCGAAGCGACCGCCGCCGGCATCCTGCTGCATCACCTTGGCCCGGTCGCGATGATCCTCCTCGCCGCGATGGCCATCGCCCATTTCGGTGCAAGCTTCGTCGAAAGGCTGCTGCGCGACTACTGGTCCTTCGAGGCCCGGTTCCGCCGCCGGCTGAATGCCGACACGATCCAGTGCGTCTACCAGCCCATCCTGGACCTGCAGAGCGGCAGGATCGTCGCCTGTGAAGCGCTTGCCCGCTGGCGCGACGTCGACGGCACGATCGTAACGCCAGACCGCTTCCTGCCGATCGTCGAGAAGCACAAGCTGACCAGGCGCTTCACCGAACTGGTCGTCGGCCGCGCCTATACCGAGCTCAGCGAAAACGTCCCCTCGACGCGCCGGATCGAGGTGAACTTCAACATCTTCCCGCGCGACCTCGACGCCGGCTGGATCCAGCAAGTGCTGACGCCGTTCCGCCAGGCCGCCGCGCGCTTTACGATTGCCATCGAGCTCGTCGAAAGCGACACCGTCTCGCCGGACGATGCCTGCCGCGAGATCGACACGCTGCGTCGCGCCGGCATCCTGACCTATATCGACGATTTCGGCCGCGCCTATGCCAACATCCAGACGCTCGCGGAATTTCCCGTCGAGGGCGTCAAGCTCGACCGCTCCTTTGCGCTTGCCGCCGAGGACAGCCTGCTCTCCCGCCTCCTCATCCACGCTATCGAAATGATCAAGTCGACCGGTCGCTCGATCGTCGTCGAGGGCATCGAAAGTGGCGCCCGCATGTCGCTTCTCAAACAGGCCTCGGTCGACCGCGTCCAGGGCTATTTCATCTCGCGGCCGCTCGATGCCCACGCCTTCGGCCAGTTCCTCCAGAACCACGTGCCCGACAGCGAAAGCGACCGCCGCGCCGCCTGACGCGCCGATGTTCATTCTTTGTTCTCGACATTTCCGATTGCCGCGGTAAGACTTTGCCGCAGCGGAATCGCGTGGATCGACGGCCGGCCTTCCCTTGTCCGGGCGGCGCAAGCGCATACATTGGGCATGCGGCATCGGCCGCTCTCCCCGACGGAACCGAACAAGCGCATGGCGAGAGACACCCGGCCTGAGCCCGGCAAGTTCATATCGATCCGCGGGGCGCGGGAGCACAATCTCAAGAATATCGACATCGACCTGCCGCGCGACAGCCTGGTGGTGCTGACCGGGCTGTCCGGCTCCGGCAAGTCGTCGCTCGCCTTCGACACGATCTATGCCGAGGGCCAGCGCCGCTATGTCGAGTCGCTCTCGGCCTATGCCCGCCAGTTCCTCGAGATGATGCAGAAGCCGGATGTCGACCAGATCGACGGCCTCTCGCCGGCGATCTCGATCGAGCAGAAGACCACCTCGAAGAACCCGCGCTCGACGGTCGGCACCGTCACCGAGATCTACGACTATATGCGGCTTCTCTTCGCCCGCGTCGGCGTCCCCTATTCGCCCGCGACCGGCCTGCCGATCGAGAGCCAGACCGTCTCGCAGATGGTCGACCGCGTCCTCGCGCTGCCCGATGGCACGCGCCTCTATCTGCTCGCCCCGATGATCCGCGGCCGCAAGGGCGAATACCGCAAGGAACTCGCCGAGCTCCAGAAGAAGGGTTTTCAGCGCGTCCGCATCGACGGCACCTTCCATGAGATCGGCGACGCCCCGGCGCTCGACAAGAAGCTCAAGCACGACATCGAAGTCGTCGTCGACCGCATCGTGGTCCGGCCCGACATCGCCGCCCGGCTGGCGGATTCGTTCCAGACGGCGCTGGCTTTAGCCGATGGTATCGCGATTGCGGAATTTGCGGACCGGCCCTCGTCCTTCGAGACGCGGTCTGCGACCGCTCCTCAGGATGAGGGCCTGGGCTCGAAAAAGAGCAAAACCTCTCCCTCTCCTCACCCTGAGGTGCCGCCGAAGGCGGCCTCGAAGGGCGAGGAGAGCCCCCATCAGATCGTCTTCTCCGAGAAGTTCGCCTGCCCGGTCTCCGGCTTCACCATTTCCGAGATCGAGCCGCGGCTTTTCTCCTTCAACAATCCCTTCGGCGCCTGCCCGGTCTGCGACGGCCTCGGCACCGAGCGCACCGTCGACCCCGAACTCGTCGTTCCCGACGAGGCGCTGACGCTGCGCAAGAACGCCATCGCCCCCTGGGGCAAATCCTCCTCGCCCTATTACCTCCAGACGCTGGAGGCGCTGGCGAAGCATTACCGCTTCTCGCTCGACAAGCCCTGGAAGGATTTGCCCGAGAAGGCCAGGACCGCGATCCTCTACGGCACCGGCGAGGACGAGGTCACCATGACCTATGAGGACGGGCTGCGCCGCTACCAGACGACCAAGACCTTCGAAGGCGTCATCCCCAATCTCGATCGCCGCTGGAAGGAGACCGACTCCGCCTGGATGCGCGAGGAGATCGAGCGCTACCATTCGGCGACGCCCTGCGAGGCCTGCCACGGCAAGCGGCTCAAGCCGGAAGCGCTGGCGGTGAAGCTCGACAAGCTGGATATCGCCGAGGTCTCGGACAAGTCGATCCGCCACGCCAACACCTGGTTCGCCGACCTGCCCTCGACGCTCACCGACAAGCAGAACGAGATCGCCTATCGCATCCTGAAGGAGATCCGCGACCGCCTGCAATTCCTCGTCGATGTCGGCCTTGACTACCTGACGCTCGCCCGCGCCTCCGGCACGCTGTCGGGCGGCGAGAGCCAGCGCATCCGCCTCGCCTCGCAGATCGGCTCCGGCCTCACCGGCGTGCTCTATGTGCTCGACGAGCCGTCGATCGGCCTGCACCAGCGCGACAATGCCCGCCTGCTGGTGACGCTCAAGCATCTCCGCGATATCGGCAACACGGTCATCGTCGTCGAGCATGACGAGGACGCCATCCGCGACGCCGATCATGTCGTCGACATGGGCCCGGCCGCCGGCGTCCATGGCGGCCAGATCCTCTCGCAGGGCACCCCGGCCGAGATCATGGCCGACCCGAAATCGATCACCGGCCGCTACCTCTCCGGCGCGATGGCAATCCCGATGCCCGACGAGCGCCGCCTGCCGAAAAAGGGCAAGGCGCTGAAGGTCGTCGGCGCGCGCGGCAACAATCTGAAAAACGTCACCGCCGAGATTCCGCTCGGCCTGTTCACGGCGATCACCGGCGTCTCCGGCGGGGGCAAGTCGACGCTGCTCATCGACACGCTCTACAAGGCCGTCGCCCGCCGCCTCAACGGCGCCCGCGACGTGCCGGCCGAGCATGACCGCATCGAGGGCCTCGATTATCTCGACAAGGTCATCGACATCGACCAGTCGCCTATCGGCCGCACGCCGCGCTCCAACCCGGCAACCTATACCGGCGCCTTCACGCCGATCCGCGAATGGTTCGCCGGCTTGCCCGAGGCGAAGGCCCGCGGCTACGCCCCCGGCCGCTTCTCCTTCAACGTCAAGGGCGGCCGCTGCGAGGCCTGCCAGGGCGACGGCGTCATCAAGATCGAGATGCACTTCCTGCCCGACGTCTACGTCACTTGCGATGTCTGCGAGGGCAAGCGCTACAATCGCGAGACGCTGGAGGTCACCTTCAAGGGCAAGTCGATCGCCGACGTGCTCGACATGACCGTCGAGGAGGCGAAGGAATTCTTCGCCGCCGTCCCCTCGATCCGCGAGAAGATGGAGACGCTCGATCGCGTCGGCCTCTCCTACATCCATGTCGGCCAGCAGGCCACCACGCTCTCAGGCGGCGAGGCGCAGCGCGTCAAACTGTCGAAGGAACTGTCGAAGCGCGCCACAGGCCGCACGCTCTACATCCTCGACGAGCCGACCACCGGCCTCCATTTCCACGACGTGGCAAAACTCCTCGAAGTGCTCCACGAGCTCGTCGCCCAAGGCAACACCGTCGTCGTCATCGAGCACAATCTCGAAGTCATCAAGACCGCCGACTGGATCGTCGACCTCGGCCCCGAAGGCGGCGACGGCGGCGGCGAGATCGTCGCGGTCGGCCCGCCCGAAACGATCGTCAAGGAGAAGCGGAGTTATACGGGGCAGTTCCTCAAGCCGGTGCTGGCGAAAGCACGGAAGGGACGACGCGCGGCGCAGAGCCAGGAGGCGGCGGAGTGAGCGACTGATATTATTCGTCTGCGACATGTGCGCGAGCACTTCGAGCGGCACGTTTTTCTTTGAGTTATCGGTGACACAGCGGTCCCCTGCAATTCATTTCGTCTGCTTGAAAGTATCGACGAGGCGCGTATAGCCGACAAGGAAATCGAGAGCCAGTTCAGAGCAATCGTATCGGCGAGCTACCGAATCCTTAAACCGCTTGGCTTCAAGCGACGAGGTCAGATCATTTATAGTTTCAAGCAAGGAAACTTGGCCTTGGTCGAATTTCAGCGCAGCATCCATAACAACGGTCAGAATGTGCGGTTTACTCTGAACATAGGCGTTGTGTCCGCGCGGCTTGCAGGGCTCCAGGGAACAGATCTCACGAAGGCGCGTAGCGAGCATTCCCATCTCCGTTTGCGGATAGGGCATTTTCTGCCCAACAAAAATGACAAGTGGTGGGAGCTAACAACGGCAACCAAGGCTGACGACGCGACGAACCAGATATCGGACTTGCTCAGCGAGGAGGTGGCCCGATATCTGGATCACCACAGCTCTGATCTTGCGCTAGTCAAACTTTGGGAAAGTGGGATCTGCCCAGGGCTGACCGAACCCCAGTGTCAGAGATATCTTGCAGCTCTGAAACCAGCAATCATGCCCGAACGAACCACTGACTAAGGTGCCCACAGACCTGCCCTACAACAGACCTATCCGTTCCACCCGACAGAGTAACTCATCATGGCCGCTCCCTCCTCCGCCTACCCCCTTCCCCGCCTCGCCCTCGGGCATGGGCCCGTGCCGCTCGATGCCTTTCTCGAGCCGACCTGTCCGTTTTCGAAGCGGGCCTTCGAGAAATTCCAGCCGCTGGTCAACGCCGTCGGCGCCGACAAGCTGACCGTCAACATCCGCTTCGTGTCGCAGCCCTGGCATCTCTTCTCGCCGATCGTGACGAAGGCGATCCTGGCGGCGAGCGCGACGGCGGCCGGCCCCGCCGCGGCCTTCCGGGCGATGGAGGGAATCTACGAGTATCGCGAGAATTTCGAGTTCGACGACCATTGCCGCGGGCCGAACATGGACCGCACGCCTTCGCAGATCGTGGGCGAGATCGGGAAGCTCGCCGGCATCGACCTGACGGCGGCCTTCTGCCTCGAAAGCGTCGACCGGGCCATCCGCTGGCATGCGCGCTATACACGGCAGAACGGCATCCATTCTTCGCCGAGCTTCATGATCGGCGGGCTTTTCGAGGCCGGCATGTCGAGCGGCCAGACGATCGAGGAATGGACCGAGTTGCTGCGTCCGCATCTCGGCGCCTGACGCGGCGACGGACGGTGCTCCAACGCAGCGCCGGCATCCTCCTCTTCCGTCATGGCGGCGCAGGGCTTGAAATCCTGCTCGTCCATCCCGGCGGCCCGTTCTGGGCGAAGAAGGACGAAGCGGCTTGGTCGATTCCGAAGGGTTTGATCGAGGCGGACGAAGATCCCCTCGCCGCGGCAAAGCGCGAATTCGGCGAGGAGACCGGCGGACGCTTAGCCGGAGAAGCATCGGCGCTCGGCGACTTCAAGCAGCCGGGCGGCAAGATCGTCACGGCCTTCGCCGTCGAGGGCGATTTCGATCTCGCCGGTTTCGCGAGCGTGCCCTTCACGATGGAATGGCCGCCGCGCTCCGGCCGCATGGCGGAATTCCCCGAGGCCGATCGCGCCGGCTGGTTCACGATCGAGGAAGCAAGGCGCAAGATCCTGAAAGGCCAGGTCGCGATGCTCGATGCGTTGCTCGCCCTCGATCGTAGGGCGGATTAGCGCAGCTTCATCCGCCGTGCCCGCCACCGGCGCAGACGGCGGGTTACGCCTCCGGCTAACCCGCCCTACAACAGCAAGCATGCAAAGCACCAACTACGTTCTCTTTCGCGAGGCGATCCTGACGGAGAAGCAGGTCACCTGCCTCTATGGCGGCAAGCGGCGCGAGCTGTGTCCGGTGATCATCGGCCATGCCAAGGGCGAGGAGAAAGTCCTCTCTTATCAGTTCGCCGGCGAGAGCACGTCGCGGCTGCCGCCCGGCGGCAAATGGCGCTGCCTGTACCTCTCGCGCGTCACCGAAGCGCGCCTGCGCGACGGCCCCTGGCACGAAGGCAGCCGTCACCAGAGCGAGCAGAGCTGCGTCGCCGATGTCGATCTCGACGTGAACATCCACGTCCGCCATCGGCGGTGAAAGCCGGCTACTCCTCCGCCAGCCGCTCCTCCACGAACCCATGCGGGTCCGTCCAGAATTCCCGCATCAGCCGGTAGTGGTCCGTCTCCTCGACGCGCACCGGCGCGAGACCGTCCTTGCCGAGCCGCAGGAGCTGCGCCCCGGGATAGGCCATCAGGATCGGCGCATGCGTCGCCATGATCACCTGCGTGATGCCGGATTGCTCCATGCGCCGCAGCAGCTTCAGGAACTCGATCTGGCGCGACGGCGACAGCGCCGATTCAGGCTCGTCGAAGATGAAGAGGCCCTGGCGCCGGCAGCGCTCCTCGAAGAAGCGGAGGAAGCCCTCGCCATGCGAATGCGACAGGAAGTCGGGCGGCGGGCCGCTCATCGGTTCCTTCGCCGCCTCGTCGAGATAGCGCGCCACGCTGAAGAAGCTCTCGGCGCGGAAGAACCAGCCATTGGAGAGCTTCGGCAGCCACGAGGCGCGGAGCGCCTTGGCGAGCGCGGCGCCGCTGGTCTCGATCGCCCCGGAATGGTCGAGCGGCATGTAGCCCTTGCCGCCGCCGGCCTGGTCGAAGCCGGCAAGCGCCGCGATGCCTTCCAGGATCGTCGATTTACCGGTGCCGTTCTCGCCGACGATGATCGTCACGGCGTGGTCGAAGGAGAGTTCGAAATCATCGTCGAGGAATTTGAGCGAGAAGGGATAGGCCGTCCTGTCCGGCACGCGGCCGGAATCAAGCCAAACCCGCTTCAGATAGGGCGCGCGGAGATTGATCGGCCGGCTTCGTCCCGCCATGCGTCGCTCATTCCCCCATGACCTGCACGACGATCTCGCGTCGATGCGGCGCGCTGCGATGCTCGTAGAGATAGATGCCCTGCCAGGTGCCGAGCAAGAGCCTGCCGTGCTCGACGGGCACGCCGATGGAACTCTGCGTCCAGCGCCGTGCGGATATGGGCGGGCATGTCGTCCGGCCCTTCGGTGTCGTGGACGTAAAGGCCGCGTCCCTCCGGGGCGATCCTGGCGAAGAAGGCCTCGAGGTCGATCTGCACGTCCGGATCGGCGTTTTCCTGGATGAGCAGCGATGCCGAGGTGTGCCGGCAGAAGATCGTCGCGAGCCCGGCTGCGATGCCGGTGGCCTCGACGAAGCGCGACACGTCGCGGGTGATATCGACCAGCCCCTTGCCCGTGGTTGCGACGGTCAGATGATGGATCGCCTGGCGCATCGTCAAAACTTCAGGCCCTCATAGGCGCAGAGCGGCTCGCGCCGCGTGTCGTTGCCCCAGGTCACGACGAGATCGTCGGTGCCGAAGACCTCATAGACGCGTTCGACCGCCTCGCGCACATCATCGAGGCGCTCCTTGTCGAGAACCGACATCAGGAAGCTGCACCGCGCATCCATGCCGAATTCCATCGCGATTTCACAGCCGAAAGGGCCGAGATCCGCCGCATCGGTGATGAGCAGCACGCCGTCGAGCCAGGCCGGGCCCGGAAGGCGCGACCGCTGCTCCTTCGACAGCGGCGCAAGGAACCAATCGGGCCGTTCCCGGCGCAGATAATCGATGCGCCGCTGGGCATCCGCGGTACTCAGCCGGCAATGTCCGGTGAAGTCGATCGCCACCCCTCGCCCTTTCGCTTACAGGCCCAAACTTGCCCAAAACGCATGGAAACAGCCGATAAACACCGCCATCCATTGTCGTTTTAGCAAAATCGGACTATATGATACCCGCTCCAGATTCTGCTCTGCCTTGCCGCGGCTGCCCTGAACAGGGAACTTCCTCAAGACAACGCGAACCCGGATCAATGCCGCGCGATGGTCGCCGGCTCCATAACGCGCTTCGCGCTATCAACAGGGAATACCGACTATGCCTACAGGCACCGTAAAATTCTTCAATACCCAGAAGGGCTTTGGCTTCATCCGTCCGGATGATGGCAGCAAGGACGTTTTCGTCCACATCACCGCCGTCGAGCGCGCCGGTCTCGGCAGCCTCGCCGAAGGCCAGAAGATCGGCTACGACGTCGTCAACGAGCGTGGCAAGGACGCCGCCGGCAACCTCCGCGCCGCCTGATCTTTTCAGGTTTTAAGTCCTCGAGAGCCCGGCCCCGCCGGGCTCTTTGTTTTTGGGCCTGCCTCGGCGTTCCGGCTTAGGCCTCGGCGACCTTCTTGAGCTCGGCCAGCGCCGCCTTCCACATCTCGTCCGATTGCGCCTTCTGCTCCTCGCTCGCCACATTGTCCTCGGTGATGCCGAGTTCGGTGGCGCCGTTGATCTCGGTCAGCGCGTAGCAGATCGTCTCGTAGTTCTCCGGACTGTCGGGCCGGCCTGACATGGGGCTCCAATGGGTGTGCATGAGGCGGCGCCCGGGCTCGAAAATCTTGACCTCGCCTTTGTCCTCATAAGGTTTGCCCTGCCACTCGCCACGATGGACGATCGGGCTGCCGGTCTGCCAGTCGGTCTCGGTCTCGACGCCAAAAAACCACTGCTTACGCAAGGCGAGCTCGGTGATCGCCGCCCAGACCTTGTCTGCCGGCGCTGTGATGGTGATCGAAGGCATGATTCTCCCGCCGCTGTTATTGCCCGTCAGTCGAGAATGCACGAGTTCCATGAGGGTTCCCTCAGGCGCCCGCGACACCCATATTCAGTGTCCCGCTCCCCTCTCCAAGAGTCCACCTCATGACCGCCGATCTGCGCGACAACATCGAAAAGCACCGCTTCGAACTCGAGGTCGACGGCCACATCGCCCATGTCGTCTACCGCAAGCGCGACGACACCATCACGCTCGTCCATACGGAAGTCCCCAAGGAGCTGGGTGGCCGCGGTGTCGGTTCGACCCTGGTCCGCCGGGTGCTGGAGACCGTCCGCGACTCCGGCCTGAAGGTCGTGCCGACGTGCCCCTTCATCAGCGCCTGGATGGAAAAGCATCCCGAATTCGACGACCTGCTCGCCACGCCGCGCCCCGCGCCGGCCGGTGGAGATCGGTAAGAACCGGACCCGACCCTCGCAATTTTAACAGGGTTTTAACTATCGAGGCGTCGCCGAAAACGGATTTGCGCGGCGCAGCATAAAAAAGGTCAATGTTTCTGACCTATTAGGCTCGACCGCCAATTTTTTATCGCAATGCAGCAAGGTCGAGCAATTCCATGTTGCGATGCGTTAAGTGCAATTCAGCCATGCGAAATCTTGGTCTGCACAGGAGGGCAAAGGCCTACTAAATCATTGTCATCAACGGCGGGCGGTGTCTTGCCGAGAGAGTTTCGAAAAGGACTTGACTACCATGACTACCAAGCTGGTCGCCTCCTACCGTAGCTGGCGGAAGTATCGCGAGACCTACAATGAGTTGATGCGTCTGTCGGCGCGTGAACTCCAGGATCTCGGTATCGCCCGGGTAGATATTCCGGTGATCGCCCGCCAGACGGCGGCCCACTAACAAGGCTTCGCTGAAGCGTTCCTCCCACGCTTCGGTCGAGACGGAAGCGGAGAATTTCCTCCCGATTTCTCCGCGTTCCACCTGAGAAACGCCCGCCGATCTTCCTCCCCGGCGGGCGTTTTTCTTTTTGTCGCAAGCGATGTCAGGAAAAGTGGAAACCGATTTTCCGTCCGACATCGCGCAAAATCAAAGAGATAGGGCATAATCCGCTTCGAGAAGCGGATTATGCCCTGACGGCATTGAAGCGCTCCGCGCCGCCGCATAGTTTCCCCCCATGAAACCAGTCCACATCGTCGGCGGCGGCCTTGCCGGCTCCGAAGCCGCCTGGCAGCTCGTTCGCCGCGGCATCCCCGTGATTCTCCATGAAATGCGCCCGGTCCGCGGCACGGAGGCGCACAAGACCGACCGGCTGGCCGAATTGGTCTGCTCGAACTCCTTCCGCTCCGACGATCGCGAGACCAATGCCGTCGGCCTCCTGCATGAGGAGATGCGGCGCGCCGATTCGCTGATCATGCGCATGGGCGACAGCCACCAGGTCCCGGCCGGCGGCGCCCTCGCCGTCGACCGCGACGGCTTTGCCGAAGCTGTCACCGGCGTTTTGACATCCCATCCGCTGGTGACCCTCGACCGCGCCGAGGTGGCCGGCTTGCCGCCCGCGGATTGGGACAGCGTCATCGTCGCCACCGGCCCGCTCACCTCGCCGGCCCTAGCCGAGTCGATCCGCAGCCTCACCGGCGAGGAATCGCTGGCCTTTTTCGATGCCATCGCGCCGATCGCCCATTTCGACTCGATCGACATGGACACCGCCTGGTTCCAGTCGCGCTACGATAAGACCGGGCCCGGCGGCACCGGCGCCGACTACATCAACTGCCCGATGGATCGCGACCAGTATGAAGCCTTCATCGACGCCCTCATCGCCGGCGACAAGACCGAATTCAAGGAATGGGAGGCCTCGACCCCCTATTTCGACGGCTGCCTGCCGATCGAGATCATGGCCGAGCGCGGCCGCGAGACCCTCCGGCACGGGCCGATGAAGCCGGTCGGGCTGACCAATCCGCGCAAGCCCGACGAGAAGGCCCACGCCGTCGTCCAGCTCCGCCAGGACAACGCGCTGGGCACGCTCTACAACATGGTCGGCTTCCAGACGAAGCTGAAATATGGCGCCCAGACCGAGATCTTCCGCCTGATCCCGGGCTTGCAGGCGGCGCAATTCGCCCGCCTCGGCGGACTGCACCGGAACACCTTCCTCAACTCGCCGAAGCTCCTCGACCCGACCTTGCGACTGAAGGCCATGCCGCGCCTTCGTTTTGCCGGCCAGATCACCGGCTGCGAGGGCTATGTCGAATCCGCCTCGATCGGCCTGCTGGCCGGCCGCTTCGCCGCCGCCGAACGCCTCGGCGACGAGCTTTCGGGACCGCCGTCGACCACGGCTTTCGGTGCGCTTCTCGGCCACATCACCGGCGGGCATCTCTCCGCCGACGAACCCGGCCGCCGCTCTTTCCAGCCAATGAACGTCAATTTCGGCCTCTTCCCGGCGATCCAGGTGCAGCGGGTGCCCGGTGTGAAGCTGCGCGGACCGGAGAAAGCCATGCAGAAGAAGCGCGCGATCAGCGCCCGGGCGCTCGCCGATCTCGACGCCTGGCTTTCGCCATCAACGGCGGCAGCGGCTGAGTAGCCCTAGGGTGAGACAGCTCAACCCACACTCCACTCATTCGCGCGAAAGCGGGAACCTAGGGTTTCGCGGCACGCTTGAGTTTGCCGCCCCTGGGTCCCCGCTCGCAGCGGGGACGAGCGGAACAGGTAGGCCAGCCCCCGACCTCGAAGCATCACCACTCAGAACATTCCCCGCCGAGCCGCCCGCCAGAGGATCCATTGGCGGCGGAGCTTCGACATGCCGGCCAGCGCGAAGGGCTCATATGCGGGCCGCGTCATCCGGTCGAGATCGGGGCCGACCAGCGCCAGCGGCAGGAAAGCCGGCATGAGCGCCGGCGGCGTGCCCTTCGCCAATGTCCCGGCCGTATCGAGATGGCGGCGCGCGACGCCGGCCAGTTCGCCGATCGCCGCGCGGAGCGCCGGCGTGTTTCGGCCCGCGAAGATCGTGTCGCGATCGACTCCGTGCCGGTCGAGGACGTCCGCCGGCACATAGAGCTGTCCGCGTCCCGCATGGATCGGTAGCGCCCGGATCAACCCGGTCAGCGCATAGGCGACACCGGCATGGCCGGACAGGTCGGCCGTCCCCGGATCGGCGCCGCCGGCAAGGATGATCGCCGCCATCTGGAAGAGGCTCGAGGAGGTCTCGCCGGCATAGCCTTCGAGGTCGTTGAGGCTCGGCATCGGATCGTCATAGAGATCGAAGCGGCGCGCCTCGATCAAATTGTCGAAGGCGACCTTCGGCAGGCGGAACGTCGCCATCGTCTCGGCAAGCGCCTGGCCGACCGGATGGCCGGCGCCTTCGGCCTGCAGACCGTCCTGCCAGAACTGCAACCGTATTTCGCCGAGATTGGGGTCGCTGACGACCTCCCGCACCCGCGCCACCTCGACGTTGAAGGCATGCAACGCCAGCAAATGCCGCCGGACGGCTTCCGGTGCGAAAAGGTCGGCGAGATAGCGATCCCGGTCGTCGGTACGGACAATCTCGGCCGCGATATCGAATGGGCTCATGCGCGCAGATATGGCCGGAGCGGCAGCGTCAGTCCACCGCGATCAGTGCGGCGGCGACGGCGCGGCCCTCGGCGAGCACGACGTTGAACGTGCGGACCGCGGCGCCGGTGCTCATCGAATCGGCGATGATGCGGGCGTCCCGGAGGCGCTGGCGAAGCGGCGCGGCAAGCGGCACGAGTTCCGGCCCGGTCCCGACCAGAAGGACTTCGATCTTGTCGCTCTCGGCGAAGAGCCGGGCGAAATCGAGCTCAGTCAGCTTCGCGCCGGCCGGCACGTCCCAGCCATAGATGCCGCTCGGCAGACAGAGAAGGCTGCCGCGATGCGACATGCCGGCGAAACGGAAGCCGCCATTGCCATAGGCATCGATCGGCGCCCGTCCGGGAAAATGCGCGTCGCGGACGGTGACGGCCAAAGGCTCAGGCCTCGGCCGGCTGCTTCTCGGCGGGAGGGGCGACAGCGGTCGGACGGAGGTTGAAATAGATGAGGATCGGACCGCCGATGAAGATCGACGAGGCGGTCGCGACGAAAATCCCCCAGATCATCGCCGCCGTGAAGGACCGCACCACCGGCCCGCCGAAGAACCAGAGGGAGCCCAGCGCCAGGAGGATCGTCACCGAGGTCATGATCGTGCGCGCCAGCGTCTGGTTGGTGGCGAGATCGATGATGTCGCTGACCGGCATCTGCTTGTAGCGGCGCAGTATCTCGCGGATGCGGTCGAAGATCACGACCGTGTCGTTCAGCGAATAGCCGATGATCGTCAGGATCGCGGCGATGCTGGTCAGGTTGAAGTCGATCTGGGTCGCGGCGAAGAAGCCGACCGTGAGGATCGAATCGTGGATCAGCGTCGCGATCGCGCCGATCGAGAACTGCCATTCGAAGCGGAACCAGATGTAGGCCATGATTCCGATCATGGTCATGATGACGGCGATCGTGCCGGTCCAGGCGAGCTCACCGGAAACGCGCGGGCCGACGACCTCGACGCGGCGATATTCATAGGTCTCGCCGAGCGTCGCCCGGACCTTGCGGACGACCTCCTGCTGGGCCTCCTCGCCGCCCGGCTGGGTGGCGACGCGGATCAGCACCTGGTTGGGCTGGCCGATGCCCTGGATCTGGACGTCGCCGAAATCCAGCCCGCCGACCTTCTCGCGAATGCTGGCGATATCGGCGACCGGCTCGCTGCTCTGGACTTCGATGACGGTGCCGCCCTTGAAGTCGATGCCGACATTCAGCCCGACCGTGAAGAAAAGAACAAAGGAAAGCACGATGAGGGCGAGCGAAATGGGCGTGCGAATCTTCGCCCATTTCATGAAGGGATAATTCGTGTTGTCCGGGATCAGGCGAAGCGGCATGGAGAGCCTCAGAGCGGAACGGTTTTCGGCCGCGCCCAGTGGAACCACCAGGCGACGATGAGCCGGGTCACGAGATAGGCCGTGAACAGGGTGCAGATGATGCCGAGCGCCATGGTCACCGCGAAGCCGCGGATCGGGCCGGAGCCCAGCCAGAAAAGCGCGATGGCCGCGATGAGCGCCGTCAGATGCGAGTCGATGATGGTAGCGAAGGCCTTTCTGAAGCCGGTATCGAGGGCGCCCAACGTCGACCGTCCGGCCATCTGCTCCTCGCGCATGCGCTCATAGATGAGGACGTTGGCGTCGACCGCCATGCCCGTGGTCAGCAGGATGCCGGCGATGCCGGGCAGCGTCAGCGTCGCACCGAGCAGGCTCAGGAGCCCGATCATCAGGAACAGGTTGATGATCAGCGCAACGTCGGCGAAGACGCCGAGGAGCCCGTAGCAGACGATCATGAACACCACGATCCAGGCCGTGCCGACGAGCGTCGCGATGATGCCGGCGCGGATCGAGTCCTCGCCGAGGCTCGGGCCGACGGTGCGCTCCTCGACGATGGTCAGCTTGGCCGGCAGCGCGCCGGCGCGGAGCAGGATGGCGAGGTTGTTGGCGGTCTCGACCGTGAAATTGCCGCTGATCTGGCCCGACCCGCCGATGATCGGCTCGCGGATGACTGGCGCCGAAATGACCTTGTCGTCGAGGACGATGGCGAAGGGGCGCCCGACATTCTGCTGCGTCACGGTGCCGAACTTGCCGGCGCCGCTCGTCGAGAGCCGGAAATTGACGACCGGCTCGCTGGTCTGTTGATCGAAGCCGGTACTCGCATCGATCAGGTCCTCGCCGGTCATCAGCGGCGTATCGTCGACGACATAGCTGAGGCCGGGATCTTCGTCGGAGACGTAGGTGACGGTGCCGGGTTCCGGCGTCGCCGACTGGCCCGTCGCGACCTGGGTCCGCACAATGTGGAAGGTGAGCTGCGCGGTCTGGCCGACGATCGCCTTCAGCCGTTCCGGATCGCCAAGCCCCGGCGCCTCGACGACGATGCGGTCGGAACCCTGGCGCTGGATGTTCGGCTCGACCGTGCCGAGAAGATTGAGGCGGCGGTCGATGACTTCGATCGATTGCTGCACGACGCCGGCAATGCGCTGCTCGATGCCGTTCGGATTAAGCGTCATGCGGACCAAGCCGTCATCGGCGACCGACACGTCGAACTCGTAGCTGCTGATGCCGCCAAGAACCGAGTTCGACAGCGGGTTGCGGAGCAGATCAAGCCGCTTGCGCACTTCGGGGAGCTGCGCGGTGTCGCGGATGCGCAGTTGTACGGCGCTGTCCCGCGCACCGAGGCCGGTGTAGCCGATGCGCGGATCGGTCAGCAGCGAACGACGGATGTCGGCGGTCAGCGCCCGCAGGCGCTTGTCGATATAATCCTGCCGGTCGACCTCATAAAGGAGATAGGCGCCGCCCTGCAGGTCGAGGCCGAGCACAATCTGCTGCTTCGGCAGCCAGTTCGGCCAGGTGGCGAGCTGTTCCTTGCTGAAGAAGTTCGGGATCGTCGTGACGATGCCGAGCAGACAGACGAAGAGGATCAGCGCTGTCTTCCAGCGGGAAAAATGAAGCATCCGTCGCGTCCGTCGCTTTCGTCAGCGTTTCAAGCGCTGTCTTTGACCGGCTCGCCCTTCGAGCGAACTTCGGCAATCATCCCGCGGACGGCGCGCACTTTGACGCCTTCCGAGAGCTCGATCTGAACTTCATTCTCGTCGACCACCTTCAAGACCTTGCCGATCAGGCCGCCGGCGGTGACGACGGTGTCGCCGCGGCGGAGGTTGGCGACCATGTCGCGGTGGCGCTGCGCCTTCTGGCGCTGCGGCCGGATGATCAGGAAGTACATGATGACGAAGATCAGGATGAACGGCATGAACTGGATAATCATATCCGACGCGCCGCCGCCGGGGGCACCCGTCGTCTGGGCAAAGGCCTCCGTCACAAACATCTATTTCTCCCTGATTCCAGCCCGTTCACGAGCCGTTCCGAAGCGGCGCGGACTATAGCGAGGCGTGCCACCATTGCAAACGATATAGGGGCTGCCATGCGCTCTTGCACGCTTGGCGCGGCGCTCCGCCGCGTGCTAACGCTCGCCGCCTTGGGATTCCTCGCTGAAATGGAATGTTTCCGGTGTCTGAAAAAGAGCTTCAAGCCATCGCCGACCGCCTCGATAGGCTGACGCAGCTCATCGAGCGGGCGGTGCCCCCTGCCCGGTCGAAGCCCGATTTCGACGCCGCCGACGCCTTCGTCTGGCACCCCGCCAGCCACAGCCTGCAGCCGATCGAGCACGTCAACCGCGTCGACCTTTCTCTCCTGAAGGGCGTCGACCGGATGCGCGATATCCTCGTCGACAATACCGAGCGCTTCGCCAAGGGCCTGCCGGCCAACAACGTGCTTCTCTGGGGCGCCCGCGGCATGGGCAAGAGCTCGCTGGTCAAGGCGGTTCACGGCGGCATCAACCGCAGCCCCAAAAACGGCAAGCGGCTGAAGCTGGTCGAGATCCACCGCGAGGACATCGAGACGCTTCCCGAGCTGATGAGCTTCGTCCGGCAGAGCCAGCACCGCTTCATCCTGTTCTGCGACGATCTTTCCTTCGACGGCGACGACGCGTCCTACAAGTCGCTGAAGGCGGCGCTGGAAGGCGGCATCGAGGGCCGGCCGGCCAATGTGGTCTTCTACGCCACCTCGAACCGGCGCCATCTGCTGCCGCGCGACATGATGGAGAACGAGCGCTCGACGGCGATCAATCCCGGCGAGGCGGTCGAGGAGAAGGTGTCACTGTCCGACCGCTTCGGCCTCTGGCTGGGCTTCCACAAATGCAGCCAGGACGAATATCTGGAAATGGTCAGGGGCTATGTCCGGCATCACAAATTGCCGATCAAGGACGAGCAGCTCGTGGCGGAGGCCCTGGAGTGGTCGACGACCCGTGGCGCGCGTTCCGGCCGTGTCGCCTGGCAGTTCGTGCAGGATCTGGCGGGGCGTCTTGGGATCCCCCTTGCGGAGTGAAGAGCCCCGCCAGACCTGATTGATCAGTCCATCTCGGAGGTCAGGACCTGATCACGTCCGTCCCGCCGAGATCAGGTCCCGGCGAGGTAGTCGAGCGGGTTGACCGGCTTCGCCTTCTTGCGAAGCTCGAAGTGGACCTGGGGCGAAGAGACCGAACCGGTCATGCCGGCCGTCGCAATCGTCTGGCCGCGGCGGATATCATCGCCCTTCTTCACCGCAACATTGCTGTTATGGGCGTAGGCCGAGACCCAGTCGTCGGCGTGCCGGATGAGCACCAGCTTGCCGTAGCCCTCGAGCTCGTTGCCGGCGTAGATCACCGTGCCGGCCTCGGCGGCCTTGACCGCCGTGCCTTCCGGCACTGCCAGATTGATGCCGTCATTCTTCTCGCCATTCGGCTTGGCGCCGAAGCCGGAGATGATGCGGCCGCGCACCGGCCAGCGGAAAGACGTGCCGTTCGCCGAAGCAGGCTCGATGGCCGCATCGACGGCCGCCGCGGTCGTGGAGACCGGCGTCGCGGCCGGCGTGCCGGACCTTGTCTCGACCGGGATCGACGGAAGGGCGGGGATCGCAGGAACGCCGGGGATGACGCGGGGCTGAGCCTGCGTGGTCATGACCGGCATGCCGCCGGGCTGGGCCGGGACGGCCGCCGGAGCGCCGCCGGCAGGATGGGTGAGATAACCCTCGGACGGGGCCAGCGAGGCGACCGCCGTCGGCTTGACGGGCTGGCCCGCGGGAGCCTGGGCGAAGGATGAACCGCCGGCGCCGGGGATCTGCAGGCGCTGGCCGATGCGGATGCTTTCCGACGAGAGGCCGTTCGCCGAGACAATGTCGCCGGGACGGACGTCATATTGGCGGCTGAGCGCATAGAGCGTCTCGCCGGAGGAAACGACGTGGACGCCGCTCGACTGTGCGGCGGTTTGGCTGGACGGTATCGAGGGCTGCGCATAGGCGGTCGCCTGGGCACCGCCCTTCGGCTTCACGCCGTCCGGGGTCCAGACATAGTCGCCGGCGGGCAGGTTCGGAGAGCTGCCGCCCTGTCCCATGCCCTGGGGCATGTTCGAGGCCGAGGCCATCGCGCCGCCCGGAGGCGGCAGGTCGGAACGGCTGATGGAGCTCGACGTGACGGCCGACGGCATCGACTGGATGTCGCCGCCGGTTCCGCCGATGATCTCGCGCTGGTTCTGGGTTGAGCCGGTAAAGAGCGGCTTGCCGAAACGGCTCGACTCGCTGCATCCGGCGGCGGTCGCGGCAAGCACTACAACGAGTGCAGTCTGGCCAAGGAAACGGGACCCGTACACGGCAACTTGGTTACGCATCGCTTTACTCGCACCCAGGAAACTGAACTATCGCGAGTAAACACAAGTAACGTTGATAAAGGTTTAAGCGGCCGCTCCAGAGGCGCCTTTCTCCTCAATAATCGCGAGACCCTAGAGTTGAGCCGCCTTACCGGGGATCAGCGGCACGAAGCGCACGTCGGCCAGCGATTTCTCGAGAAATCCGTCGACCGTCCGCGTCAGCCGCATCAGCTTCTGGACGCCATCCTGCGGCCCGACCGGCAGAACCACGATGCCGCCCAGGCGAACCTGCTTCAGAAGCGCCTCGGGCACCTCCTCGGCGGCGGCGGTAACGATGATCTTGTCGAAGGGCGCCTCCTCCGGCCAGCCTTTGGTGCCGTCGTCGACCAGCGTCGTCACATTGGCGAGGCGCAGGGTCTGGAACCGCGATTCCGCCGCGAGAACCAGCGTCCGGAAGCGCTCGATCGTGTAGACCCACCGGCAGAGCCTGGCGAGGATCGCCGTCTGGTAGCCGCTGCCGGTGCCGATTTCGAGCACCCGGTCGCGATCGCTGAGGTCGAGGGCGAGCGTCATCATCCCGACGATCACCGGCGCCGAGATCGTCTGCCCGCAATCGATGGCAAGCGCCCGCTCGGAATAGGAATGGTCCTGGCTCTCCGGCGGCACGAAGACGTCGCGCGGCACGGACTCGATCGCGCCGAGAACGTGCTTGTCCATGATACCGCTCCGCCGCAGGCGAAGGATCAGCTCGGCGATGGCGACGCGGCGGTCTTCGGGATCGTCATTCGGCGTGATCGCCATAGCGGGCCGCTCAGTCTTCCCGCGCGAAATGGTGACGGAGCGGGTCGCCGAGATCATAGGCCGTGAGGTCGAGGCGAAGCGGCGTCACCGAGATCGCACCCTGCGCCAGCGCGTCGAGATCGGTGCCGGGCGCAATCAGCGGCTTCTCGCGCCGGTAGGCCAGCCAGAAATACGGGTTGCCGCGGCCGTCGGTCCGCTCGTCGATGTGGAGCCCGTGGGTGAGCTTGCCCTGCCCGGTTATCCGCACGCCGGCGACGTCGCCGGGCTCGCGGTTCGGGAAGTTGAGATTGTAGACGATGCTTTCCGGGAAGCCGAATTCGATCAGCTTGCGGATGACGCCCGGCGCATGCGCCTCCGCCGTCGCCCACGGCACCTTGCGCGTCCCGTCATAGGTATAGGCCTGGCTCAGCGCCACCGACGGAATGCCGAGAAGCATCCCCTCGATCGCGCCGGCGATGGTGCCGGAATAGGTGACGTCGTCGGCGACATTCTGCCCGGCATTGACGCCGGACAGCAGCAGGTCCGCCTTGCCGCCCATCAGCCGCCGCACCGCCATGATGACGCAATCGCTCGGCGTACCGCGCAGCGCGAATTTCTTCTCGCCGATTTCGCGCAGCCGCAGCGGATCGTTCAGCGACAACGAATGCGACAGGCCGCTCTGGTCGGTCTCCGGCGCCACCACCCAGACATCGTCGGACAGCGCCGCCGCGATCTTCTCCAGCGCCGCAAGGCCGGGCGCGTGGATGCCGTCGTCATTGGTGAGAAGGATACGCATTTCAGAGAACTGCCAGAAAGTCGTCGTAGCCCTCGATCCTCACCCTGAGGTGCGAGGGCCACAAGAGATCGCGGACGGCCGAAGGCCGGACAGGGAAGGAGAAAAAGGCCGAGCCTCGAAGGGCGGGGATCGAGCCACGGTGGCCGCCTCGTCCTTCGAGGCCCGGCTGCGCCGGGCACCTCAGGATGAGGCGGAAAACGCTCGGAGACGATATCATCCGATCTTCTCCACCCCACCCATATAGGGCCGCAGCGCCTCCGGCACCGTCACCGAGCCGTCCGGGTTCTGGTAGTTCTCCAAGACGGCGATCAGCGCCCGGCCAACGGCGACGCCGGAGCCGTTCAGCGTGTGGACGAGCCGGTTGCCCTTGCCCTCTTTCGGCTTGAACCGCGCATTCATCCGCCGCGCCTGGAAGTCGCCGCAGACCGAGCAGGACGAGATCTCGCGATAGGTCCCCTGCCCCGGCAGCCAGACCTCGATGTCGTAGGTCTTCTGCGAGGCGAAGCCCATGTCGCCGGTCGACAGCGTCATGACGCGGTAATGCAGGTCAAGCCGCTTCAGCACTTCCTCGGCGCAGACCAGCATGCGCTCATGCTCCTCGCCCGATTGCTCCGGCGTCGTGATCGAGACGAGCTCGACCTTGTCGAACTGATGCTGCCGCAGCATGCCGCGCGTATCGCGCCCGGCCGATCCCGCCTCAGCGCGGAAGCACGGCGTTAGCGCGGTGACGCGGAGCGGCAGTTCTTTTTCTTCGAGGATGGATTCACGCACAAGATTGGTGAGGGGGACCTCGGCGGTGGGGATGAGCCAATACGAACTCAGCTTCTTCAACTCCGTGGCCATCTCGTCCATCTTCGCGAGAACGTCTTGTTCAGACGCCCCCTCAGCGAGGGCCAAAACAGGCTTTCGCGCTAAACCCTCCGCTGTTCCGATAACTGCAAATTGATCGTCAAAGAACTTAGGCAGCTGCGCAGTGCCTTCCATCGCCTCCTTACGGACTAGTATAGGCGGCTGCACTTCCGTGTAGCCATGCTCGCCGGTGTGGAGGTCGAGCATGAACTGGCCGAGCGCCCGCGACAGGCGCGCGACCTGGCCCTTGAGCACCACGAAGCGCGAGCCGGAGAGCTTCGCCGCGGCTTCGAAATCCATGCCGCCGAGCGCCTCGCCGATCTCGAAATGCTCCTTGGCGTCGTTGATCGTCGGCCGCGTCCCCCAGCGGCGATATTCGACATTGGCATGCTCGTCGGCGCCGACCGGCACGCTGTCGAGCGGCAAGTTCGGGATGATCGCCAGGGCATCTTCGAGCCCCTTGTCGGCGCTGCGGACGTCTTCTTCCAGCGCCTGCATGACGGACTTCAGGTCCGCCACTTCGGCCATCAGCCGCTCGGCCGTCGCCTCGTCCTTCTGCGCCTTGGCCTTGCCGATATCCTTGGAGGCCGCGTTGCGCCGCGCCTGCGCCTCTTCGAGCTTGCCGATCGCCGTCCGCCGCGCTTCGTCGAGCCCCATCAACCGCGCCGATTCCGGGGCCGCGCCACGCTTCTGCAGCGCCTGGTCGAGCGCGTCCGGGTTCTCGCGGATCCATTTGATGTCGAGCATGGTCTTGGCTTTTCGGGGTTTCGGCTAAAGGCCGCCCCTCATAGCCGCGCCGGCTTCCTTAGGGAAGAGCGGCTATTCCGCCGGCTGGGCGTCCTTGGCGGCTTCCTGGGCGACGCGTTTCCGTTCGACCATCCTTACCGAAATGATCGAGGCCTCGTAGAGGAGCATAGTCGGGATGGCGAGGCCGAACTGGCTGATGATGTCGGGGGGCGTCAGCACCGCCGCCGCGACGAAGGCGATGACGATCGCATAGCGCCGCTGCTTCTTCAGCCCGTCGGAGGTGATCACGCCGATCCGCGCCAGCAGCGTCAGCACGACCGGCAGCTGGAAGACGATCCCGAAGGCGAGGATCAGGGACATCACGAGGCTGAGATACTCGTTCACCTTGGGCAGCAATTCGATCGCCGCCTGCCCGTCCGTGCCGGGCTGCTCCAGCGACAGGAAGAAGCGCATGGCCAGCGGCATCAGCCCGAAGACGACGATCGCCGCTCCCGTTGCGAAGAGGATCGGCGTCGCGAAGAGGTAGGGCGTGAAGGCTTGGCGCTCGTTTTTGTAGAGCCCGGGCGCCACGAATTTGTAGATCTGCACCGCGATCACCGGGAAGGCGATGAAGATCGCGCCGAACAGCGCGACCTTGAGCTGGGTCAGGAAATATTCCTGCGGCGCGGTGTAGATCAGCCGCACGTCATGCGTGGTGCCAGCCGCCCAGATATAGGGGATGAGCAGCACGTTGTAGATCTGCTTGGCGAAGAAGAAGCAGAAGATGAACGCGATGATGACCGCGATCATGGCGCGGATCAGGCGGCCGCGCAGTTCGATCAGATGGTCGATCAGCGGCGCGCGGCTGGATTCGATGTCGTCATTGCTCATGGCTTGACGTCCGCGGCGGCTTGGTCGACAGGCCCGTCAACGACCGGCTGCGGCGCCGGCTCGGTGGTGCCCTTGTCCGCGATGATCTCCTTCATCTCGGTGTCGACCGCCGGCTTGGCCGGCGTCTGCGGGCCGAGGCCGGTCTTCAGGCCGGACTCGATGTCGCGGACTTCCTTCCGCATGTCGGCCATCGGATCGATCTTGCCGACCGACTCGACCTCCTTGCGGATCGTGTCGAGTTCGGCTTCGCGGAGCGCCTCGTTGAACTGGTTCTGAAAATCGCGCGCCATGTGCTTGGCCTTGCCGGTCCAGCGGCCGACGGAACGCAGGGCACGCGGCAGGTCTTTCGGCCCAACCACGATGATCGCGACGAGCGCGATCACAAGGAGTTCAGTCCAGCTTACGTCAAACATGATGTGCGGCGCTTCTCACCGCCGGAGGACCCGCTTCGCGCGGCAATCGAGTGCCCTAGATAGCCTTCGACTTCTCTTCGGTGGTCTCGGTGGCGAGCGGCGTCGACTTCGCCTCGATCGGCTTCGGCGCCTCGTCGTCGTCGTCGTCGGCGAGGCCCTTCTTGAAGCTCTTCACGCCCTTGGCGACGTCGCCCATCAACTCGGAAATCTTGCCCCGTCCGAAGAGGAGCATGACGACCACGATGACGACCAGCCAATGCCAGATGCTGAGTGAACCCATCAGCGTTACTCCGTTCCGCTAGGCCGCCGCGTCTTACGTCTCATACCGCACTGCAACCGCGCCAATCAACGTAGGAGGAAAGCCCCGCCTTGGCAAACATTTCGCCGGTCGAACGGCTAGATGTCGCGGTCTCCCTCCGGCGGGATTTCCAATTCGTCCTCGAGGGGGTCCTCGTCCTCTGTCAGTTCCGCGCCGTCGTGCGGTTCCGGAATGAAGAAATCGGTCGGAACTCGGGAATCGAGAAGCCCGGCGCCCTTCAATTCTTCGAGACCCGGCAGGTCGCCGATCGTATCCATGCCGAAATGCAGGAGGAAGGCCTCGGTCGTGCCGTAGGTCACCGGCCGCCCCGGCGCCTTGCGGCGGCCGCGCATCTGGATCCAGCCGGTTTCGAGAAGAAGGTCGAGGGTGCCGCGATTGGTGGCAACGCCCCTGATCTCCTCGATCTCGGCGCGCGTCACCGGCTGGTGATAGCCGATGATCGCCAGCGTCTCGAGGGCGGCACGCGACAGCTTCTTCTGCTCGACGGCGTCGCGGCTGAGCAGGAAGGAGAGGTCCCCCGCCGTGCGGAACATCCATTTGCCGGCGACCTGGACGAGATTGACGCCCCGGGTCGCATAGGTCTGCTGCAGTTCGCGCAGGATGCCGGCGATGTCGCTGCCCTGCGGCAGGCGGCCGGCGAGGTCCTCGGCCGAAACCGCTCCGGCGGAAGCGAAGAGCAGCGCCTCCGCCATGCGAAGGCCGTGCCGCCGCTCTTCCGGCGAAATGCTCTCCGCGATGGCGTCATTGTCGACGGCGATCGTCACGCGTGGGTTCGGGTTAGCCATTGTCGGCCTCCGTTGGAACGGACGCGACCGTCTTGCGGTCGCGTATGTAAAGCGGAGCGAAGGGCTCCGTCTGCCTCAGGTCAATTTTGCCTTCCTTCACAAGTTCCAGGCTGGCGCTGAAACTGCTCGCCTTGATCGTGATCCGCATGTCGTCGGTTACGAGATAGGACGAGAGGAAGGCGTCGATCGGCGTCCATTCGGCGATCGTGCCGATCAGGCGAGTCAGTATTTCGCGCGCTTCCTGGAGAGACCACACCTTGCGGGCCTTCACCTGGACGATGGAGATCGACTTATGCTGGCGCTGCGCCGCATAGGCGGAAAGCAGGTCGTAGATCGTCGCGGAATATTCGCTCGTCTTGTTGATGACCACCGGCTCCGGCAGCCCGCGCGCGAAGACGTCGCGATCGAGCCTGTCCGAATTGGCGAGGCGCGATGCCGCGTCGCGCATGGCTTCCAGCCGGCGCAGGCGGAAGGCAAGAGCGTTGGCCAGTTCCTCGCCGGTCGGCTCGTCGTCGTCGCCCTTCTCTTCCGGCAGCAGCAGCCGCGACTTGAGATAGGCGAGCCACGCCGCCATCACGAGATAATCGGCGGCAAGTTCCAGCCGCATCTCACGGATCTTTTCGATATAGGCGAGATACTGCTCGGCGAGCGCCAGGATCGAGATGCGAGTGATGTCGACCTTCTGGCTCCGCGCCAGCGACAGAAGCAGGTCGAGCGGACCTTCGAAGCCGTCGACATCGACCACCAGCGCCTGTTCCGCGTCTCCGCGGTCCGGCGTCTGATAGGTCTCCCAGATTTGCGTCTGGTCGATGTCGCCAGAAGCCATCCAGCCGATCCTTCCTTCTCTTCTAACTCGTCCGCATCCAGCCGGCCCGGGCAGCAAGAGCGAGAAGCTCTTCCCGGCCGGCGTCGCGATCGAATGGTTTCGGCTGTTGGACCCGTGCAAGGGCGCGAGCCGCCCGCTCACCGGAAATTCCGGCAAGCGGGGGCGCCGCCTCGGCGATTTTCCGCATCTCCTCGGTCCGGCCATTGCAGTGAAGCACGAGATCGCAGCCAGCGGCATAGATCGCGCGTGCTCTTTCGCCGTAATCCCCAGAAAGCGCATTCATCGAGACGTCATCGCTCATCAGCAGGCCGCCGAAATTGATTCGCCCCCGGATAATATCCCGAATCACGACCGGCGAGGTGGTCGCCGGGCGGGTTCGGTCGACCGCCGTGTAGACGACATGGCTGGTCATGGCGCAGGGCAGATCGGCCAGCGCCGCGAAAGGCGCGAAATCATGGGCAAGTGATTCGAGGTCGGCGTCGACGACCGGCAGCGAATGATGGCTATCGCTGGTCGCCCGTCCGTGGCCGGGCACATGCTTGATTACCGGCAGCACGCCGCCGTCGAGCAACCCGTCGGCGACGCTGCGGCCCATATCCGCGACGAGCATCGGATCGTCGCCGAAGGACCGGTCGCCGATCACCTGGCTCGATCCCGGCGCGATCACGTCGAGCACCGGCAGGCAGTCGACCGTGATGCCGAGCTGGCGCAGGTCGCCGGCGATGAGGCGCGCCTGCAGCCACGCCGCCCGCCGCCCCGTCTCGATGTCGCTTTCGGCGAGCCGCCCGAGGATTCGTCCCGGCGGATAGGCCGGCCATACCGGCGGGCAGAGCCTCTGGACCCGCCCGCCCTCCTGGTCGATCAGGACCGGAGCGTCGGCGCGGTCGACGATCTCCCGGAATTCGGCGGTGAGCGCCGCGACCTGTTCGACCGAATGGCAGTTCCGCTTGAAGAGGATCAGGCCCCAGGGCGGCTCGGAATTGAAGAAAGCCTGCTCTTCTCCGGAGAGATACCTGCCGCCGCAGCCGGCAATATAGGCTTTGCCCGCAGCGAGGGCCGGATCAACGTGTGGCAAGGATGCAGTCGCCGCCGGCGGCTTTCAGATTCTCGCACATACCGATGGCCGCATCCCGCGTCGGATAGCCGACCCGGACGCGGAAATAGACGCCGCGCTCGCCGAGATCGGCCCGCTGGATGTCGGGTGCCCGGTCGCCGAGAATACGCGGATACCGCCGCTGGAGATCGCGGAAGGTCGTCATCGCCGTGTCCTCGGAACGCTGCGACGAGACCTGCACCAGGAAGCCGCCGCCGCTGCCGCCCATGGCGGCCTGCGAGCCCGACGACGCCGGCGTCATGTCGAGCGGGCCGCCGGATGTTCCCGTGGTGGCAACGACCGTCGGTGGCGGCGGTGCCTGGACGCGCGGTGGCGCCACGGTTGGCACGGGCGGCGGAGCGGGAATGTCGGGAATGCTCGCCGAGGCTGAAGGAAGCTGAACGGAAGGCGGCGGCGCCGCCGCCGCCGGGGGCGGCGCGGCTGCGACAGCGTCACTGCCGAAGTCCTCGGCAAGGAGCGGGTTCTGATCCGCCGCCGGCGCCGGCGGTGTCTCCGAGGCCGGAGGAATGTCGGGCAGCGCCGGGGCGCTCTCGCCCTCGCTCGCCGCGCTCGAAACGATCGTGCCGTCCGGGCGGACGACGACCGTCCGCACCTTCTTGGGACCGATAGCATCGGCTTCGGGGGCGCTCCGCGCCGCACTCGCGCCTGGGCCGGTAAGGTCCATCGGCGCGTTCGGATCGGTTGCATCCTCGGGAGGATCGAAGCCCGGCCCGCCTTCGAGGATGACCCGCGAGACCGGACTGTCGCCGGCGCTCTCGCCGGGAATCGGCGGAATATCCGCGATCGGGTCTTCGTCCGGCACGACAAGCTGGCTGCCGGCCACCTCGCTGCCCGGATCGACGCGGTCGTAGATCAGCTTGGCCTGGCTTTCGCCCTCGCCGCTGGCAGTATCGGCGGGTGCCACCTTGGTCGGTGCCGTGTCTGCCGCGATGATCGGCGGCGTCTCCGGCGCGCTGTCCGGCCGGAAGACGATCGCCGCCGCGCCGCCGATGGCGACGATGCCGAGCACCGCCGCGATCAGGAACGGGCTCTGGAAAGGCGAGCGGCGCCGCTCATAGGACGCAAAATCGTCTTCGGGGTAAGGCACTTCGTCGTCGTCGCCATAGCCCGGAATGGTGTCCGCCGCCTGGGAAGCGGGCGGCTGGCCGAAATCGGGCTCATCCGCCGCTGCGAACGGAAATTCCTCGACGAAATCCTGATCGAACGCCTCGTCCGCGGGAGCCGACTGAGGCTGGCGCCGCTGTCCCTGCTCGGGCGCCGGCGCATCGCTGCGGATCGGCGCGAAGCGCGACAGATCCGGCAGCGCTTGCCGCTGCTCGCCCGGCGGATCCCCGCGGGTCGAGGAGGCGCGCTGCG
>CAMCWB010000031.1 GCA_945882315.1 Bauldia litoralis | reverse complement strand
GTCGAACCGTGTGTTCAAAACCTACGACGAGATCGTTGCCCTGTGCTGTGACGCCTGGAACAACCTTATCGATCGACCTTGGAAGATCATGTCCATCGGAATGCGTGACTGGGCACATCGGTTCTGATCAGTGCGGGCTGGTATCAGCCATCAGTTCGACGAGCCGGCGCTGACCGTCCACTACCGCGCCGAAGGCCGGCACGAATATTCGGTGCTCGTCTTCCTGCCGTCGATGAAGCCGCTCGATCTGTTCGATCCCGAACGGAAGGGCCGGCTCAAGCTCTATGTCCGCCGCGTCTTTATCACCGACGAGGCGAAGATCCTGCCCGGCTGGCTGCGCTTCGTGCGCGGCGTCGTCGATTCGGAAGACCTGCCGCTCAATTTGTCGCGCGAGATGCTGCAGCACAATCCGGTGCTGGAGGCGATCGGCAAGGGCGTAACCAACCGCATCCTCGCCGATCTCGGCAAGCTCGCCGAAGAGGACAAGGAGAAGTTCGGGGCGATCTGGGAGGCCTTTGGCCCGGTGATCAAGGAAGGTCTTTACGAGGACGCCGAGCGCCGCGATGCGCTCTACAAGATCGCCCGCTTCAAGACGACGACCGGCGGCAAGGGATGGCGGAGCCTCTCCGACTACATCGCCGCGCTCCGCCCGAACCAGACGGCGATCTATTATGCTCTGGGCGAGGACGCGGCCGCGATCCTCGCCAGCCCGCAGCTCGAAGGCTTCGCTCGCCGCGGTATCGAGGTGCTGGTCCTCGCCGATGCCGTCGATGCCTTCTGGGTTCGGACGGCGCTGGGCTTCGAGGGTAAGCCCTTCCAGTCGGTAACGCAGGGCGCCGCCGACCTCGATACGATCCCGGTCGCCGAAGGCGACGCGGCAGCCGAGGAAGCGCCGGCCGGTGCGGTCGCGACGCTTGCCGCGCTGTTCAAGCAGACGCTCGGCGACAAGGTCAGCGAAGTGCGCTCGTCATCGCGGCTCTCGACCAGCGCCGTCTGCCTGGTCGCCAGCGCGCTCGGGCCCGACCGGCAGTTAGAGAAACTTCTCGCCCGCCATGATCAGGTCAAGATGAAGAGCCCGCCGATCCTCGAACTCAACCCGA
The DNA here is from genome assembly GCA_945882315.1 of Bauldia litoralis. Taxonomy (GTDB): domain Bacteria; phylum Pseudomonadota; class Alphaproteobacteria; order Rhizobiales; family Kaistiaceae; genus CAMCWB01. The sequence continues at coordinate 43,055 of CAMCWB010000031.1, read as the reverse complement.
CGCATTCGCTGATCAAGGCACTGGCCGGCAAGGCAGTCGCCGGCGGCGCGTCGGACGCGCTCGGCGACGCCGCGTTCATCCTTTACGGCGAGGCGCAGATCCTCGACGGCGAGCGGCCCGACGATCTCGCCGACCACGCGGCGCGCGTCGGCCGGCTGCTGGAGAAGGGGCTGGGCTAGGTCGCCGTCGGCCGTGTTGGCTTTGCGTTGGTCGCGTCGAGCAGGTCGCGTAAAAAATCGACGAGTGTGCCACCGTTCTTTTTGACGTCGCGTGTGAAAAGGAACGGCAATCCAACTCCTATGGCACCGAGGACGAGGAACTGGACGGCGATGATGAACACGTCCTGTCGCCATACCTCCAGAAAAAGCACGCCCCGGATGATCATAAATATCGTCGCCAAGATCGCGCACTCGAGGAAGAATATCCCGAGGTAGTTGCGAAGCGACAGGCCAACTTTGCAGCTGATGATGGTGCGGCCTTGCTCTTTGCGCAGCCGTCCAGAAAGCTCGGCAAAAGTCAGGGGGGCGAACATCCGGTGTTTGATACCGAAATGGTCTCCTTTGATTTTACCGACGAAACGTCGAGTCTGGGTGACTCGGAGATTTCCCATAAGGTCGGATGGGGAAAGGTTGTTCTGAATTCGCAGTCTGCACTCATCTGGGGACAACGCCGAAACGAGCGAGCGCTCACTGCGCAGATCCCAAATGAGCTTAAAGAAATTCATTCACCGCCCCCATGCGTAGGGAGTTTGTGGCTCAGGTGCTATTGATGCAAACGGATTCAGACCGCTGCGGCGTAGGCGCGCTCCAGCATGCGCCGGCACTCGTCGGCCTGAATGCGGACGGACTCGTCGCCCCAGCGTTCGGAAATATCGCGAAGGTCGCGGATCGCGACGTCGATCGCGGTGATCAGGTCCAACTCGCCATTCTCCTCGGCGATGTCCGCCTTCGAACGAAACTTGATGATCTCAGCCATACGCGGACGCCCCCAAAATAACCGACGCGGTCTGGGCAGAGCGCAACGACGCTCCACCGTCACGGCGAATCAGCCGCCGCGACGAGGTCCATTTCGCCAGCGAAAGATTAATCGAGGATTAGTTTGCCGGTTTGGCTTTGCGAGAGCTTAGTCGCGCGTGTCGTTGAGCATCGCGACGCCGAGGACGGGGCCGGGGAGGCCGGTCTTGCTCTCGGTCTGGAGAAGCACGGCGCAGCGCTTCGTCTTGGCCTTGGCCATCTCGCTCTTCGGCAGGTCCACCGACATCTCCTCGCCCTTCCACATGGCGATCGGCCGGAGCTTCCTGACGACGTTGGAATAGGTGAGCGTCTTGCCGGTATTCTCGCCGCGCTCGATCGGCACGCTGACCTTGCTCTGGTAGTAGACGAGCCAGAGGGTAGCGCGGTTGTGCGAGATCGTACTGTCCGCGCCGATATGGACGGTGATGGCGTCGTCCTTCTCGGAAAGGTCGATTTCGATCGGCAGCGGTGACGCCGTCTGCAGCGCCGCGTCGATCTTCGCCTTGTCGCTGCCGACCACATAGTCCCGGCCGTTGACGATGACCTGCGGCGTGTAGACGTCGTTGTCGCCGCGGGCGGCGGCATAGGCACGCTGGCGGTCGGAATTGTCGCGCGAGGCGAGCGTGTCCTTCCAGCCGAGATAGTCCCAGTAGTCGACATTGAAGGAGAGGGTGAGCACGTCGTCGCGGGCCGCATATTCGCCGATCAGCTTGTCGGCGGCGGGGCAGGACGAGCAGCCCTGGCTGGTGAAAAGTTCGAGGACCGATTTCGGCGCGCCGAGGGCGGGGCCGGATATGAGCGCTGCTATGGCTAGGCCGAAAAACGGCCGGCAAATCGCTATCAAGATCCGGTTCCGGACAAGCGCGGCCGACATTCGGCTGCGATGACGGTGAAGCTAGAAGCGGCCCCTCTCAATTGGAAGTCACGTTCCGTTGAGTCGGGCCGCCCCTTGGTCGGAGATATCACGCCGCGAGCTGGCGCAGGACATATTGCAGTATGCCGCCATTCTTGAAGTATTCGAGCTCGTCCAGCGTATCGATGCGGCAGACCAGCGGAATCCTCGTGACCGTACCGTCGCCGGCGATGATCTCGGCTTCCATCATCTGGCGCGGCTTCAGGCCTTCGGCGACGCCGAGGATGGTGACGATCTCGTCGCCCTTGATGCCGAGCGTCTGCCAGGAGGTGCCTTCCTCGAAGACGAGGGGCAGGACGCCCATGCCGACGAGATTGGAACGATGGATGCGCTCGAAGCTCTGCGCGATGACGGCACGGATGCCGAGAAGGCGCGTGCCCTTGGCCGCCCAGTCGCGCGACGAGCCGGTGCCGTATTCGCGGCCGGCGAAGACGACCAGCGGCACGCCTTCGCTGCGATACTTCATCGCCGCGTCGTAAATCGGCATGCGCTCGCCGTCGGGCTGATGCGTGGTCAGGCCGCCTTCAACGCCCGGGATCATCTGGTTCTTGATGCGGATGTTGGCGAAGGTGCCGCGCATCATGACTTCGTGATTGCCGCGGCGAGTGCCGTACTGGTTGAAGTCGCCCGGCCGCACCTGGTGCTCGATGAGGTAGTTGCCGGCGGGGCTTTCGACCTTGATCGAGCCGGCCGGCGAGATGTGGTCGGTGGTGATCGAGTCGAGGAAGAGGCTGAGGACGCGCGCCTTGTGGATGTCGGTGATGGCTTCAGGCTCGGCGCGCATGCCTTCGAAATAGGGCGGGTTCTGGACGTAGGTCGAACCCGGATTCCAGCGATAGGTCATGCCCCCGTCGACGCGGATCTTCTGCCAGCGCTCGTCGCCCTTGAAGACGTCGGCATATTTGCTGCGGAAAAGCTCGCGGTTGATGTTGGCGCGGACGAAATCGGCGACTTCCTTGGTCGACGGCCAGATGTCGCGGAGATAGACGGGCTCGCCGTCGGCGCCTTCACCGAGCGGCTCGGTGGCGAGGTCGATCTGAAGCGAGCCGGCAAAGGCATAGGCGACGACGAGCGGCGGCGAGGCGAGGTAGTTCGCCCGCACGTCCGGATTGACGCGGCCTTCGAAGTTGCGGTTGCCGGAGAGCACCGCGGCGGCGACGATATCGCCTTCGCTGATCGCATCCGAGATTGCCTCGGGGAGCGGGCCGGAATTGCCGATGCAGGTCGTGCAGCCGAAGCCGACGAGATTGAAGCCGACCGCGTCGAGATCGTCTTGCAGGCCGGAACGCGCCAGATATTCGGCGACGACCTGGCTGCCGGGGGCGAGCGAGGTCTTCACCCAGGGCTTCGGCTTGAGGCCCCTCTCGACGGCCTTGCGGGCCAGGAGGCCGGCGCCGATCATCACATAGGGGTTCGATGTGTTGGTGCAGGAGGTGATCGCGGCGATCACCACGTCGCCATGGCCGATCGTGTAATCGGCGCCGGCGACCGGGGTTTCCTTGTCGGCTTCGCCGGGCTTCTTGAACTCGCTGGTGAGCGCGGTGAGGAAGCGGGACTTGGCCTCCTTGAGGAGAACGCGGTCCTGCGGGCGCTTCGGGCCGGCCATGGAGGGCTCGACGCTGGCCATGTCGAGCTCGAGCGTGGCGGTGAAGATCGGGTCGGGGCCGTTCGCTTCGCGGAACATGCCCTGCGCCCGCCAATAGGCCTCGACGAGCTTGATCCGGTCGGATTCGCGGCCGGTTTCGTTCAGGTAGCGGATCGTCTCGCCGTCGACCGGGAAGAAGCCGCAGGTGGCGCCGTATTCGGGCGCCATGTTGCCGATCGTGGCGCGGTCTTCGAGCGCCATGTGGTCGAGGCCGGTGCCGAAGAACTCGACGAACTTGCCGACGACGCCCTTCTTGCGGAGCATCTCGGTGACGGTGAGCACGAGGTCAGTGGCGGTGACGCCTTCGGCGAGCTTGCCGGTCAGGCGGAAGCCGACGACTTCCGGAATGAGCATCGAGATCGGCTGGCCGAGCATCGCGGCTTCCGCCTCGATGCCGCCGACGCCCCAGCCCAGCACGGCGAGGCCGTTGACCATGGTGGTGTGCGAGTCGGTGCCGACCAGCGTGTCGGGATAGGCGGTGACCTTGCTGCCTTCCTTGCGGGTCCAGACGGTCTGCGAGAGATATTCGAGATTGACCTGGTGGCAGATGCCGGTGCCGGGCGGCACCACGCGGAAATTGTCGAAGGAGCCCTGCGCCCATTTCAGGAACAAATAGCGCTCGCCGTTCCGCTGGTATTCGAGCTCGACATTCTTGGCGAGGGCCTTGGCGTTGCCGAACTCGTCGACGATGACCGAGTGGTCGATGACGAGATCGACCGGGACGAGCGGATTGATGCGCTTCGGGTCGCCGCCGAGGTTGACCATCGCGTCGCGCATGGCGGCGAGATCGACGACGGCCGGAACGCCGGTGAAATCCTGCATCAGCACGCGGGCCGGGCGGAAGGCGATCTCGCGCTCGCTGGTCCGGGTCGTCAGCCATTCGGCCATGGCGCGGATATCGTCGGCCTTGACCGTGCGCCCGTCTTCGAAGCGCAGCAGGTTCTCAAGGAGGACCTTCAGCGAGACCGGAAGCTGCGAAATGCCGGAAAGCCCGTTCTTTTCGGCTTCGATCAGGCTGAAATACTCGTAATTCTGGCCACCGACGGTAAGGGTCTGGCGGGATTTGAAACTATCGAGCGAGGTCACGACTTGTCGATCCTTCCCCAAGAAGATACGGACGCCGATGGAACGGCAAACGGGCCCGGAAGGCCCTTCGGATCACCTTATCGTTCAGATAAGTAGGATTCCAGAAGAGGTACCGTCCGGCGACGGCGAGGGCCGCGCGCCTTATAGTGAATTTAAAGAGCGCTGGCCAGAAGCGCGGTGGATCGACGCATTGTTTCATGGGCAAGACAGCGTGACCGGCCGGCGCCGCAATCCAAGCGGCCGTTGCGGGCGTGCCTCACCATGCGGTTGAGCGCTTCCGGTCTTGCGGCCGTCCGGGGCGGCCGGACGATCTTCGCGGACCGGTCCTTCGCGGTCGCTTCGGGGGAGATTCTGGCGCTGACCGGGCCGAACGGCTCGGGAAAAACCACGATGCTGCGGGTTGTCGCGGGGCTTCTGCCGCCGGCAGCGGGCGCCGTGACGCTCGACGGCAAGGACGATGTCGCCCAGGCAGCGCATTTCCTCGGCTATCTCGATGCGCTGAAGCCGGCTCTCACGGTCCTCGAAAATCTGGATTTCTGGCGGCGGATCTTCCGCAGCCCCGGCCTGCCGCCGCTCGACGCCCTCGACCGTGTCGGCCTTGCCGATCTCGCCGACCTGCCGGCCGGCATCCTGTCGGCCGGGCAGAAGCGCCGCGTGGCGATTGCCCGGCTTCTCGTCTCGCATAGGCCGGTCTGGCTCCTCGACGAGCCGACCACGGCGCTCGATTCAGAAGCGGAACGGATGCTGGGGGCATTGATCGCCGAGCATCTGAAGGCCGGCGGCATCGTGCTCGCCGCGACCCACCGGCCGTTGCCGGTCGCCGCATCCGCGACGCTGTCGCTCGGGCGGGCGGCATGATCGGCGCGCTGGCGGCCATTACCGGCCGGACGGCGCTCCTGTCGCTCCGCGGCAGCGGTGGGGCCTTTGTCGGCGTGGTCTTCTTCCTCGCCGTGGTCGTCGTCGTGCCCTTCGGCATCGGCCCCGACCTCAACCTCCTGGCGCGGATCGGCCCGGCGATCCTGTGGATCGGCGCGCTTTTCGCGACGCTGCTCGGCCTCGACCGGCTCTTCCAGGACGACCGCGACGACGGCTCGCTGGATCTCTTCTTCCTGTCAGGCCTGCCGCTCGAACTGGTGGTGCTGGCCAAGGCCGTCGGCCATTGGCTGGCGACCGGGCTGCCGCTGGTCATCGCCGCGCCGGTGCTCGGCCTCCTTCTCGGAATCGCGCCGCTGCCGCTCGGCGCGGTCACGCTGACGCTGCTCGCCGGCACGCCGGCGCTGACGCTGATCGGCGCCATCGGCGCGTCGCTCACGGTCGCCTTCAATCGTGGTGGCCTGCTGGTCGCTGTCCTCGTCCTGCCCTTCACGATCCCGGTGCTGGTCTTTGGCGTCAGCGCCGCCAGCGCCACCATCGTCGGCCCGGTGCCGTTCCTGCCGCCCTTCCTCATCCTGCTGGCGCTGACGCTGGTCAGCGCCGTGGTGGCGCCGATCGCCGGGGCGGCGGCGCTCCGCTCGTCGATGGAGTGACAGCTGCGGCAGCCCTGCAATTGCCGAAAACCGGGCGCCTCACTAAAAGCAACGCCATGGCCTTCGTCGATCTCGCCAATCCCACCCGCTATTTGTCCCTTTCGGGCCGGTTCCTGCCGTTTCTCTGGGCGGCGGCGCTGGTCGGGCTCGCTATTGGGCTCTATCTCGCCTTCTTCGTCGCGCCCGCCGACTACCAGCAGGGTGAGACGGTGCGCATCATGTATATCCATGTGCCCTCGGCCTGGCTGTCGATGTTCGGCTATTCGCTGATGGCGATCGCCTCGCTGGGCACGCTGGTCTGGCGGCATCCGCTCGCCGATGTCGCGGCGAAGAGCATCGCGCCCGTCGGCGCCGCCTTCACCTTCCTGGCGCTGCTGACCGGTTCGCTCTGGGGCAAGCCGATGTGGGGTACCTACTGGGTGTGGGACGCGCGGCTGACCTCGGTGCTGATCCTCTTCCTCATGTATCTCGGGCTGATCGCGCTGTGGCGCGCCGTCGACGATCCCGGCCGGGCGGCGCGCGCCGCCGCGATCCTGACGCTGGTCGGCGCCGTCAACCTGCCGATCATCAAATTCTCGGTCGACTGGTGGAACACGCTGCACCAGCCGGCCAGCGTCTTCCGCCTCGGCGGGCCGACCATCGATCCGTCGATGCTGTGGCCGCTCCTCGTCATGGCGCTGGCGATGACGCTCCTCTTCCTGGCTCTGTCGGTGATGGCGATGCGGAACGAGATCCTGCGCCGCCGCATCCGCACGCTGCAGCGCATGGCGGCGGGGCTGGCGGGCTGATCCGATGACGCAGATCGCCACCCATACCGGCTTCATCGTCGCCGCCTATCTGGCGACGGCGCTCGTGATCGTCGTGCTGGTCGGCTGGGTGCTAATCGACGGGCGGGCGCTTCGCCGCCGGCTTGCCGATCTCGAAGCCCGCGGCATCCGCCGGCGCTCGGCGAAGGGCGGCGAATGAGCGACGGGCCGGTGACGCGGCGGACGCCGCGGCTTTCCCATCTCCTGCCGCTCGGCATCTTCCTGGCGCTCGCTGCGGTCTTCCTGACTCGGCTGATATCGGGCGAAGACCCGTCGGCGATCCCCTCCGTGCTGGTCGGCAAGGCAGCGCCGGATTTTGCCCTGCCGGCATTGGACGGGCTGATGCGCGAGGGCGCGCCGTTGCCGGGCTTCGACAGCGGCGCATTGCGCGGCAAGATCAGCCTGGTGAATGTCTTCGCCTCCTGGTGCGGTCCCTGCCGCGAGGAGCACCCGCTGCTCGAAAGGCTCGCCGGCGATGCGCGGCTGCAACTCCTCGGCATCAACTACAAGGACGTGCCGGAGAATGCCCGGCGCTTCCTCGGCGAACTCGGCAATCCCTATGCGGCGGTCGGCGTCGACGACAATGGCCGCACGGCGATCGACTGGGGCGTCTATGGCGTGCCGGAGACCTTCCTGGTCGGGCCGGACGGCGTCATCCGGCGGAAATTCATCGGCCCGCTCAGCGAGCAGGCGATCGCCGAGGTGCTGCTGCCCGAGATCGCGGCGCTCGCCGCCGGTAAGTGAGCCTGATCAGCCGCCGTTTTGCCAGGTACGGATCGCGTCGACCGGGTGAAGCAGCATGATGATGTTGAGCGTGAGGTTGTCGCGGATGAAGTATCCGACGAAGAGCTCCAGCGCGACAACCAGCGCCACTGAGACCCAGACCGGCAGCCGCGCGGTGAGGAAGAAGCCGAGCAGCATCCAGACGATGTCCATCACCGAGTTGATGACGCTGTCGCCGAAATAATCGAGCGAGATCGTCGCCTCGCGGTAGCGGTTGATGATCAGCGGCGTGTTCTCGAGGATCTCCCAGCCGGCCTCGATCAGCGTCGCGACGACGGCGCGGGCCGAGACCGGCCATTTGCGCGCGACGAGCCAGAGGAGCGCGTAGAACAGGAGCCCGTGGATGACGTGGGAAGGGGTGTACCAGTCGGAGAGATGCTGCGAATTTTCCGAGCTGTAGGTGACGCCGTGCCAGAGTTTCACGGTGCCGCAGGTGCAGATCAGCGGGTGGCCGATCGCATAGAGGATAGCGGCCGTGGCGAGCGTGATCGCGGCGATGGCGACGACCGCAGCCTTCCAGTCGGTGCGGGCGATCACGGCGTCTCGGCCTCTTCGCGGATCTGCGTGCGGTTGAGGAGCGGCAGCTGCGACAGGGTGAAGAGGAAGGTGAGCGGCATGATGCCGAAGACCTTGAAGCTCACCCAGCTGTCGGTCGAGAAATTCCGCCAGACGATCTCGTTGAGGATGGCGAGCACGAGGAAGTACAGGCCCCAGCGGAAGGTCAGTATCCGCCAGCCTTCGTCGGTGAGCTTGAAGACCGAATCGAAGACATAGCCGAGCAGCGACTTGCCGAAGAGCAGCCCGCCGAGGAGAACGGCGCCGAACAGCGTGTTGACGATGGTCGGCTTCATCTTGATGAAGGTCTCGTCATGCAGATAGAGCGTCAGCCCGCCGAAGATGACGACGACGATGCCGGTGATGAAGGGCATGATCGGCATGCGCCGCGTCAGCGCCAGCGAGACGCCGAGCGAGATCAGCGTCGCGACGATGAAGATCGCGGTGGCGATGAAGAGCGGTCCGCCGAGCGGGGCGAGTGCCGGCAGCGTCTCGGCCAGCCATTCGCCGCGCGCATTGGCAAAGAAGAAGACGCCGAGCGGTCCGAGCTCCAGGGCCAGCTTAAGGAGCGGGTTGATCTCCTTGCGCTCGCGGGCGGGCGTGTTGGGGGGCGGCTCGAAGGTCATGGTGTCATCCCTGCTGAGCCCTTGAGGCTTTGCGCAAGGCATAACCCCGGACGTCATTCCGGCGAAAGCCGGAATCCATCGTGACTACCCATGGACCCCGACTTTCGTCGGGGTGACGACGCGCCGGGGCGTGGGCCGCCGTCATTGCAATCCCGCCAACGCCTTGGCGAAGTCGCCGGCTTCGAAAGGTTCGAGGTCGTCGACGCCTTCGCCGACGCCGATGAAATGCACCGGCAGGCCAAATTTGGCGGCGATGGCGACGAGGATGCCGCCGCGGGCGGTGCCGTCGAGCTTGGTCATGACGAGGCCGGTGACGCCGGACTGGCGGCCGAAGATCTCGACCTGGTTCAAGGCATTCTGGCCGGTGGTCGCGTCGAGCGTCATCAGCACGGTGTGCGGCGCCGCCGGATCGAGCTTCCGCACGACGCGGAGAATCTTTTCGAGCTCGGCCATCAGCTCGGCCTTGTTCTGCAGCCGCCCGGCCGTATCGATGATGAGCACGTCGGCGGCGCTTGCTTTCGCCTGCTTCAGGGCATCGAAGGCCAGACCGGCCGCGTCGGCGCCCTGCTCGCCCGCAATCACGGTCGCGCCGGTGCGTTCGCCCCAGATCTTCAATTGCTCGATCGCCGCGGCCCGGAAGGTGTCGCTGGCGGCGAGCATCACGGACTTGCCTTCGGCGGCGAATTTCGCGGCGAGCTTGCCGATGGTCGTGGTCTTGCCGGTGCCGTTGACGCCGACCACGAGGATGACATGCGGCTTGAGGCTTTCGTCGATGTCGAGCGGCTTGGCGACGGGCGTCAGCGCCGCCTCGATCTCGTCGGCGAGCACGCTCTTCACTTCCTCGTCGGAGACTTCCTTGTCGAAGCGCGTCTCGCGCAGCCGCTTCGCGATGCGGGCCGCCGTGTCGACGCCGAGATCGGCGCGGATCAGCATGTCCTCGAAATCTTCGAGCGCCGCCTCGTCGAGCTTGCGCTTGGTGAAGATCGCGGTGATGCCCTCGGACAGCGCGCCGGACGAGCGCGCCAAGCCCTGCCGCAGCCGTACGAAGAAGGATTGCTTCGGCGCCTTCGCCGGTTCCGGAGTCTCTTGGACCGGGGCGGGTGTTTCGCCGCCGCCGAAGACGCGGCGGAAGAGGCCTTTCGCTTCCGCCATGTCAGGCCGCCTCGGCGAGGAGGGCGCGCGGCGTGTTGCCGACGATGCGGGCCGCGAGGATGTCGCCGGGCTGGCCGGAAGCGATGCGGACGGGCGTGAAATGCTCGGTGTGGCCGCCGCCGCCGCGCTCGACCAGCACGCGCCGGATGGCGCCCTGCTCGGCGGCGAGATGGGCGGCGAGCGCCGCTGCGCCCTTGTCGCGAAGCCGCGCGGCGCGCTCCTTCACGAGAGGCCGATCGAGCTGCGGCATGCGCGCGGCCGGCGTGCCGGGGCGCGGCGAGAAGGGGAAGACATGGACATGGGTCAGCCCGGCCTCGTCGACGATCGACAGGGACCGGGCGAACATCTCCTCGGTCTCGGTCGGGAAGCCGGCGATGATGTCGGCGCCGAAGACCATTTCCGGACGGCGCCGCCGGGCTTCATCGACGAAGCGGAGCGTGTCGGCGCGCAGGTGCCGCCGTTTCATCCGCTTCAGGATCATGTCGTCGCCGGATTGCAGCGACAGATGGAGATGCGGCATCAGCCGTTCCTCCTCGGCGATCGCCCGCATGAGCTGGTCGTCGGCCTCGATCGAATCGATCGAGGAGAGACGCAGGCGGTCGAGTTCGGGCACCGACTTCAGGATGCTGCGCACCAGCCGGCCGAGGCTTGGTGTGCCGGGCAGGTCGCCGCCATAGGAGGTGATGTCGACGCCGGTCAGCACGATCTCGCGATAGCCGGTCTCGACGAGGCTGCGGATCTGGTCGACGAGGGCGCCCATCGGCACCGAGCGTGAATTGCCGCGGCCGTAGGGGATGATGCAGAAGGTGCAGCGGTGGTCGCAGCCATTCTGGATCTCGACGAAGGCCCGCGTCCGCCCGTCCATTCCGGCGACGAGATGCAGCGCGCTCTCCGTGACCGACATGATGTCGTTGACGCGGATATCGCTCGCGCCGACGCCGAAATCATAGGCTTCCGGCCGCAGCTTCTCCTCATTGCCGAGGACGAGGTCGACCTCCGGCATGTCGGAAAAGCTCGTGGGATCGATCTGCGCGGCGCAGCCGGAAACGACGATCCGGGCGCCCGGCTGCTCGCGGCGGGCCCGGCGGATCGCCTGGCGCGCCTGGCGGACGGCTTCGGCGGTCACCGCGCAGGTGTTGAAGAGCACGGCCTCGCCGAGGCCGGCGTTTTCAGCCCGCTGGCGCATCACTTCGGATTCCAGGGCATTCAGCCGGCAGCCGAAGGTGACGACCTCGACGGCCATCAGGTGGCGCCCTGGCCGCGCGCCGTCCAGGCGAGCGTCTCGGGATCGATGGTGCCCTCGAATTCCGTCTCGACCGGGCCGGTCATCCAGACATGGTCGTCGTCGCGCCATTCGACGAGCAGCGGGCCGCCGGGCAGCGTCACGGTGACCTTGCGGTCGGTGAGCTTCTTGCGCATCGCGGCAACGGCCGCGGCGCAGGCCGCCGTGCCGCAGGCCTGGGTCAGGCCGACGCCGCGTTCCCAGGTCCTGACCGTGATCGCGTCGCGGGCCGTGACATGGGCGAGCGAGATATTGGCGCGCTCTGGGAAGATCGGGTGGTTTTCGAGAAGCGGCCCGAAGCGGACGAGATCATAGGCCTCGACATCGTCGACCCAGAAGATCGCGTGCGGGTTGCCCATGCTCACCGCCGAGGGCGTATGCAGGATCGGATCGTCGATCGGGCCGATCTGGAGCTCGATGGCGCGCGTGTCGTGGAACTCCTCGGCGAGCGGGATCTGGTTCCAGGCGAAACGTGGCTTGCCCATGTCGACCGTCACCGTTTCGGGTCTGCCGCTCTCATAGGCACGGAGGAGGCCGGCATTGGTCTCGATCGTGGCGTTCGGCCGGCCGTTCTCGCCCATCAGCAGCCAGCCGACGCAGCGCGTGGCGTTGCCGCAGGCATCGACCTCGCCGCCGTCGCGGTTGTGGATGCGCATGAAGACGTCGGCGCCGGCCTTGGAGCGTTCGAGCGTGATCATCTGGTCGAAGCCGATGGCCTCCGGCTGGCCGAGCGTCCGGATCGCCTCGGCCGAGAGGTAGATCGGGCCGGAACGGCCGTCGAAAACGGCGAACTCGTTGCCGAGGCCGTTCATCTTGCGGAAGGGGATGGGGTCTGCCTGCATGGCCGAAACCGGCTTTCTTGTCCGAGCCCTATATGGCGGAACACCCGCCAAAATGCCAGTCGGGACGCTTCGGGCGCCGTTCACCGCGATTTGTTCGAGGCGTATGAAACGCAAGGCTTATATATTCCGTAACTCTGGACATCCGGTGGTCGACCGGCGGGACGGGCGTTCCGCGTTCCGATCGCCGCAAGAGAAGCCGTGAGGGAGCATCCCATGCAGATGATGTCGAACCAGTTCAGCCGCCGCGCCTTCCTCCTTTCGGGCGGGGCCTTCGTCGCCCTTGCCGGCAGCGGCTTGCTGTCGCGCCTGGCCAACGCCGCGGCCATTTCCGGAACGCCGGGCAATGTCCCGATCGCTGTCTTTTCCGATGCCAAGGTGCAAACCGGCGTCGAGACGCTCGCCAAGGTCGTCAAGGCCGAGGAAGAGTGGAAGAAGCAGCTCAGCCCGGCCGCCTTCGAGGTGGCGCGGCAGGAGGGCACCGAGCGGGCTTTCACCAGCCCCCTCGATGACGAGCATGGCGATGGCTTGTTCCGCTGCGTGTGCTGCAGCACGGCGCTCTACGATTCCGCCACGAAATTCGATTCCGGCACCGGCTGGCCGAGTTTCTACCAGCCGATCGCCAAGGAAAACGTCGTCGAGCATGAGGATACGAGCCTGTTCATGACCCGCACCTCGGTCTCCTGCGCGCTCTGCGACGCCCATCTCGGCCATGTCTTCCCGGACGGGCCGGAGCCGACCGGCCTTCGTTACTGCATGAACGGCGTGGCGCTGACCTTCGTCGCGCGCGCCACCGCCTGACCCCATTTTTGAGAGGCTCATCATGAACAGTCTGGTGAAACGTCTTTCCGTTCCGGTTGCCCTGATCGCCATCGCGCTCGCCGGTGCCGGCACGCTCTGGCAGGCGACGACGGTCAATGCGGCGGAAGAGGCCGTAACCCTGCCGGCGCCGACGCTCGATCCGCCCGACAGCAGCGGCGCGCTGCAGACGGCGGTGATCGCCGGCGGCTGCTTCTGGGGCGTCCAGGCGGTGTTCCAGCACACCGACGGTGTCATCAACGCGGTCTCCGGCTATGCCGGCGGCACGGTCAAGGATCCGAGCTACGAGCAGGTCACGACCGGCTCGACCGGACATGCGGAGTCGGTCGCCATCCGCTACGACCCGACGAAGATTTCCTACGGCAAGCTCCTGCAGATATTCTTCTCGGTTGCGCATGATCCGACCCAGCTCAACCGCCAGGGGCCGGATTCGGGCACGCAATACCGTTCAGCGATCTACACCACGACCGACGAGCAGAAGCGCGTCGCGGAGGCCTATATCGCGCAGCTCACCGACGCCAAGGTCTATGGCGGCAAGATCGTCACCGAGCTGAAGCCGCTCGACACCTTCTATCCAGCCGAGGACTACCACCAGGACTACGCGACGCTGAATCCGAGCGCCTTCTACATCGTCATCAACGACCTGCCGAAGATCAAGAATATGGAAGCCATGTTCCCTGATCTCTGGCGGGCGCAGCCGAAGCTCGTCTCCGAGGCGAAATCCGGCTAAACGCTTTCGGCGCGTTCCCGAAATCCCGCGTCAAGACGGGACGATCGAATGATCGGCTGCTCGATCTCTGGCGATCGGTCGACGCCGACGCTGCGCGAGATGCTCATGACCTTGCAGGGGAAGAAGGCGCTTTAGGCCGGCGGGTCAGATGACGGCTTGTTTCATTTCCGGGAAGCGGCCTTCCCTGCTAGATAGCGGGAAATCTTCCAGGGAGACATCCATGAAATTTCCGGCCGTGCCGCTTGCCCTTGCCCTTTGCCTCAATGCGATTCCGGTGTCCGTCACCTTGCCCGGCGCGCCGCTCGGCGCGTCCATCGTGCTGGCCGCCGGCGAGGACCCGGCGGCGATCGTGACGGCGATCTACGCGCAATGGGCCGATCCCTGCTGCAACTACTTCAACGTCATCGACACGCATTTCTCGCCGTTGCTCAAGAAGCTCTATCGCGACGTCGAGGAGGGCGCCGGCATGGATATCGAATTTGCCATCGACTTCGACATTTTCCTGAATGCGCAGGACGAGGACACGGTGACCAACGTCGTCATCACGCCGATCGAGGAGACCGCCGAGACGGTGGCGCTGAAGGTCGCATACACGGCCTTCGGTCAGCAGCAGTCCGGTACCTATGAATTCGTAAAGACCGCCGACGGCTGGAAGATCGACGACATGGGCTGGGGCGATGACCGCAAGCAGCTCCGCCCGATGCTCGACGATCTGAAACAGTCGCAGCGGAAGTCGCGCTGACTATCGCGGCAGCGTCGGCAGGCCGAACCAGGCGGCGATGACGAGCTGCTGGTAGACCGGGTCGACGAAGAGCGATGTGATCGAGCCGCCGGCTTCGCGCTGCGAGACGCCGCGTTCGACGAAGCGGCGCAAGCCCTCGCGGGCGGCGGCGAGCGCCTCTTCCGGCTGGCCGATGCGGGAGAAGACGACCGCGCGCAAGGCATAATGCTGAATCAGAAGCGGGTGCGTCGCCGACAGGCTGTCGCTCCTGGTCCGAAGTGCTTCGTCGAGGAGCACGAGCAGCGGCGCCGGATCGAGCGGCGTTTCCGCGCCCTCGGTGATCAAGAGCGCATACAGGACCAGATATTCAGCGATGTCGGCGCGGACCAGCGGCGAGGTGAAGTAGTTGTGGGCGATGAAATACGCCTCCTCCAGCGCGTGGCGGGCGAGCGATAACTGGTGGATGGCTCCTTCGAAGTTCCGCTGGTAGAGGAGCAGCGCCACATTGGCGGGGAAGTCGATGAGATCGGCCCAATCCTGGCGCCATTGAAGGCTCAGGACCTCGCTGTTGAACGTAGCGAGGTCGGCGGCGATCGCCGAGGCAGCGGCGGGATCGCCCTCGGCGAGGAGCCGCGAGACGGTCAGCGTGTAGGTCCGCCGGACAGCGTCCTCCCAGCCCTTGGTGCCGACGGTCGCGGCAGACCGGGCAAGCTCGCGGGCGCGGGTGAGAAGTGCCGGCACGGCATCCTGCCGGTCGGGAATGGTCGACAGAATCTCGGCGAGGAGCGACAGGGCGAGCGCCTGCTCGGGGGCATCCTCCGGGCCGGCCCCTTCATAGCCGAGCACGGCTTCGGTGGCGTCGGTGGCTGCCTTCGCCGCGTCGCCCTTGCGGAACCACGCCTCGGCGCGGAGGGCCATCGAGCCGGCGCGAAGGCCGGCTGGCGCATCGCCGGCGTTCATCCGCGCGATCGCCATCTCGGCGGCGGCGAGCGCCTCGTCATAGCGGCCGGCGGCGAGAAGGACGCGCGCGCGGAGATCGAAGGCGTCATAGGCGGCGAGCGGGCCGATCGTGCCGCTGCCGGCGACGATGCGGACGATCTCGCCGGAATGGCGGTCGAGGTCTTCCAGCTCACGGCCGATATCGAGGAGGCGGCGTAGATTCGTGACGGCACAGGTCACGGCGTCGTCGTCGCCCGCCGCGAAGCGGTCGAGATAGGCCTCGGCGACGCTTGCGAAATCGACGGACAGTTTCGGGTAGCTGGCGAAGTCGGCGCGGTTGCAGGCGTCCTCGACGAGATAGCCGGCGCGGGCATCGGCATCCGGCACGCCTTCGATCAGGTCGAAATAGGCAAGCGCCTGGTCCGCGAAATCGCGGCCATACTCGCGGCGAATATAGTGCATGGCGAGTTCGCCGACGGCGTCGCGATGCAGCTCGGCGGCCTCGGGCAGGGCCGACAGGATCTCGATCGCCTCGAGGCGGAGGTCTTCCGAGTCCTCCCAGAGATTGTCGTCGTCGGGCGCGTCGAGCATGCCGGAGAGGCCGAGGAGATCGTTGGCGAGAACCGCGCCGGGGGCGCCGCTGGTGCGGTCGAAGCCCACGACCTCGCGCATCAGGACGATGGCGCCGTCGCGATTGCCGCCCATGAAGAGTTCGTCGACGCGGCCGCGGAAGATCTCGGCTTCTGCCGGGCTCGCCGGTCCCCGGGCGTTGGCCGGGAGGGCGGACAGGAAGGCGGCGAACGCAAGGATGGGTAATCCGAGGCGGGGGCGGCGGGGCATGGTCGGCTTCCGAAAGGACCAGGGCCACGGTAGGAGAAGGCCGGTCCCCGCCGCAACGGCAACCGTGCCGATGACCGCATTTGTCATGCGGGGCGGGCGTTTTCCGTCTGGAATGGCCGGTTTACTTGACTCCGCCACAGTCGCGGCGTATCAACCCGTCCCATCTCGTGACCGAGACCGCAGTGCCAGCCAAGCCGCTCCATCCCAGAGGTGGAGGGGTCAACATCCGCCAGCGAAGATTCGCCCGCGGGTGCCCTTGGTGCGTGCCGGTTCCGGCCACACATGCTTGTCACCCCGGCGGATGGTCCGCCGGCTGACAATCTGGAACGGCGAATGTTCGAAAGCCTCTCGGAACGGCTGAGCGGAGTCCTCGACAAGCTGACGCGGCGCGGTGCGCTGTCGGAAGCCGATGTCACCGAGGCCATGCGCGAAGTGCGCCGCGCCCTCATCGAGGCCGACGTGGCGCTCGATGTCGTGCGCAGCTTCACCGACCGGGTGCGCGCCAAGGCGGTCGGCGAGGCGGTCATTCGCTCGGTCACGCCCGGCCAGATGGTCGTCAAGATCGTCCATGACGAACTCGTCGCGACGCTGGGCGCCGAGGCCGAGGCGGTCGACCTCAATGCGCCGGCGCCGGTGCCGCTGATGCTGGTCGGCCTGCAGGGCTCGGGCAAGACCACGACCGCCGCCAAGCTGGCGCGGCGGCTGACCGATCGGCGCAAATCCAAAGTCCTGATGGCTTCGCTCGATACGCGCCGCCCGGCGGCGCAGGAGCAGTTGCGCATCCTCGGCGTCCAGGCCGGCATCGACACGCTGCCGATCGTCGCCGGCCAGATGCCGGTCGAGATCGCCTCGCGCGCCATGAGCGCCGGCCGGCTCGGCGGCTATGATGTCGTCATCCTCGATACGGCCGGCCGCACGCATATCGACGAGCCGCTGATGATCGAGATGGCCGAGATCAAGCAGGCGGCGAAGCCGCACGAGATCCTGCTCGTCGCCGATTCGCTGACCGGCCAGGATGCCGTCAACCTGGCGCGGAATTTCAACGAGCGCGTCGGCATCACCGGCATCGTGCTGACCCGCGTCGATGGCGACGGCCGCGGCGGCGCGGCGCTGTCGATGCGTGCCGTCACCGGCAAGCCGATCAAGCTTCTCGGCACCGGCGAGAAGCTCGATGCGCTCGAAGATTTCGATCCGTCGCGCATCGCCGGCCGCATCCTCGGCATGGGCGACATCGTCGGGCTGGTCGAGAAGGCCGCCGCGAATTTCGACGCCGAGAAGGCGGCGAAGGTCGCCGAGCGGATGAAGAAGGGGTCGTTCGACCTCGAAGATCTCGCCGAGCAACTCGACCAGATGCAGAAGATCGGCGGCATGTCCGGCGTCATGGGCATGATGCCCGGCGTCGGCAAGATGAAGAAGCAGATCGACGCGCTCGGCATGGACGATTCCGTGTTCAAGCGGCAGGGCGCCATCATCTCGTCGATGACGCGCGCCGAGCGCAAGAATCCCGACATCCTCAAGGCGAGCCGCAAGAAGCGCATCGCGGCCGGCTCCGGCACGCGCGTCGAGGAGATCAACCGGCTCCTGAAAATGCACCGCCAGATGGCCGACATGATGAAGGCCATGGGCAAGGGCAAAGGCATGTTCGGCAAGATGGCCGGCATGATGGGCATGCCGCCCGGCATGGGTGGCGGCGGCGCGCCGCAGATCGATGCGGCGACGCTGGAAAGATTTGCCAAGGGCAGCGGGCTTTCGGGCGGTCTGCCCGGCGGCGGCCTTCCCAATCTGCCGGGGCTCGGCGGGCCGCGCCTGCCCGGCATGGGTGGCCTGCCCGGGCTCCCCGGCTTCCCGAAAAAGAAATGATCAACCGTTCAGACAAAGTTTGAGAAAAGGAAACTGACATGTCCCTGAAGATCCGCCTGACCCGCGCCGGCGCCAAGAAGCGCCCGTTCTACCGCATCGTCATCGCCGACAGCCGTTCTCCGCGCGACGGCCGCTTTATCGAGATCGTCGGCACCTACAATCCGATGCTGCCGAAGGGCGATGGCAACCGCGTCACGCTCAATGTCGAGCGCATCCAGCATTGGACGAGCGTCGGCGCGCTGCCGACCGATCGCGTCCTGCGCTTCCTCGATGCCGCCGGCCTCGCCAAGCGGTCGCCGCGCAACAATCCGGAAAAGGCCCTGCCCGGCAAGAAGGCGCAGGAGCGCACCGCTGCAGCCGCCGCGGCCGCTGCCGCCGCCGAAGAGACCCCCGCGGCCTGAGGCTGACGCCCCGTGGCTGCGAGCCCCGCCGATCGCGTTCCCATCGCCCGCTTCGGCGCGGCGCATGGGATTCGCGGCGAGGTCAGACTGAAAAGCTACACCGCCGATCCGAAAGCGGCCCGTTCCTACGGGCCGCTCGACGCGGTTGACGGGCGGAGCTTCGTCATAACCCATGTGCGTCCGGCGGCCGGCACGTCGCCGGACATGCTGGTGGCGCGCGTCGAGGGCGTCACCGACCGCAACCAGGCGGAACTTCTGAACGGCATCGAGTTGACGGTGTCGCGCGACCGGCTGCCGAAGCCGGAAGAAGACGAATTCTACCATGCCGACCTGGTCGGCCTTGCCGCGGTCGGCAGGGACGGCGCCGAACTCGGCACGGTCATCTCCGTGCAGAATTTCGGGGCCGGCAATCTCCTCGAAATCGCACCCGCAAGCGGCCAGTCCGTCCTGATCCCCTTCACCCGCGAGGCCGTGCCGGAAATCGACATCGCCGGCGGCAAGGTCGTCGTCGAGCCGCTGCCCGGCCTGCTCGACGGCGATGAGGACGATGCCGATCCGAACCGGTAAGGTCGCTTGTCCGTCAGCCAAGCGAAGCACCGATGTTCCGAGCCAGCGTCCTCACCATCTTCCCCGAAATGTTTCCCGGTCCGCTCGGCCTCAGCCTCGCCGGCCGGGCGCTCAATGACGGGCTCTGGTCGCTGGAAGCCCGCGACATCCGCGCCTCGGCCACCGACAAGCACCGCTCGGTCGACGATTCGCCGGCCGGCGGCGGCGCCGGCATGGTCATGCGGGCCGACGTGCTGGCTGCGGCGATCGACGCCGCGAGCCCTGCCGGCGACAGGCGGCCCCGTCTCCTGATGAGCCCGCGCGGCCGGCCCTTCGACCAGGCACGCGCCGCGGCGCTCGCGGAAGGCCCCGGGGTGGTCATCCTTGCCGGCCGCTTCGAAGGGGTCGACGAGCGCCTCATCGCGGCGCGTGGGCTCGAGGAAGTGTCGGTCGGCGACTATGTCCTGTCGGGCGGCGAGATCGCCGCCCTGACCGTTCTCGACGCCACCGTGCGGCTCCTGCCGGGGGTCATGGGCAATGTCCAGTCCGGCGAGAGCGAGAGCTTCGCCGAGGGGCTTCTCGAATATCCGCAATATACCCGTCCGCAGATCTTCGAGGGGCAGGCGATTCCGGAGGTTCTCCTCTCCGGCGACCACAAGAAAATCGCCGACTGGCGCCTCGCGGAAGCGCGCCGGATCACCGCCGAACGGCGGCCCGATCTCTTAATTCGCCCGGAAAGGTCGGAATCGCGTGATTGAGCCGAAAATCGAGAATCGACAAAGGCTTTCGATTGGGGTATCAACCGGCCGGTTTTCAGAAGGTCTGCGCGCGCCGGGCCGGATCGCGCTTTTAAGCGCGGTGCCGCGGCGCCGCTCGTCGTGAGGCTCCGACAATGAATATTATCAAGCAGCTCGAAGATGAGCAGGCCGCCCAGGTCGCGGCTCTCCGCCCGATCCCCGAATTCGCTCCCGGCGATACGGTCAAGGTCAATGTGAAGGTGACCGAGGGCACGCGTTCGCGCGTCCAGGCTTACGAAGGCGTCTGCATCGCGCGCGCCGGCGGCGGCCTCAACGAGAACTTCACGGTCCGCAAGATTTCCTACGGCGAGGGCGTCGAGCGCGTCTTCCCGATCTACTCGCCGTCGATCGACTCGATCGAGGTGGTGCGCCGCGGCAAGGTCCGCCGCGCCAAGCTCTATTATCTCCGCGGCCGCCGCGGCAAGTCGGCCCGCATCACCGAGAAGAAGCAGGACCGCCGCGTCGCCGCCGCCGCGCCCGAAGCGGCCGCCGCCAAGGAATAGCCGACGGCCGAAAGGCTCTCCGCAACGCTTCATGGCCGGGCTCGTCCCGGCCATTTTTGTTTTTGTGGTAGCGCGAGCTTGGGTCCTCCCCCGTTTACGGGAGAGGTGGCGCAGCGCAGCTGCGACGGAGGGGGCAACCCCATGCTCCGAGCGAGCCGCCGCCCCCTCCACCGCCTAACGGCGGTCCCCCTCCCCCGTAAAACGGGGGAGGACCAGCAACAACCATTGTTATGAATGCGCGGGTCGCTACTCCATCACCGCGATGATCGGGCCGAAACCGCCATGGCCGGGCGGGTCGTCGCGCCGGAGTTCCGGGGCGTAGAGGGCGGGCGCCGAGCCGCCGTCGAGGAAGAGCGCGTCGTCGCAGCCGAGGCGGTCGCGGAAGAAGCGTGCGAAATCGTGGAAGTTGACGCTGCCGTCCGAGATCGCGAAATGGACCTGTGTCGGGCTTGAGACGCCGACGCCGTTCCGCGGCTTCCGGTCCGACGAGCCGGGAATGAAGATCGGGTTGATCGCGCCGTCGATGACGAGCAGCGGGCCCGACTGCGTCGCATAGGTCGCTGCCGGCTTCTCCGCGACATAGCGGCCGGTCTCGATCACGCCGGCCTTGCCCTCGCCGAGATAGAAGATGCCGTTCGGCTTCTTGTAGAAATTGGGTACGGGCTGGATATCGGCAGGCAGGGTCGTCCGGTTCGCCGGCGCCAGTTCCCTGCCGTCGATGGTCAGCAGCCCGACCGGGCTGAAATCTTCTTCATACATGCCGCCATTCATGGCGAAGGCCAGCGTCTCGCCTTTCTCCTTCAGCGCCGCCGCCAGATCGGCGAAGGCGCCATAGGTCCGCCCGTCCGCGTCCTGCCAGACGACGCGCATGTCGGTTGCCGGCAGGTCGAAGCTGCAGACGGTGTAGACCTTCGCCTCGAAAGTCTCGCTGCGGCAGGGATTGGCGGTCGCCGCGGAGGCGAGGCCGGAGAGGGCCAGCGCCGCGGCGCCGACGATTTTTGGGAGATGATGCTTCAAGCTGTCGCGCCCTCTTTCCTTAACCAAGACATCCTAAAAGCGAATCTTGCCGCGAATTTGAACGAATCTGTCCGATAGTGCACGGCGTGCTTCACACCAGACGAACCTTTCTCAAACTTGCCGGCGCGACGGTCATCACCGGGGCGGGCCTGACCTCGTACGCTTTCGGCATCGAGCCGCGTTTCCGGCTGGTGACGACCTTCTATCGCCTGACGCCGCCCGGCTGGCCGGCGGGGGCGAAGCGGCTGCGGGTCGCGGTCGTCGCCGATATCCATGCCTGCGAGCCCTGGATGCCGCTCAGCCGCGTCGAGCAGATTGTCGAGGTCACCAATCGCCTCGAGCCCGATCTTATCTGCCTTCTCGGCGATTATGTGCCGGGGATGCGCCATTTCCGGACCGGAATCGTGCCGCCGCCGGAATGGGCAAAGGCTCTTGCTGATCTCTCGGCGCCGCTCGGCGTGTTTGCGGTCCTCGGCAATCACGACTGGTGGAACGATGTCGATGCGGTTCGCGCCGCCTTCGCCGTCAACAAGATCCCGCTCCTCGAAAACGACGCCGGGCTGATCCAGCCGAAGGAGGCGCCGCCCTTCTGGCTGGCCGGGCTCGGCGACCAGATGGCCCGGATCCAGACGCCGAACGGCTCGCGCGGTGCCGACGATCTGCCGGGTACGCTGGCGCCGGTCAAGGACGATACCAATCCGGTCATCCTGCTCGCCCACGAGCCCGATATCTTCCCCGAGGTGCCCGACCGGGTGAGCCTGACGATCTGCGGTCATACGCATGGCGGGCAGGTGTCGCTGCCCTTCATCGGCCGGCCGATCGCGCCCTCCCGCTACGGCGAACGCTATGCCTACGGCCATATCGTCGAGGACGGCCGCCACCTGATCGTCTCGGGCGGCCTCGGCTGCTTGGGCATCCCGGTCCGCTTCGGGGTCCCGCCCGAAATCGTCGTTATCGACATCGGGGAATTGTCTGGCGGCGGCAGTGTTGCTATCTAGCGCAGTATGAAACCGTTCTATTCAGGGCAAAACGGGCGTTGCGCCGGGGGCAGATGCCTCCGCGGGCGCTTCGATTTCGCGGCGATCGCCGATCGCATCCGCATGCCCTGGCGCTTCCAGGCCCGCCATATGGCGGTGGACGGCGACCTTACGCGCTCCTGACGCCGGCTTTGCCGGCAACGCCCTTACCGCCGGTCCCAAGCAAGAAAACAAGCCAAGCCCGGGCCGGCAGATCACAAGCTCAAAGACCGGATTACCTCCCATGACCGCTCCGAAGACCCTCTACGACAAGATCTGGGACGACCATGTCGTCCACCAGGGCGATGACGGCACGTGCCTCCTTTATATCGACCGCCACCTCGTCCATGAGGTGACGAGCCCGCAGGCCTTCGAGGGACTGCGTCTCGCCGGCCGCCAGGTGCACCAGCCGCACAAGACGCTGGCCGTCGTCGATCACAATGTGCCGACCAGCGACCGCTCGCAGGGCATCGACGATCCCGAATCGCGGCTCCAGGTCGAGACGCTCGCCATGAACGCCCGTGATTTCGGCGTCGAATATTACAACGAGCACGACAAGCGGCAGGGCATCGTCCACATCATCGGGCCGGAGCAGGGCTTCACGCTGCCCGGCATGACGATCGTCTGCGGCGACAGCCACACCTCGACGCATGGCGCCTTCGGGGCGCTGGCGCATGGCATCGGCACGTCCGAGGTCGAGCATGTGCTCGCCACCCAGACTCTGATCCAGTCGAAGGCGAAGAATCTCCGCATCAACGTCACCGGCACGCTGCCCGACGGTGTCTCGTCGAAGGACATCATCCTCGCCATCATCGGCGAGATCGGCGCCGGCGGCGGCAACGGCTATGTCATGGAATATGCCGGCGAGGCCATCCGGGCGCTGTCGATGGAAGCCCGCATGACGATCTGCAACATGTCGATCGAGGGCGGCGCCCGCGCCGGCCTGATCGCGCCGGACGAGACGACCTATGCCTATGTGAAAGGCCGTCCGAAGGCACCGACCGGCGAGGTCTGGGACCGGGCGTTGGCCTATTGGAAGACGCTCTATTCCGATGATGATGCCCATTTCGACCGCGAGGTGACGCTAGACGCTGCCAACCTGCCGCCGATCGTCACCTGGGGCACGAGCCCCGAGGATGTCGTCTCGGTTACCGGCGCGGTCCCCAATCCGGACGACATCGCCGACGAGAACAAGCGCACGTCGAAATGGCGGGCGCTGAAATATATGGGCCTGCAGCCCGGGACGAAGATCACCGACATCGCGCTCGACACGATCTTCATCGGCTCCTGCACCAATGGCCGCATCGAGGATCTGCGCAAGGTCGCGAAGATCGTCGAGGGCAAGACGGTCAGCCCGACCCTGAAGCGCGCCATGATCGTGCCGGGCTCCGGCCTGGTGAAGATGCAGGCCGAGGCCGAAGGCCTCGACGTCATCTTCAGGGCGGCGGGTTTCGACTGGCGCGAGCCGGGCTGCTCGATGTGCCTGGCGATGAATGCCGACAAGCTGGAGCCGGAAGAGCGCTGCGCGTCGACCTCGAACCGCAATTTCGAGGGCCGCCAGGGTTTCAAGGGCCGCACGCATCTGGTCTCGCCGGTCATGGCGGCAGCGGCGGCGCTGGCAGGCCACTTCGTCGACGTGCGCAACGTCCACTAGCGCAGCGACTTCTTCAGAATCGAGAGGCCCCGCATGTGCGGGGCCTCTTTCATTTCAGGGCCGGCGGATTACCAGCGCGGCGGGGCGACGCGGAAATTCTGCGGGCCGCATGTCTCGTCGACCTTGACGGTGGTCAGGTACCAGCCCGACCAGGGGCTCCAGCGCCACTTCTCGGCGAAGACCGGCGTGCAGAAGGGCTTGCCGCCCATGCTGAAGACAAAGCCGCCGGGGTGCGGCTGGATGCCGGGACGGCCATAGTCCCAGGCCTTGCCGGGCGACCTGTCGAAATCACCCTTCCTGAAATCCTTGCCGAAGGGAGCGTGTTGGCCGGGCATCGGCATCGGGCCGGGCTGGGCAGCCGCGGCGCCGGTGGTCGAGAGGCCGAGAGTACCGGCCAGAAGCAGGGCGGCGGTGAGCGTGGCGATGAGACTGCGCATGGTCATGGTCCTTCCATCTGGAGAGGTGGGGTCGAAAATCGGCTCGCTCTCGATGACCATGCCGTTCTAGCGGGGCAGCCCTGAACCCAGGCTGAGGCGGCGATTTATCCTTCGTTCAACTGCCGGTGATGCACGCGCGGGCAAAGAAAAACCCCGCATCTTGCGATGCGGGGTCTCCTTACGATTGCGGCTGCGACGCGCTTACCAGTGCTTGCGGCCCCAATTGCAGTCATAGCCTACGACCACCTTGTCCCAGCGCTTGTGCCAGGGCGGGCCGACCATGCGCCAGCGGACGATCGGGTCGCAGGATTTCTTCGCCTTCCATTTCGGCGGGCCCTGCCACCTGCCGCCGCCGTTCCATTTGCCGGGGCCGTTGTTCCAGTGGCCGTTGCCATTCCAATTGCCGTTACCGCCATTCCAGTTGCCGTTGCCGCCGCCATTCCACTGGCCGGGGCCGCCGACTTCTATGACGCCGGCGGTCGTGGCCCCGGCAGCGCTGGCAGGCGCGGCGCCGGCCAGGGCGGAGGTTGCAAGCACGGCCGCGGTTGCGGCAGCGATGATGATACGTTTCATGATGACTCTCGCTCTTTGGTTAGGGCCTTGCCCGTTCGCCTCGTTCAACCCCAGACAAGGCTTGAGGATGGTCGTAAGGGATGGTGCTTGAACCGAAGCTGATGCCGGCGTTCATCTGTGGTTCAGGTTCGCGGCGGTGGATCTCGCGGCAGGCTTGACCGGGCCCGGCAAAGCAGAAAGCTTGCGGCGCAGGAAACGAGGTCCTTCGATGAACGGCGGAGCGGAGAAAGCGGCGGCGGAACGGCGGAATGAAGCCGCGCGGATTCTCCGCAAGGCGGACGAGAGCGAGACCGTCGGCACGTCGCTTCTGGCCCGGACGGCCGACAGGCTTCGCGCCGCCGACGACCCGAACGATCCCGCCGCCATCTGGGGCAAGCGCGTCGGGCGGGCGCTGGCGGCCATCGCCTTCGTACTGCTTGCAGCCTATCTCTTTGCGGAGTACGGACCGCGATGATGAATCCCGACCAACCGAAAGACTGGGCGCTGATTTCGGCGCCGAGCCTCGCCGATTTCGAGGCGATGGCGAATGTGGCGTTTGCGGCGCTGCCGGATGACTTCCGGGCGCTCACCGGCGACATCTCCTTCCGCATCGCCGATTTTCCCGATGACGACGTCATCGAGGACATGGAGCTCGAAAGCGAGTTCGATATCCTCGGCCTTTTCCAGGGCATCGGCATCGCGCACGACTCCGATGTTGCCGAGACCGGCCGGCTGCCCAACATGATCTGGCTCTACCGCCGGCCGATCCTCGATTACTGGGCCGAGCATGAGGAGACGCTGGGGACCATCGTCAGCCACGTGCTCATCCACGAGATCGGCCATCATTTCGGCCTCTCCGATGAGGACATGGAAGAGCTCGAGGACGCAGCGGACTGACTTGCCGGCGATCTTTCGGCGCCTATCTCTCAAGGATAGAGAAATGGGAGGTTCCGCCATGCGTTTTGCCGCGACCGCTGCCGCCATGCTTACTCTCGCCGTGCCTGCCGCCGCCCATCACGGCTGGGGCTCCTACAATGCCGAGACGCCGATGACCATCGAAGGGTCGATCGATGCCCTCAGCCTGCAGAATCCGCATGGCGAGATGACGGTGGCGCATGAGGGCGCGCCCTGGCTGATCACGCTGGCGCCGCTGTCGCGGATGAATGCGCGTGGGGCCACCGCCGAGATCGTCCAGGACGGCAGGACGGTGAAAGCCTATGGCTATCCCAAGCGCGACGGCACGCCCGAGATCAGGGCGGAGTGGATCGAGATCGACGGCCAACATTTCGAGCTTCGCTAGAGAAGATGGAAGCGCTCCTGGCCGATCTGCAGGCATCGGGTCTCGCCGATACGATGCGGAACTCGGTCTTCCTCTATCCGCTCGCCAATGTCCTGCATGTGCTGGGGGCGCTCTGCTTCTTCGCCGCAGTGGCGGCCATGGATGTGCGGGTCCTCGGCCATGGGCCGGTTGCCGGAACGCGGGCCTTCATTTCCAGACTCCGGCCGGCGGCGCTCGCCGGGCTCGCGGTCCAACTCGTCACCGGCGTCATGCTGCTTGCCCCTGAGGCAACCCATATCGGTCATAACCCGGCCTTCCGCATCAAGCTGGTGGCCATCCTCCTCGGCCTCCTGAATGTCGCCCTCCTTGAAATCCTGCTCCGCCGTTCCGAAATCGTGAGCGGGGCCGGGCGGGCCTCCGCCGCGGCTTCGCTGGCTTTCTGGCTGGCAACGGCGGCAGCCGGCCGCCTCATCGCCTATTTCTAGGCGGTCTTGCTACCTTGACCTTCCGCCGCGACCGTCGCATGAGAACGGTTCGAAAGGACGTTATCCATGGACAAGTTCACCACGCTCACGGGCGTCGCGGCGCCGATGCCGGTCATCAATGTCGATACCGACATGATCATCCCGGCCAATTACCTGAAGACCATCAAGCGGACCGGCCTCGGCACGGCCCTCTTCAGCCGCATGCGCTACAACGATGACGGCACCGAAAACCCGGATTTCATCCTCAACAAGCCGGCCTACCGGAAGTCGCAGATCCTCGTCGCCGACGACAATTTCGGCTGCGGGTCGAGCCGCGAGCATGCCCCCTGGGCGCTCCTCGACTTCGGCATCCGCTGCGTCATCTCGACGAGCTTCGCCGACATTTTCTACCAGAACTGCTTCAAGAACGGCATTCTGCCGATCGCCGTGTCGAAGGAAGATCTCGACAAGCTGATGGACGATGCCAGCCGCGGCGCCAACGCCACGATGACCGTCGACCTCGAGGCCCAGGAAATCCAGGGGCCGGACGGTAATGTCGTGACCTTCGACCTCGACCCCTTCAAGAAGCACTGCCTCCTCAACGGTCTCGACGATATCGGCCTGACGATGGAGAAGAAGAAGCGGATCGACGGCTTCGAGGACAAGCTCGTCACCGAGCAGCCCTGGGCCTAAGTCGTCTGGTTCTTCCAGTGTCTTAGGTTCCGCGTCCACACCCATTGCCGACCGAGTATGTCGGGGCTCTTCTACAAAGGTCGGGAGAGGGGGAGCCCCTCAATCCAGCTCCGCGTCCCTTGTCCCGATCGAGTCGATCTGCTCGGCCGTTTCCAGGATGCGGCGGGCCATGCGTTCGTGAAGGCGTTCGAGCATGCGGCCACCGGCCATGATCACGCCCTTGTTGGAATTTTCCGGCAGCTTGAAGGCGGCGATGACCTTGCGCGCCCAGGCGATGTCGTCGGCAGAGGGCGAGAAGACCTCGTTGGCGATCGGCACCTGCTTCGGGTGGATCAGCGTCTTGCCGTCCATGCCGAGGTCGCGGCCATGCTCGCATTCGGCGCGGAAGCCGTCCCGGTCGTCGAGGTCGATATGGGTGCCGTCGAGGACGCCGAGATTATAGGCACGGCCGGCGGCGAGGATCTGCGCCAGCCAGGGCAGCATCAGGGCGCGGCCGGGCTGGATGCGCGTGCCCATCTCCTTGCAGAGGTCGTTGGTGCCGATGACGAGGCAGTCGATCGGCGCGCCGGGGCCGGGGGCGCTGGCGGCGATCGCCTGGGCGTTGAGGACGCCGAACGGCGTCTCGATCATCGCCCAGAGGCGGAGTTCGCGCGGCGCCTGCGCGGCGGCGAGCGCGGCGCGGGCCCGGCGGATATCTTCGGGACGTGACACCTTCGGGATGAGGATGGCGTCGGGATGCACGGCGGCAACGGCGGCGATGTCGCTGGCCACCCAGGGCGTGTCGAGGCCGTTGACCCGGACGACGACCTCGCGCGTGCCATAGGCATGGACGCCGATCGCGGCGGCGACCGCGGCGCGTGCCTCTTTCTTGGCTTCCGGCAGGACGGCGTCTTCGAGGTCGAGGATCAGCACGTCGGCCGCGACCGAGCGGCCCTTGTCGAGGCCGCGGTAATTCGAGCCCGGAATATAAAGGGCACTCCGTCGCGGGCGCAGGCTCGCTGGCATTCTTGAAAGATCTCCCCGGTCCCGGCAGAACACTACAGGGCTTGGCCATTGCGCTCTACCGCGCTGTTGCCGCATTCCACCGTCGATTGGCGCCTGTCCTGATGCTGCGGGCGGCGCGGTAAGAGGGTATCTTCGGCAAGGCCATGGACGCTTCAGCAGCAAAACCCACGATTATCGTCGTTTCGAGCCATGTCGCGGATGGTAGCGTCGGCGGCCGGCTGCAAGCCTTCGTGCTGGAGCGGCTGGGCTTCCCGGTGGTCTTCGCGCCGACCGTGACGCTGCCCTGGCATCCCGGCAGGGGACCGGGGACGCAGATCGTGCCCCCCATGCTGGCTTTTGCCGACAGCCTTGCCGACCTGGCGCGGGCGCCATGGCTCGGCGAGGTCGGCGGCATCCTTTCCGGCTATCTCGCCGATGCCACGCAGGCTAACTCGATCGCCGAACTGGTGGTTGCGGCGCGTGAGGCCAATGAGGCGCTTCTCTATCTCTGCGACCCGGTCCTGGCCGACCATGACGGCGCCTACCGGCCGCCATCGGTGGTGGCCGCGATCCGCGACAGGCTGATGCCGCGCGCCGATAACGCGACACCCAACCGGCATGAACTGGCGCTTCTTATGGGCCAGAGGCCGACCGACAATGCCGCGCTTGTCGGGCTTGCCCGGCGCAGCGGCGCCGCCGAGATCGTCGTCACCTCGGCCTTCGCCGAGGAAGGGCAGATCGCCAATCTCCTGATCCGGCCGAAGGATGCCTTCAGCGCCGTCCATGCCGCCCTTCCGGAAGCGCCGCACGGCACCGGCGATTTCTTCGCGGCGCTCTATCTCGCCCATCGCCTGGGCGGCGACGAGAGCGCCGAGGCACTCGACCGGGCGTTGAATACGACGCTGCACTTCGTCGAGTTGGCGCAGGGCAGGGACGGCCTGCCGCTCGTCGCCCACCAGGCGATGCTTTTCGAATGAGGCAAAGCGCTCGGGCGATTTGACAGGAACGGAAATTGCTAGAAAAGAGGCGTGCGCCGGTCTCTTCCGGCTCGAACTGGTAAGCGCATGAGCAATTTTCCCAAGCAGCTTCTCGCCGGCTACAATTCCTTCCGCAAGAACCGCCTGCCCGAGGACAGCGCCCGCTACCGGATTCTCGCCGAGGCCGGGCAGCGGCCGCAGATCCTCGTCATCGCCTGCTGCGACAGCCGCTCGGCGCCGGAGCAGATCTTCGACGCCGGTCCCGGCGAGCTCTTCGTCATCCGCAATGTCGCCAATCTCGTGCCACCTTACGACCCGGACGGCCATTACCACGGCACCTCGGCGGCGATCGAATTCGCGGTGAAGCAGCTCCGCGTCCGCCATGTCGTCGTCATGGGGCATGGCCGCTGCGGTGGCATCTCCGCCTGGCTCGACAAGCGCAACGATCCGAGCAATTTTCTCGCCCAGTGGATCTCGCTCATCGATCCGGCGGCCGAGACGCTCGATCCGGCGCTCGATGCGAAGTCGCGCCAGAAGGCGCTCGAATTCGCCTCGATCCGCGAGGGTATCAAGAGCCTGAAGTCCTTTCCGGTGATCGCCAGCCTCGCGAGCATCGGCGAGATTGAACTGCATGGCGCCTGGTTCGATATTTCGACCGGCGAGCTTTACGTTCTCGACGAGCCGAAGAACGATTTCGTCACGGTCGGCGGCTAGGGCGATCCGGGAACGGCTTGCCAGCCTTGCTGTTGTCGCCCAAGAATGACGGCAACGACCGATTTGCCAAGGGTCGAAGCAGGGAGTTCGCCTCATGTGGAAAATGATCGCTGCCGCCTTCGCGGCAATGCTGGCAACGGCAAGCGCGGCTGCACAGGATTACCCCACCCAGAGCATCACCATTGTCGTGCCCTTCGCGGCCGGGGGACCGACCGACACGGTCGCCCGCCTGGTCGGCGAGGCGATGAGCAAGGATCTCGGCCAGCAGGTCGTCATCGAGAATGTCACCGGCGCCGGTGGCACGATCGGCGCGGCGCGTGTCGCGAATGCCGAGCCTGACGGCTACACGCTCCTCCTCTACCATATCGGCATGGCGACCAGCGCCACGCTCTACCGCAACCTGCCCTACGATACGCTCAACGCCTTCGACTATGTCGGCCTCGTCAACGAGGTGCCGATGGTGGTCGTGGCGCGGAAGGATTTCGAGCCGACCGATTTCGCCTCGCTGGTCGATTATGTGAAGGCCAACAAGGACACCGTCACCTATGCCAATGCCGGCATCGGTTCGGGCTCGCATCTCTGCGGCATGCTTTTCATGAGCACGATCGGCACGCAGCTCACCACCGTGCCCTATCAGGGCACCGGCCCGGCGATGACCGACCTTCTCGGCGGCCAGGTCGATTTCATGTGCGACCAGACGACCAACGCAACCAACCAGATCCAGACGGGCGCGATCAAAGCCTATGTGACGACCGCGCCGAAGCGGATTGCGGCGCTGCCGGAGATCCCCGCGGCTGCGGAACTCGGCCAGAAGGAGTTCGAGTTCGGCGTCTGGCACGGGCTCTACGCACCCAAGGGTACGCCGGCGCCGGCGCCGGCGATCGAGCGGTTGACCGCCTCGCTGCAACTGGCGCTCAAGGATCCGGTCGTGCTCGAACGCTTCGGCGCGCTCGGCGCCACCGCCAGCACCGCCGAAGAGGCGACGCCGGCAGCGCTGAAGGCCAAGCTCGAAGCGGAGATCGCGCGCTGGAAGCCGCTGATCGAAGCGGCCGGCGTCTACGCCGACTGAGCGGCAGCTTGCGCTCTTTCGGTAAGGAGATATTAGAGCAACGCGCGTCGGTCCCAATAACGTCGGGGCCGCCTCGTCCTTCGAGACGCGCCCTTCAGGCGCTCCTCAGGATGAGGCGGAAAGGGACTTGTACCGCGGGGCCAGCCAACGGACAGCGCCATCCCTCAATCCTCATCCTGAGGTGCGAGGGCCAGAGAGATAGCGGGTAGGCAAAGAACAAAAGCCCGAGCCTCGAAGGACGGGGATTGAGCCGAGGCGTCGCCAGGCTTCAATGCTCGTTTCGAGAGGGCGTTGGTGTGGAAGCAAGCTCCGATGCCTGAGAGGCGCAACGATCTTGTTGCTGGCGCGATCTTTGTCGGGCTGGGTCTCGCCTTCGGGGCCGAGGCCTGGTTCGCCTTGCCGATTGGCTCGGCGCTCCGCATGGGGCCGGGCTTCTTCCCGCTGTTGCTCGCCGTCCTGCTCGTCCTGATCGGCCTCGCGGTGGTCTTTGTACCGAGTGGCGCAGCGGAAACGCCGTCCGGTCCGATCCCCTGGCGCGGCCTTGCCGTCCTCCTGCCGGCGCCGGTGATCTTCGGCGCGACGATCCGCGGCCTCGGCCTGGCACCGGCCATCGCCCTCATCGTGCTGATCACCGTCTTCGCCAGCCGCAATGTGTCGCTCCGCTTCGCGGTCCTGCTGACCATTGGCCTGACCGCTTTCTGCGTGGCGCTTTTCCATTTTGGTCTCGGCCTGCCGATCCGGCTCTTCGGACCGTGGACCGGGCCGCTCGCGAGGCTTTTCGGATGAGCGATCTTCTCGCCAATCTGGGGCTCGGCTTCTCGGTGGCGCTGCACACCGGCAATCTTGTCTTCTGCTTCTTCGGCGTGCTCCTCGGCACGCTGATCGGCGTCCTTCCGGGCATCGGCCCGACGGCGACGATCGCGCTCCTCCTGCCGGTGACGATGTCGCTGGAGCCGGCGACCTCGCTGATCATGCTCGCCGGCATCTATTACGGCGCCCAGTATGGCGGCTCGACCACGGCGATCCTGATCAACCTGCCGGGCGAATCCTCGTCCGCCGTCACCGCCATCGATGGCTACCAGATGGCGCGGCAGGGGCGGGCGGGGCCGGCGCTTGCCGCCGCGGCGCTCTCGTCCTTCTTCGCCGGCACGGTGGCGACGCTGCTCCTGGCGCTGTTCGCGCCGCCGCTCGCCGCCGTGGCGCTCCGCTTCGGGCCGCCGGAATATTTCTCGCTGATGGTGCTCGGCCTCGTCTCGGCGGTGGCGCTGGCACATGGGCCGATCCTGAAGGCGATCGCCATGATCGTCCTTGGCCTTCTCTTCGGCCTTGTCGGCTCCGACCTCTACAGCGGCATGCAGCGCTTCACGCTCGGCTTCTACGAGCTTGCCGAGGGGCTGAATTTCGTCGCGGTGGCGGTCGGCCTGTTCGGCATCGCCGAGATCCTCCGCAATCTCGAGAACGAGCAGAATCGCGATCTGGTGATAAGGAAGGTCACCGGCCTGATGCCGACGCGCGAGGATCTGAAGCGCATCGTCGGCCCGGTGCTGCGCGGCACGACGCTCGGTTCGGTGTTGGGCGTGCTGCCCGGCGGCGGCGCCATCCTCGCCGCCTTCGCCGCCTACACCGTCGAGAAGCGCGTATCGCGGACGCCGGAGATCTTCGGCAAGGGCGCTATCGAAGGGGTCGCCGCCCCCGAGGCGGCCAACAATGCCGGCGCGCAGACCTCCTTCATCCCGATGCTGACGCTTGGCATTCCGGCCAATCCGGTGATGGCGCTGATGATCGGCGCGCTGATCATCCAGGGCGTCGTGCCGGGGCCGAATGTCGTCACCAGCAATCCCGAGCTCTTCTGGGGCATCATCGCCTCGATGTGGCTCGGCAATCTGATGCTGATGCTGCTCAACCTGCCGCTGATTGGATTGTGGGTGCGGCTCCTGACGGTGCCCTATGCGGTGCTGTTCCCGTCGATCGTTGCCTTCGCGGCGATCGGCATCTATGCGCTCGGCTCGAATTCCTTCGATCTCTACACGCTGGCGCTGTTCGGCGGGCTCGGCTACCTGCTCGTCCGTCTCGGCTGCGAGCCGGCGCCGCTGCTGCTCGGCTTTATCCTCGGGCCGATGCTGGAGGACCATCTCCGCAGAGCGCTGATCATCTCGCGCGGCGATCCGATGGTGTTCTTCGAGCGACCGATCAGCGCCGGGCTGCTGATCGCCGCCGCGGTCGTGCTCGCCATCGTCTTCGCACCCAATGTGGCGCGCAAGCGCGCGGAGATTTTCACGGAAGAAGGGTAGTACCCTCTCCCACAGGAGACCTTTGCACAACCTCGCAAGGCGCGGGACAGACCGGATTCGAAGAGAGAACGGATCGGAATCAACCCAAGAACATCCGCCTCGCTCTGTTAGGTTATGCAAAGGTCGCCACAGGGAGAGGGCCGGCGCTCTTATGAGCGCAGCGAATTAGAGCGACGGGGTGAGGGGTTGCAGAGCGCGTTGGCGCCGGCTCTGTCATCAGCGTGCTACGCCCTCACCCTTCTCGCCTAAATTCGCTTCGCTCGCTAAGGCTCAAAGCCCTCTCCCCACGGGAGAGGGAATCACGCCGCCTTGCGCTTCGGCTGGATGAGCTTGCGGTTGATCAGGACCTCGGCGATCTGGACGGCGTTCAGTGCGGCGCCCTTGCGGAGGTTGTCCGAGACGATCCACATGCAGAGGCCGTTCTCGACGGTCGGGTCCTCGCGGATGCGCGAGATGTAGGTCGCGTCCTCGCCAGCCGCCTCGTAAGGCGTGATGTAGCCGCCGTCCTCGCGCTTGTCGATGACGAGGCAGCCCGGCGCCTCGCGGAGAATGTCGCGGGCCTCGTCGGCGGTAATCTGCTCCTCGAACTCGATCGTCACGGCTTCCGAATGCGAGATGAAGACCGGCACGCGGACGCAGGTCGCGACCAGCTTGATCTTCGGATCGAGGATCTTCTTGGTCTCGGCGACCAGCTTCCACTCTTCCTTGGTGAAGCCGTCGTCGAGGAAGACGTCGATATGCGGGATGACGTTGAAGGCGATGCGCTTGGTGAACTTCTTGGCCTCGACGGGGTCGGTCACGAAGACGGCGCGGGTCTGCGTGAAGAGCTCGTCCATGGCGTCCTTGCCGGCGCCTGATACCGACTGGTAGGTCGAGACGACGACGCGCTTGATCTTCGCCCGGTCATGCAGCGGCTTCAGCGCGACGACGAGTTGGGCGGTCGAGCAGTTCGGATTGGCGATGATGTTGCGCCGGGTGAAGCCGGTGATCGCATCGGCATTCACTTCCGGGACGATCAGCGGGATGTCCGACTCGTAACGGAAGGCCGACGAGTTATCGATGACGACGCAGCCCTGCGCGGCGATCTTCGGCGACCATTCCTTCGATACCGTGCCGCCGGCCGACATCAGGCAGATGTCGGTGTCGGAGAAATCGTATGTGTCGAGCGTCTTCACCTTGAGGATGCGGTCGCCGAAGGAGACCTCGGTCCCCTGGCTGCGGCGCGAGGCGAGCGCCACGACCTCGTCGGCGGGAAAACCGCGCTCGTCCAGCACGGACAGCATCTCGCGCCCGACATTGCCGGTGGCGCCTGCGACTGCGACCTTGAATCCCATGATAAGCTCCTGCTGCCTCTCCTCGCCGCGGGCTTCTAAACCCATCCGGCCTG
Source organism: Bauldia litoralis (assembly GCA_945882315.1). Lineage (GTDB taxonomy): Bacteria > Pseudomonadota > Alphaproteobacteria > Rhizobiales > Kaistiaceae > CAMCWB01. The sequence continues at coordinate 8,139 of CAMCWB010000031.1, read as the reverse complement.
CCCCCGCTTTGGCCGGGGGAGAGGGATCTGGCCAGGAGCGAGGGTTACGCGGTTTTCGCGGTTTTTTTCGGAGTGGTTTTCGTCGTAGAATCGGGCGTGCCGCCGCAAGGCGACGGCGCGGCGAAGATCACGAAATCGGCGGAATGCGCAATCATCGGTTCACCCAGGAAAACCGCGCGCTTTCTAGCCGAACCGGAGACGAAGTCAATCGCCATGCATTGGAAGACGGCTACCGCAGCCCTGTTGTTCCTCGTCTCCGGCGCGCAAGCGACTGGGTCGAGGATGGCCGACGGGGATATCGACAAGGCTTTTCGCGGCGTGACGCTCGACGGCGTCTATCATGACGGGACCTTCTTTTCCGAGACCTATTTCGAGGACGGCACGATCCGCTATCACGACGCCCAGGGCGCCGACAGCGGCGACTGGTCGGTGCGCGAGAACATGTTCTGCACCTTCTATGAAGGCCAGCAGGGGGCCTGCTTCTTCGTCGTCCGCGACGGCAAGAACTGCTTCACTTTCTTCGAGCCCGTGGCTGGGCCGGACGGCAAGAGCGTGCCCCGCGAGGACTGGACCTCGCGCGGCTGGAACCGGCAGGAAGAAGCCACCTGCGTGAAGCCGCCCGAAGCGATCATCTAGGCGCAGCCTCCTCATTTTGTGCATCATCGCCGGTGGCTCGCCGCCGGGCGTCGCGCTGTGCCGCATTGCCGCGGCCGGCACACGCATGTTGGCGATGCGATATTGAGAATAATTCGCATTATCATGAGGGCTAGTTCAAGATCGTGGCGCCGCGTCTGGCTGACGGCGATCGCCGGCCCCACCGCGGCGATCATCGTCGTCCTCAACATCAAGCTGGTCTTCGACGTCGTGCTTGGGAGCTAGTCTTCCTCGTGGAGCACGCCGGTTTCGCGCTCGAAATCCTCGATCGCCCGTGGCGCGATCCGGCGAAGGAGGTCGGGGATCGTCATGCCGCTGCGCAGCACGAAGCGCAGGGTGCCCGGATGCGACGGCTCCTCGGCAAGGAGCAGATAGGCGCGCTGGCCGCGGGTCCCGGTCTGCACCCAGAGGCGCCAGCCGGTGAGCTTGTCGAGCGTCGTCTCGATCCTCTTCCGGCCGAAGGGCCGCCAGAAGTCGAGCTGGGCGGCGCCGCTCTCCGGGTCGGCATCGAAGATGATGACGAGATCCTTGGTCTCGTTGATCGTCTGCCGGAGCCCGTACATCGTGCCGCCGATGAAGAGCACGCCGAAGATCAGGGCGGTCTGGTCGCCGGTCTCGCTCATCGCGAACCAGAGTTCGAGCACGCCGTAGAGAAAGACCGCGGAAAGGATGGCGAGCGAGATGTTCGATCGCGTCACCATTCCGCGGAATTCGAGGATTCGGGTCATCTTTGGAACCTACGGCGGTGTTGGCGTCGATCAGGCGGCGGCGAGCCGTTCCATCTCCTTCAGCACCGCATCGCCCATGGCGACCGTGCCGAGCTTCTGGGTGCCTTCCGTCCAGACGTCGGCGGTGCGCAGGCCCTTGTCGAAGACGGCGGCAATCGCGTTTTCGATGAGGTCGGCTTCCTTGCCGAGATCGAAGGAATAGCGGAGCGCCATGGCGAAGCTCGCCAGCATGGCGACCGGGTTGGCGATGCCCTTGCCGGCGATGTCGGGCGCCGAGCCGTGGACCGGCTCATACATGGCGCGGCGGCGGCCGGTGGTCTTGTCGACCGGGCCGAGCGAGGCCGAAGGCAGCATGCCGAGCGAGCCGGTCAGCATGGCGGCCACATCGGAGAGGATGTCGCCGAAGAGATTGTCGGTGACGATCACGTCGAACTGCTTCGGCGCACGCACGAGCTGCATGCCGCCGGTGTCGGCAAGCATGTGCTGCAATTCGACGTCGGCATAGTCGCGCTTGTGCAGCGCGTCGATGACCTGGTTCCAGAGAACGCCGGAGATCATGACGTTGCGCTTCTCCATCGACGTCACCTTGTTGCCCCGCGTCCGGGCGAGGTCGAAGGCGACGCGGCCGATGCGCTCGATCTCGTAGGTGTCGTAGACCTGCGTGTCGATGGCGCGCTTCTGGCCGTTGCCGAGGTCGCGGATCTCTTTCGGCTCGCCGAAATAGACGCCGCCGGTGAGCTCGCGGAGGATGAGGATGTCGAGGCCCTCAACCAGCTCGCGCTTCAGCGAGGAGGAATCGGCCAGCGCCGGATAGACGATCGCCGGGCGGAGATTGGCGAAAAGCTCGAGATCCTTGCGCAGGCGCAGCAGGCCGGCCTCGGGGCGCACGTCGTAAGGCACCGAATCCCATTTCGGGCCGCCAACGGCGCCGAAGATCACGGCGTCGCAGGACATCGCCTTCTTCATCGCCTCTTCGGAGACCGCCTTGCCATGCGCCTCATAGGCCGAGCCGCCGACCAGGTCCTCGTCATAGTCGAAGCTCGCAACGCCGCGCTGGTTGAACCAGGCGATGACGCGCTTGACCTCTTCCATGACCTCCTTGCCGATGCCGTCGCCGGGAAGAAGGAGGAGATGATGGGTGGCCATGACGCGCTGTCCTCTCGGGTCGCTTGTAAAGATCGGGGCGGGGTTCCCTAGCCGCGCACCGCCCGAAAGGCAAGGGTTCGGAGGCGCTTACCGTGCTTTTGCGGCGCCGTGATTCTGCCTTGCCGCATGCCGATATCGGGATTGTTCACAGTGTTTTGACGCGTGGCGGCAATGGCGCTAGAACGCTCGCGCCATTCTTCTTTTCGCCACACGAGAATCCTTCCAGGTGCCCACGATGTCGACTGCCGGCATGAAGGCGAACCGTCCGCTTTCACCCCATCTCCAGATCTACCGTTTCGCCATGACCATGGCGATGTCGATCGTCCACCGCATCACCGGCATCGGCCTTTATTTCGGCACGCTGCTGCTCACCGGGTGGCTCGTCGCCGCGGCGAGCGGGCTGGCCTATTTCGACTTCGTGAACGGCGTCCTCGGCTCGTGGTTCGGGCTGATCGTGCTGTTCGGCTACACCTGGGCGATCATCCACCACATGTTCGGCGGCGTCCGCCACCTGATCTGGGATACCGGCACCGGCCTCGGCAAGCCGGCCCGCGACATCATCGCGACGGCAACGCTGGTCGGCTCGATCGCGCTCACGATCCTGGTCTGGGTCGTCGGACTGGCGGTGCTCTGATGGCCGGCATGGAAACCCCGCTCCGCCGCGTCCGCCACTACGGCTCGGCGCATGAAGGCACCACCCATTTCTGGCGCCAGCGCCTGACGGCGATGGCCAACATCCCGCTGGTTACCGCCTCCTTCATCCTGATCGTGTCGCTGATCGGCAAGCCGCATGCCGAGGTCGTCGCGACGCTCGGCTCGCCCTTCGCGGCGGCGTTGCTCCTGCTCCTGATGGTTTCGATCACCATCCATATGCGGCTCGGTGTGCAGGTCGTGATCGAGGACTATATCCATAGCGAAGGCGCGCGCATCGCGGCGCTCGTCGCCAACATTTTTTTCGCGGTCGCGATCGCCGCCCTGTCGGGCGTGGCGATCCTCAAACTCGCGCTCGGAGGCTGATACGATGGCCGACGGCAGCATTCCCGCCAGCGCCCCCGGCGTCGGCGGACGCGCCTATCCCTTCACCGACCACACTTTCGATGTCGTCGTCGTCGGCGCCGGCGGCGCCGGTCTCCGCGCGACGCTCGGCTCCGCCGAGGCCGGCCTCAAGACCGCCTGTATCTCGAAAGTGTTCCCGACCCGCTCGCACACCGTCGCGGCGCAGGGCGGCATCGCCGCCTCGCTCGGCAATATGGGCAAGGACGACTGGCGCTGGCACATGTACGACACCGTCAAGGGGTCGGACTGGCTGGGCGACCAGGATGCCATCGAATATCTCGTCCGCGAGGCGCCGGCCGCGGTCTACGAGCTCGAGCACTACGGACTACCCTTCTCGCGCACCGAGGACGGCAAGATCTACCAGCGTCCGTTCGGCGGCATGACCACCGAATTCGGCAAGGGCATCGCCCAGCGCACCTGCGCCGCGGCCGACCGCACCGGCCATGCCATGCTGCACACGCTCTACGGCCAGTCGCTCCGCCACGCGACCGAGTTCTTCATCGAATATTTCGCCCTCGACCTGATCATGGAAGACGGCGTTTGCCGCGGCGTCGTGGCGCTCTGCATGGAAGACGGATCGCTGCACCGCTTCCGGGCGCACAAGACGATCCTCGCCACCGGCGGTTACGGCCGCGCCTATTTCTCCTGCACCTCGGCGCATACCTGCACCGGCGACGGCAACGCCATGGTGCTCCGCGCCGGCCTGCCGCTGCAGGACATGGAATTCGTCCAGTTCCACCCGACCGGCATCTATGGCGCCGGCTGCCTCATCACCGAGGGCTCGCGCGGCGAGGGCGGCTATCTCACCAATGGCGAGGGCGAGCGCTTCATGGAGCGCTATGCGCCGTCGGCGAAGGACCTCGCCTCGCGCGACGTCGTCTCGCGCGCCATGACGATCGAGATTCGCGAAGGCCGCGGCGTCGGCGCGAAGAAGGACCACATCTACCTTCACCTCGATCATCTCGACCCGAAGGTGCTCGCCGAGCGCCTGCCCGGAATTTCTGAATCGGCGCGCATCTTCGCCGGCGTCGACGTGACCCGCGAGCCGATCCCGGTGCTGCCGACCGTCCACTACAACATGGGCGGCATCCCGACGAATTATCACGGCGAGGTGCTGACCAAGGTCAATGGCGATCCGGACACGATCGTGCCCGGCCTGATGGCGATCGGCGAGGCGGCCTGCGTCTCCGTGCATGGCGCCAACCGGCTCGGCTCGAACTCGCTCATCGACCTCGTCGTCTTCGGCCGCGCCGCCGCCATGCGCTGCCGCTCGACGATCCTCGCCAACGACAAGCATCGCGACCTGCCGGCCGATGCCGGCGACCAGGCCGTGGCGCGCCTCGACCGTTTCCGCAATGCCTCCGGCGGCACGCCGACGGCCGAGCTGCGGCTCAACATGCAGACGGTCATGCAGGAGAACTGCGCCGTGTTCCGCACCGGCGAGGTACTCGCCGAAGGCCACACGCGCATCCATGCCGTCTGGGCGGCAACCTCCGACGTCCGCGTCACCGACCGGTCGCTCATCTGGAATTCCGACCTGATCGAGACGCTCGAATATGACAACCTCATCGTCCAGGCGGTGACGACGATGGATTCGGCGGTGAACCGGACGGAATCGCGCGGCGCGCACGCCCGCGAGGATTTCCCCGATCGTGACGACAAGACCTGGATGAAGCACACACTGGCCTCCATCGACATGGACCGCCAGACGGTCCAGATCGACTATCGCCCGGTGCATACCTACACGCTGTCGAACGACATCGAATATATCCAGCCCAAGGCGCGCGTGTACTAGAGCCCGCTGGCAGGCTTGTGCTGCCGGTGTCCGATCGTTTCGGATCAGGGTCGCCGGCGGCCGCCGGTTTCCGTCCCGAGGTCGAGGGGCTGCGCGCCGTCGCGGCGCTGCTCGTCGCCGCCTATCACGTCTGGCTTGGCCGCGTTTCCGGTGGCGTCGACGTCTTTTTCGTCATCTCCGGCTATCTGATAACCGACTCGCTCCTGCGTCAGGCGGAGCGGGACGGCAGGCTCGATATCGGAGCCTTCTGGATGCGTCTCGTCCGGCGCCTGGCGCCGGGTGCATTCCTCGTGCTTGCGGCCGTCACTCTCGGCAGCGCGCTGATCCTGCCGCAGGTCCGCTGGTTCGAGACCGCCAGCGAGATCCTCGCCGCCGCCCTCTATGTCGAGAACTGGCGGCTCGCCCTCAACGCGGTCGACTACCTGGCGCGCGAGACACCGCCGAGCCCGGTGCAGCATTACTGGGCGCTCTCCGTGCAGGCGCAGTTCTACCTGCTCTGGCCCTTCCTCGCGATCGTCGCCTTCGCGCTGTCGCGCCGGCTCGGGACCGACCGGCGGCGCGTCCTCGCGACCGTCATTGGTGCCGTCCTTTCGGCGTCTCTCGCCTATTCGATCCTGATAACCGGCCACGATCAGCCCTGGGCCTATTTCGACAGCTTCGCGCGGCTCTGGGAATTCTGCCTTGGCGCGCTTCTCGCCGCCATTGCCGTGAAACGGGTGCCACAGCTCACGGCCGCGATTGCCGGCTGGGCGGCGCTCGCGGCGATTATCAGTTGCGGCCTGATCTTTCGGGCCGCCGATAGTTTCCCCGGCCTTGCCGCGCTATGGCCGACGATCGCCGCCGCGGTCCTGCTGACGGTCGGATCGGCGGGCGGCCGCAACGGCGTCCATGTCCTTCTCGCGTCGCGGCCGATGGTGGCGCTCGGCGGCGTTTCCTATCACCTCTATCTCTGGCACTGGCCGATCCTGATCTTCTGGCTGGCCGACAGGGACGTCGCCGTCCCGACCGATTTCGAAGGCATGCTGATCATCGCGGCAGCGGTCGCGCTCGCCTTCCTGACGACACGCCTCGAATTGCCGCTTCGCCGGCGGCGCATCGGGTCGGACAGGGCGCTATTGGCGTCGGTCGGCATCGCCGTCCTCGTCGTCGTCGCCCTGCATGCTTTTGTGGGTAACAGCGTCAGTCGCGAGGGGGCGTCGGTCGGCACGAGAAATTATCCCGGAGCGGCAGCACGGGCGCCGGGCGCCGAAACCGCATCGCTGCCGGATGTCCCCCTGCTGCCCACGCCGATCGGGGCAAGGCGCGATGTTCCCCGCCTCTATGACGAGGATTGCTACCAGAAGCTCGGCGAGGCCGAGCTGACGAGTTGCGACTACGGCACGCAAGTCGAGCCGGCGGCGGTGATCGTGCTGGTCGGCGGCTCCCATTCGGCCCATTACCTTCCGGCTTTCGAAGCGCTTGCCGGCGAAAGGCGCTGGAAAATCGTCACTCTGACGAAGAGCGCCTGCCGGTGGGATGCGGAGCCGGTCGATTACAAGGACCAGGCCTGCATCGTCTGGAACCGGCGGGTGACGCAAAGGATCATCGAACTCAAGCCGGCCCTCGTCGTGACCACGGCCAATGTCGCGGGCAATTCGGACGTCCCGCGGGGTTTTATCGTGCAATGGAAGCAGGTCGCCGCCGCTGGCATTCCCATTCTAGCGATCCGCGACAACCCGACCTTTCCCTTCGATGTGCCGGAATGCGTCGAAAGGCATGGCGCGAAGGCGGCGGAATGCTCGGTCGCCCGGTCGGCAGTCCTGTCCGAGGCAAGCCCCGAGGCGACGCTTTCCGACCCTCTCGCCGGAGTAACTTTCGCCGATCTCAGCCGCTATTTCTGCGATGACGTTTCTTGTCCGCCGGCCTATGGCAATGTTCTCATCTATCGCGACAGGGGGCACCTCACGGCGAGCTATGCCCGGACGCTGGCGCCCTTCCTCGGCGAGCGCATCGACAAGATTCTCCGCCGGACGCCCGGCCCGTCGACTGCCCCGTAGCCGGGCTGGCTTCGGCGACGGGCCGGCATCTCGCGACCCATGTGCTGGCGCCGCTGATAGACAAGCGGGTAGAAGAGCTCTTTCCTGGTCCCTGACCGTACGGGCTTAACTGTGCCGTCTTTGCCGAAGGCCGGCTATTCCGGCAAACCGCTTCCCGACAAGCTCGGCTTCAGGCCGGGCATGACCGTCCTTTTCGTCGCGCTGCCGGAAACCTTGGCGGAGCTGGCCGAATCGGTGGCTTTCGCCGAGGTGGCGCGCGCCGAGAGGTGGTCGCGCGTTTCCGGCACGGGGCGCTACGATGTGATCCATGCCTTCACCTCGAGCCGGCAGGAGGTCGTGAAGGATCTCGCCAGGCTCGAGAAGGCGATCAGGCGCGACGGCATGATCTGGGTGTCATGGCCGAAAAAGGCCGCGAAAGTCGTGACCGACGTCATCGAGGATGTCGTGCGCGAGGAAGCGCTGAAGCGCGACCTCGTCGACGTGAAAGTCGCGGCGGTCGACGCGGTCTGGTCGGGCCTCAAGCTCGTCATCCGCAAGGAACGGCTCTAAGGAAATCCGCGCGGGCGAAAAATGGATAATACCAGCCCGCACTGATCAGAACCGATGTGCCCAGTCACGCATTCCGATGGACATGATCTTCCAAGGTCGATCGATAAGGTTGTTCCAGGCGTCACAGCACAGGGCAACGATCTCGTCGTAGGTTTTGAACACACGGTTCGACAGC
>CAMCWB010000030.1 GCA_945882315.1 Bauldia litoralis | reverse complement strand
CTCGGTATCAGGCTGAACGGCATCGGGCTTCGTGGTAGTGCTCGTCATGGCGTGGTCTCCTGTCCGGCGCGTCAACGCTGGACTCGTTCGGGTTAAAGCACCCGGAGACTACGCCACCCTCAATTCCAACCAACTTCGCGACGGCACCTGCCGTCGCCATCGAGCGCAAGCTCGCCATGCTTGGCTGCATAAACGACAAGCGTTCCTGGTTCTGGTTCGGCACTTTGCCGAAGAACGAGAACGCCGCGGCGTGGCCTGCACAGAACACCTCCGTCGTCGACAGATAGCCGCGCTTTTCGTAAAGACCCCGCAGCGATTTCATAGACGGGAAGCGATTCGGGCTCGCAGGTCCAGCCGGCCACATCCGACCAATCGCAGAGGAGGACGATGGTCTCGCGCCCTTCGACGATACGGATGAATGACGCGGCCGCCTCGCCGACACGGGGCGTTGATCTCAATCAAATTAAGGCTTCATTCACGCCTGCGTTGGACGGCGTCGACCAGTTCCCGAGCGATCTCTAACACGTCGGCCCCTGGCTGACGACGTCGAATCAATCCACGGAGAATATCGGCCTGCCTCTTTGGAGCGACGTTCCCGTAGCTAGTCAGCGTCGTGAGCAGCTTCTCGTGGCCAAGATTCTGCGACCAGGCTTTGATGGCCTCGATGTTCCCGTCGCAAAGGTCCATCCCCAAGGCGACGAGAGTGTTCCGGAACGAGTGCGGGTTGAAATAGGGGAGGCCGGCAGCCTGGAATGCCTGCTTGAATATATGCCGGATACGGTTCGCGGTTGACCAGTGCCGGCGACTGAGGCCGTTGGACTTGAATTTCCGGCCGCCCGCCTGCACGACCTCCGTCGCCGGGAACAGCGGGTCGTTTGGCCCGAAAAGCATTTTGGCATCAAGGAAGCCGACCCACTCCTCCACGATCGCGCGAATGTCGTCGCCGACCGGGAAGAACCAGGTTGGGAAGCTTTTGGCGAATTTGGTTTTGACTTCGCGGGCATCCTGGAAGATTTGGCCTTCCGAGAGGTTGATGTGCTTCAGCTTCATCGACGCAGTCGCCGCGTCGCGCGCGCCGGTCAAGATCGTGAAGGCGATGATTGCCCGGTCACGCTTTTCTACTGGCGTTACGGCCGGCATACCTCCCAGAACCTGCCTGATCTGGGCAAGCGAAGGCCCCTCGCGCGGGATCGACGCGCTGGCAATTCGCACATCTCTATCCGACAGGTTGAAGTAGTCGGAGTCCCCATAGCGGATGCGGGAGCGATAGCCGTGCTGTTCCGCCAGCCAATGAAAAAACCTTTGGTTGTCGGAAAGAATGCCGTGCACTGTCGCCTTCGACAGCGGCTTCTTGGTGGACGGGTTGGTGCTCTCCAAGAGCCGGGTCTTGAACCCCGCCGCCTGCTGGATATGGAATGCCTTGAATGAGCGGCCGCCGATATAGCTCTCAAAGCGGTCGATCGAAGCCAACGCTCGATCGATAGTCTGGTCGCTGTGGCCTTTGGCATGCTTCAGCCGGTCAATGTAGCGCCGCTTGATGCGGTCATTTTCGGCGTTGTGAATTGACATGAGTAAACTCCTTGGTCCTAGTCACAATCTTCACCGGGTAATTCCGAACCACTTAGTCGTCGCTGTGCGGGTCGAATCGTGAGGTCGCCGTTCAGTCGGAAAGCGCGCAGTCGTGTTTCCGAGACGACCTGCTTCATTACTGTTTCGCAATTCGGACAGATCGCGGTGATGGTGCCCACGCCGCCAAGTCCGGGGGTGAAATCGACCATGCCGGCAGCTGGCGGCCTTGGCGCCTTGCAGGTGAAACAATAGATCGTGCCCGGTGGGCATTTTGATTTGCCGCTTGCCCGCTTCCGTTCCAAGTACGCCCGGATGTCGTAGCCCCTGATGAGGATGCTGCGCGACCGGTCGATCGGAGTCAGCCCGTCCTTGATCCAGTTGCGTATGGTGTTCGGATGCTTCCTGAACAGCCGCGAAAGCTCATCTACGGTGTAGATCCAATGAACCTTCGCGAGCCGCGGGTTGGGGTAGCGGCGCGCCATTCGGTCACGCAGCGCCGCTCTTGATGATCTCCCGGATGTCCTCGACGCGCCATGCAGTAATGCGCGGGCCGAGCTTGACCGGCTTGGGGAAGGTGCCGGCCTTGACCTTTCGCCACAACGTCGCCGACGAAAACGGGAAGATGGCCGGTATCAGTTGGGATTGGCGAACGTAGCCGGTCTCGGGCAAAGAGCCCAAAGGGAGTGGAGTGCTTGCCATGTCGCGACGCTCCTTGAGGTGCGTTGATGCGACGTGGAATGGACACCGCCTGTCGAGCCGGATGGCGCAATTGCGCGGGCGATTTTCGCAATTGCGGAAGCAGTCAGTCTTCGGTCCGGTTGTCCAGTGCCTCAGGGATGCGTTTCAGGTGGTTTTCGATTGTCCTTGCCGCGATCCGCGCGCCCAAGAGCGTAGTCTGGCTTTCGATCGTCACGGCGGCGCCGGATGGCTTGGTCACATCGACCTTGGCCAGCTTGGCAAGCGCCGCGATCATCACAAGGAGTGTCGTTCTTTCCCGCCGTCCGATCGGCTTTTCTGCCGGTTTATCGAGTTCCGAGACGCGCGCCTCCAGCTCCTTGAGGGCAGCAATACGGACTACGAGAACGCTATCCGGGGGGAGACCGCCTGCGGGATAGTAATTGGACGGGTGATTAAGGGGCTTTTTTAGCTTCTTCTTGTCGAAAAACTCGTTGTCTCCGAAGTGAGATTCAAGACGACAGGCGACTCCTTCTTCTCTGCGTACAATGGGGCCATCAAGGAAGACCAGATCCACGGCGGGGCCGTCGGTGAGCATCTGATAATTGTGCTCGACATCGAGGCGTTCGGAACCAAGCATCGTTAGGTCCCAAACGCCATCGAGGAACTCCACACTCTCCCCAAGCTCCAGGACCCTCCCGTCGCCCAAGCTCAATCCCTTTATTCTTTGCATCAACTCCGTCTCGGAGATCCGGATCATGAAGCTTTTTGCGTCTTCGATCGGAACTATGGGTCCGCAACGCGCACTGGCGTGGTTTACGAAATCGACAGAAAGCGTTAGGTGCCCATCCAAAGCGAGCCTCAACACGTCAGCTTCGCCGACTTCTTCCCCGAAGAGAATTGAAAGGTGCCGGGCTGCGTCGGGGACGGTCAGCCATTCTTTGAGCTTCAGCAGCTTTCGCAAGTCCGCGCACCCTCACGCTCGGAAAGCAGAGGAATGCACAATTCTCGGGCACGGTCTATCGGCGGCTACAGGAAACCGGTTTTGATGGGTTCTATGATGGGTGCGACTCACTATTACATAAAAAAACAAGCAAAATCAATGAGGATTGGCGGAGAGGGTGGGATTCGAACCCACGGTACGCTTGCACGCACAACGGTTTTCGAGACCGTCCCGATCGACCACTCTGGCACCTCTCCGCGTTAGGGCCGGTCGACGGCGGGCGGACCATACACATGGCCCCCGGGCCGAACAAGACGATAAACGGGCCGGTTTGCCGCTATAAGCGCCGGCCTTTCCTTGACAGAGAAGGCGCCATCCCTATAGTGCGGCCCGAATTGGCGCGGTCTTTTGGCCGCGCCCTTGCTTTTCCTCATGGATACGCCTTGGCGCTGGCTTATGCAGGCCAGGCCGAAAGCTGGATTAGTCAAATGTACGCAGTCATCAAGACCGGCGGCAAGCAGTACAAGGTCGCCCCCGGCGGCCTCGTGGCGGTTGCCAAGATCGCGGGCGAAGCCGGCGATACCGTTGCTTTCGAGGAGGTTCTCCTCGTCGGCGGCGAAAACGACACCACGCTCGGCAGCCCGCTGGTTTCCGGCGCCGCCGTCGCCGGCGAGATCGTCGGCCAGAAGCGCACCGCGAAGATCATCGTCTTCAAGAAGCGCCGCCGGCAGAACTCCAAGCGGACACGCGGCCATCGCCAGGACCAGACCATCGTCCGGATCACCGAGATCCTGACCGACGGTCGCAAGCCCGAGATGAAGAAGGCGGCTCCGGCCGTCGAAGCCACGGGCGACGAAGCCGCCGCCAAGCCGAAGCGCGCCCCGCGCAAAGCGGCCGAAGCGACCGGCGAAACCGAAGCAGCGGCGAAGCCCGCCCGGAAGCCCCAGGCCAAGGCCGCCAAGAGCGCAGACCAGGAATAAGGAGACACCGCGATGGCTCACAAGAAAGCAGGCGGCTCGTCCCGTAACGGCCGCGATTCGGCCGGCCAGCGGCTCGGCGTGAAGAAGTTCGGCGGAGAGCGCGTCATCTCCGGCAACATCCTCATCCGTCAGCGCGGCACCAAGTGGCGCCCCGGCACCGGGGTTGGCCTTGGCCGGGACCATACGATTTTTGCCGTCACCGACGGCACCGTAGCCTTCCGCACCAAAGCCAACGGCCGCACTTATGTGTCGGTCAATCCGGCTATGGAGGCTGCAGAATAGCCGGCTGACTTCAGTTGCCGGCGTCACATCGACCCGGCGACTTCAGGAATTCGAAGAGGGGAGATGGGGCGCCATCTCCCCTTTTTCGTGCCTGATCGGAGGAAGCCATGACCGACGGACTGGAAGACGAGGAATCGGAACTTAGATTCAGGATCGAGACGTCGCGCCTCAGCCTCAGACGTCCCGGGGCCGATGACGACGCCGAGATCGCCAGCCTCTCCGCCGGGCGGCGGATCGCCGAGAATCTCGCGGCGCTCCCATCCCCGGCAACAGGCGAGACCGGCGAGGCTTTCGTCGTCATCGACCGCGACAGGGATCGCCTGATCGGCGCCGCGATGTATGGTCCGCGGACCGATCGCCCGACGGCGACCGAGATCGCCTGCTGGATCGGCGAGCCGCATTGGGGCCAGGGTTACGGCACCGAGGCGAGCCAGGCGATCGTCGACCGGGCCTTTGCCGACCAGCGGATCGGCATATTGTGGTGCGCCAACCGGGTGATGAACGACCGCGCCCGGCGGGTCATCGAGAAGTGCGGCTTTCAGTTTCGCGAGACCGGCATGGTGCGGTTTCCGATCCTGAACGGAGCCGTTCCGGTCGAGCGCTTCGCGCTGGAGCGGCGCACCTGGACGGCGCTCAGGGCCTGGGGCGCATCGGCCGCGAAGCGCGACAGGCAGGACAAGGATTACGGGACGGCGGCCTGACCGCCGTCAACCGGAGAGAGACGATGAAATTTCTCGATCAGGCAAAGATCTTCATCCGGTCGGGTGACGGGGGCGGCGGCTCCGTCTCCTTCCGGCGTGAGAAATTCATCGAGTTCGGCGGCCCCGACGGCGGCGACGGCGGCAACGGCGGCAATGTCTATGCCGTATGCGTCGACGGCCTGAACACGCTCATCGACTATCGCTATCAGCAGCATTTCAAGGCCCAGACCGGCGTCCACGGCATGGGTCGCGACCGCGCCGGCGGCAAGGGAAATGACGTCGTCCTGAAGGTGCCGATCGGCACGCAGATCTTCGAGGAAGACAACGAGACGCTGATCGCCGACCTGACCGCCTTCGGCCAGCGCGTGCGGCTCGCCGAAGGCGGCAATGGCGGTTTCGGCAACGCCCATTTCAAATCCTCGACCAACCGCGCGCCGCGCCGCGCCAATCCCGGCCTCGAAGGCATCGAGCGCTGGCTTTGGCTGCGCCTGAAACTGATCGCCGATGCCGGCCTGGTCGGCCTGCCCAATGCCGGCAAGTCGACCTTCCTCGCCGCCGTTTCGGCGGCCAAGCCGAAGATCGCCGACTATCCCTTCACGACGCTCCATCCCAATCTCGGCGTCGTCGAGATCGACCGGCGCGGCTTCGTCATGGCGGATATTCCCGGCCTCATCGAAGGCGCCCATGAAGGCGCCGGCCTCGGCGACCGCTTCCTCGGCCATGTCGAACGCTGCCGCGTGCTGCTGCATCTGATCGATGCGACCAATGAAGACCCGGCCGGCGCCTACCGCACCATCCGCGGCGAACTCGCTGCCTATGGCAACGGCCTCGAAGAGAAGCCGGAGATCGTCGCGCTGTCGAAGATCGACGCGCTGCCCAAGGCCGAGATCACCAAGCTGCAGAAGAAGCTCGCCCGGGCTGTCGGCCACACGCCCCTGCTCCTGTCCGCGGTCAGCGGCCAAGGCGTCGAGACGGCGCTCCGCATGGTGGTCCGGCAGATCGATGCGGCGACCGAACCGGACCCCAACGAGGTCCCGGCCGAGGAAGTCGAAACCTGGCGGCCGTGACTCCGCAAGCCCTTGCAAACCAACTGCAAAGCGGGCTCTAACTCGCCTCGCCCGTTCCCAATAATTCGGCCCTCGCCGTGACCCGCACCCCCGAAGCTTTCCGCCGCATCGTCGTCAAGATCGGCTCGGCCCTGCTCGTCGACCAGGCGAGCGGCCGCCTCAAGACCGACTGGCTGTCGGCCCTGGTCGCCGATCTCGCCGGTCTCGCCTCGGGCAAGCGCGACATCCTCGTCGTCTCCTCGGGCGCCATCGCGCTCGGCCGGCGCGTGCTCGGCCTGCCGCGCGGCGCGCTGAAGCTCGAGGAGAGCCAGGCCGCCGCGGCAATCGGCCAGATCGCACTGGCGCGCGCCTGGTCGGAAGCCTTCGACGGCCACCAACTCACCACCGGCCAGATACTGCTGACTCTCGGCGACACTGAGGAGCGCCGGCGCTACCTCAACGCCCGCTCGACCATCGCCACGCTTCTGCGTCTCGGCGCCATCCCGGTCATCAACGAGAACGACACGGTCGCCACCAGCGAGATCCGCTATGGCGACAATGACCGGCTGGGCGCCCGCGTCGCGACCATGATGGGCGCCGATCTCCTGATCCTGCTCTCCGACATCGACGGCCTCTATTCGGCGCCCCCCGCCCTCGATCCGAAGGCCGAGCTCCTGCCGATCGTCGAGCGGATTACGCCCGAGATTGAAGCCATGGCCGGCAGCGCCGGTTCGGAGCTGTCGCGCGGCGGCATGCAGACCAAGATCGAGGCCGGCAAGATCGCCACCGCCGCCGGCACGGCGATGGTGATCGCCAGCGGCAAGCCGCTCCATCCGATCCGGCGTATTTCGGAAGGCGCCAATTGCACCTGGTTCCTCGCCGACGCCAACCCCGTTACGGCGCGCAAGACCTGGATCTCGGGCCATCTCGAAACCAAGGGCGCGCTCGTCATCGACGACGGCGCCATCCGGGCGCTGCGCGCGGGCAAGAGCCTGCTGCCGGCCGGCGTCCGCCGCGTCGAAGGCCGCTTCCAGCGCGGCGATGCGGTGGCGATCAAGGGGCCGAAGGGCGAAGAGATCGGCCGCGGCTTGGTTGCCTACGACCTCGCCGACGCCGAACGGATCGCCGGCCGCAACAGCGGCGAGATCGAGGCGATCCTCGGCTATGCCGGCCGCGCCGAGATGATCCATCGCGACGACATGGCGCTGCGCGGCGAGTAACTACGATCCGGGGCCGGCGACGATATCCGGCTCCGGCCGTCGCGCCACTTTCTGCTCGCGGAAGAAGATGTAGAGGCAGGCGGCGATGATGATCGCCGCGCCGACCAGGCGGCTGACGGTTGGCACGTCGCCGAAGAAAAAATAACTGAAGGCCAGCGCCCAGATGATCAGCGTGTTCTGGTAGGGCACGACCACGGAGGCCGGCGCCAGCATCAGCGAGCGGTTGACGCAGAGGATCGCGACCAGCGCCAGCAAACCGAGGCAGCCGATCAGCAGCACATCGCCAGGGCTCGCGAGCGGCGTCCAGCCGAAGGGCGCCGTCACCGCACCGGCAACCAGCGACGCCGCGAATTGCCAGAAGGCGAGCGCGATATCCGGCGTGCCGCGCACCGATCGCGTCATCGCGATGAAGACCGCATAGATGATGCTGCCGGCAAGCGCGATGAGCGCGTAGCCGCCAAAGGCGGCGGCGGTCGGCTGGAGCGCAACGACGACACCGACGAATCCGACGGCCACCGCCAGCCAGCGCCGCCAGCCCACCCGCTCGCCGAGGAACAGCGCCGCCATCACGGTCACGTAGATCGGGCCGGCGAGGTAATAGGTCATCGCATCGGCGAGCGGCAGCACCGAGACCGCCCAATAGAACAGGAAGGTCTCCAGCGTTCCGCAGATCAGGCGGAAGACCTGCAGCCAGGGGCGCTCGAGGCCGATCAGTTCGCGATAGCCGCGCCTGGCGATGACCGGCGCCAGAAAAGCGAGGGCAAAGAGGCTGCGGAAAAGGAGGATCTGGCCGGGCGAATAGGTGCCGGCGAGATATTTGCCGAGCGCGTCATTGGCCGAGAACAGCAGGAAGCCGAGGAGCATCAGGCCGATTCCGGCCGGGATGTTCTGGCGTTCCGCGATTGGCGCGCCGCGACCGGGCATGATTCTCTCTTGCGGCGTTTCCTCCCGGCCCTTCTGACGCCTCGCCCGGATGAAGTCCAGCCGGGTAGCCGGCAAAGCCGGATTGTTGCCAATAGGCCCGCCGCCGTGCGAAACACTCAACGCGGAACGGCCCGGCCGATCCGGAAGGAAACCCTATGACCGCCGCCCAGCGTCTGGCCTCGGAAACCGACGAATTCTCCGATATTGCCGCAGGCATGCAGGCGATCGGCGACCGCGCCCGCGCCGCTGCCCGCCGCCTGGCGCTCGCCACCACGGCCGAGAAGAATGCCGCCCTTGCCGGCATGGCGGCAGCCATCCGCCGCAACGAGGCGGCTATCCTCGCCGCCAATGCGGTCGATGTCGCCAATGCCCGGACCGCCGGCGTCACCGGCTCCTTCATCGACCGCCTGACGCTGACGCCCGAGCGCGTCGCCGGCATGGTCAAGGGCATCGAGGAGATCGCCGCCCTGCCCGATCCGGTCGGCACTGTCATCGCCGAATGGGATCGCCCCAACGGCCTCCATATCGAACGCGTCCGCACGCCGCTGGGCGTCATCGGCATCATTTATGAGAGCCGGCCCAATGTGACGGCCGACGCCGGCGCCCTCGCTCTGAAGGCGGGCAATGCCGCGATCCTGCGCGGCGGCTCCGACTCGTTCCGCTCGAGCAGCGCCATCCGCCAATGCCTGGCCGAAGGCCTCGCCGCCGCCGGCCTTCCCGAGGACGCCATCCAGATCGTGCCGACCCGCGACCGCGCCGCCGTCGGCGAGATGCTGTCGGGCCTCGGCGGCGCCATCGACGTGATCGTGCCGCGCGGCGGCCGCAGTCTCGTCGAGCGCGTCCAGAAGGAAGCCCGCGTTCCGGTGTTCGCGCATCTCGAAGGCGTCAACCACGTCTATGTCGACCGCGCCGCCGATCTGAAGATGGCCGAGACGATCGTCGTCAACGCCAAGATGCGCCGCGTCGGTGTCTGCGGCGCCGCCGAGACCATGCTCGTCGACCGCGCCGTCGCGGACACCCATCTTCGCCCGCTCGTCGAAGCGCTGCAGAAAGCCGGCTGCGAGATCCGCGGCGACGACGAGACGCGGCGCGCCGTCGCCGATGTCAAACCGGCGACCGAGGCCGACTGGTCGACCGAATATCTCGACGCGATCATTTCGGTGAGGCTGGTCGACGGCGTCGATGCCGCGATCGACCATATCGAGCGCTACGGCTCGCACCACACCGACGCGATCGTCACCGGCGACAAGGACGCCGCCGAGCGCTTCCTGTCGCGTGTCGACAGCGCCATCGTGCTTCACAACGCCTCGACCCAGTTTGCCGATGGCGGCGAGTTCGGCATGGGTGCCGAGATCGGCATCGCGACCGGCAAGATGCATGCGCGCGGCCCCGTCGGCGTCGAGCAGCTGACCAGCTTCAAATACCGGCTGCGCGGCAGCGGCCAGATCCGGCCCTGAGCCGCCTGGCTGATGCAAGAATCACCGGCCAGCGACACGGTCGCGCTCCCTCTGCATTTCCCGGGAATGCGCGTCGGCATTTTCGGCGGCTCCTTCGACCCCGCCCATGAGGGTCACCGCCAGGTCAGCCTGGTCGGGCTGCGCGCCCTCGGCCTCGACCAGGTGTGGTGGCTGGTGTCGCCGCAAAACCCGCTGAAATCGACCGCGCCGTCGGAGGATCTCGACCGCCGCGTCCGCGCTGCCCGCCTCGTGGCGAACCATCCGCGCATCCGCGTCACCGGCATCGAGGCGACGCTCGGTACCAATTACACGGCCGAGCTGCTGCGCCGGCTGCTGCCGCGGCTCGCCGGGGTCTCCGTCGTCTGGATGATGGGCGCCGACAATCTCGCCCAGTTCCACCGCTGGAAGGACTGGCAGACGATCGCGGCAAGCGTTCCGATCGCCATTTTCAACCGCCCGGGCCTTGCCCTGAAGGCGCTCGCCGGCCCCGCGGCACATTCGCTCGCGGCCTGGCGCCTGCCCGAACAGGCGGCGGCAAATCTCGCCTCCGAGGCCCCGCCTGCCTGGACTTTCCTGTCGCGGCCCCACATCCCGCTGTCCTCGACGCAACTCCGGGCCTTAAGGAAACCGCGATCCACGTCTTGAAAGCGTCACCCTCCGGTGCCTATCTTTAAGGCGTACCGCCGTGGCGGTACTAGTCGACCCGGATGGAAGGACGGCGTATTGCTGGCCTGAAGGGTCAGAAGGAAGGGATCGAACGCTGACTACAGCCACCCGTGCCGGGCAAGCGCCAGCTCGCTCGCCCCGTTTAGCGTCCGTCCGCCGCGAACTGGCGGCCCCCGACGCCCTCAAGGTGATCCTCGAAAGTCTGGACGAATCCAAGGCCGAGGAAACCGTTTCGATCGACATCACCGGTAAATCGTCGATGAGCGACCATATGGTCGTCGCCACCGGCCGATCGCAGCGGCATGTGGGTGCCATCGCCGACCGCGTTGTCGAGGACCTCAAGACTGCCGGAGGCCAGGATATCCGGGTCGCCGGCATGCCGCATTGCGACTGGGTCCTGATCGACGCCGGCGACATCATCGTCCATATTTTCCGCCCGGAAGTCCGGTCCTTCTACAATATCGAGAAGATGTGGCGCGCCGAGCACCCCGCCGGCCCGATCGCCGTCTGACGGCACCGGGCCTGCCGGCAGCGTTGCCGACACCGCGATGAAGATAAAGATCGCTGCGATCGGCCGTCTGAAGGCCGGACCCGAGCGCGATATCGCCGAGCGCCTGAAAAGCCGTGCCGATGCCGCCGGCCGCAAGATCGGCCTCTCCTTCGACAGCCGCGAGTTCACCGAGAGCCGGGGCAGTTCCAGCACCGTCCGCAAGGATCAGGAAGCCGCAGAACTAGCCGGCGTGCTGTCGCCGAAATCGGTGCTCGTCGCGCTCGACGAGCATGGCCGGGTCCTCGACAGCCGCGCCTTCGCCGAAAGGCTCGGCAAATGGCGCGATGCCGGCAAGGAGGAAATCGTCTTCGCCATCGGCGGCGCCGACGGACACGGACAGGCGATCCTCGACCGGGCCGAACTGACGCTCGCCTTCGGCGCCATGACCTGGCCGCATCAGATGGTGCGGCTGATGCTCTGGGAACAGCTCTACCGGGCCGTGACGATCCTCTCCGGCCATCCTTACCATCGCGATTAAAGACGATAGGAAGCCGCTCTTCGGCCGCATTTTGACGGAAAATTACCGAGATCGCTGTGATGCTCGTGAATCAGACGCGCCGCGTCTGCGCCGGACAGAAGGCTTTTTGACTTTTCCCCGAGCTGCCTTGGCCGACACTGTCGTCCTGAAGGCCGCCGCCCTCGCTTTGATTGCGAGCTTTGGCGGTCCGCTGGCGGCTGTTCCGTCGCCGGCCTACGCTCAGGACAGCGAACCGCTGTCGCCGGAAGCGCGCGAGGCCCGCAAGGCCGAGCTCGACGCGATCGCCCGCGACATCGCGCTGACCGAAGGGCGGCAGGGCGAACTCCGGGCCGAGATCGAGGCGCTCGACAAGGACAATGCGACGCTCAACCAGACGCTGATCGGCACCGGCAAGCGGGTCCAGGCGCTGGAAGGCGAGATCGAGAAGACCGAGCAGCGCATGGGCGCCCTTTCCAACAATGAGGCCGAGATCCGGGCCTCGCTGGTCGAACGCCGCGGCGTGCTGGCGGAGGTGCTGGCCGCGCTGCAGCGGATGGGCCACCGCCCGCCCCCGGCCCTTCTCGTGCGGCCGGAGGATGCGCTGGCCTCGGTGCGCAGCGCGATCCTGCTCGGCGCCGTGGTCCCGACGCTGCGCGGCGCCGCGCTGGAATTGACGGCCGATCTCAAACAATTGATAGCGCTGCGTTCCGAAATCGGCCGCGAACGCGACCGCCTGCGCGCCGACGCGACCTCATTGGCCGAGGATCGGACGCGAATCAGGCTTCTGCTCGAGGAAAAGCGGGCCCGCCGCGCCGCCTCCGAAGTGGCGCTCGCCGAGGAACAGCGCAAAGCCGCCGCATTGGCCGAGCAGGCCGTCAGCCTCCGCGACCTCATCGCCATGATGGAGAAGGAGATCGCGGCATCCGCCAAGGCCTCGGCCGAGGCCGATAAATCGGATGCGGCCATCGAAAGCGCCCCCGATTCGGCGCCGCCGACCTCGCTTGGCAGCGCCGGGCGCATGGCGCCGGCCGTTGCCTTCGCCGAGGCCAAGGGACTTCTGCCGCAGCCGGTCAACGGCCGCGAAGTCAAGCGTTTCGGCGACCGCGACGATCTCGGCGGCACTGCGCAGGGTATTTCGCTCTCGACCCGCGCCAGCGCCCAGGTGAGTTCGCCGGCCGACGGCTGGGTCGTCTATGCCGGCCCGTTCCGCAGCTACGGGCAACTCTTGATCATAAACGCCGGCGGTGGCTATCATGTCCTCCTGGCCGGCATGGAGCGCATCGATGTCCAGCTCGGGCAGTTCGTTCTGGCGGGTGAGCCGGTCGCGGCGATGGCGACACCGCGGCTTGCAAGTGCCGGCCCCGTGGACATAGGCGCTGCCCAGCCCGTGCTCTATATCGAATTTCGGAAAAACGGGAATTCCATCGATTCGGCTCCGTGGTGGGCCGATTCAAGTGACCAGAAGGTTGGCGGATAATGCGCAAGGCTACTTTGCTACTCGCCGGTGTCGCGATGGGCGCTTTCGGTGCCATATCGCTCACCCAGTCGGGACTTCTCGCCGGCGGATCGGCCATCGCGGCCGCGTCCGACACCTATCGGCAACTCAATCTCTTCGGCGACGTCTTCGAGCGCGTCCGCGCCGACTACGTCGAGAGCCCCGACGACACGGCCCTGATCGAAACGGCCATCGACGGGATGCTGACCTCGCTCGATCCGCATTCGAGCTATCTCAGCTCCAAGGACTTCAAGGACATGCAGGTCCAGACGAGCGGCAAGTTCGGCGGGCTCGGCATCGAGGTCACGATGGAGGAAGGGATCATCAAGGTGGTCTCGCCGATCGACGATACCCCGGCGGCGCGCGCCGGCATCCTTGCCGGTGACATCATCGTCTCGCTCGACGGCGAAAGCATTCAGGGCCTGAACCTCAACCAGGCCGTCGACCGGATGCGCGGCGACGTCAACACGCCGATCATCCTCGGCATCGTCCGCAAGGGCGTCGAGAAGCCCTTCGATGTCCGTCTCGTCCGCGACATCATCACCATCCACTCGGTCCGCTCCCGCGTCGAGGGCGAGGTCGGCTACGTCCGCGTCACGACCTTCAACGAGCAGACCTTTGACGGCCTCAAGGAAGCCGTCGAGACGATCGAGAAGGATGTCGGGGCGGCCAAGGTCAAGGGCTACGTCATCGACCTGCGCAACAATCCCGGCGGCCTGCTCGACCAGGCGATCGCCGTCTCCGACGCTTTCCTCGACCGTGGCGAGATCGTCTCCACCCGCGGCCGGCATGCCGAGGAGACCCAGCGCCACAGCGCCAATGCCGGCGACCTGACCCACAAGAAGCCGGTCGTCGTTCTGGTCAATGGTGGCTCGGCCTCGGCCTCGGAAATCGTCGCCGGCGCCCTCCAGGACCACGGCCGCGCAACGATCGTCGGCACGCGCTCCTTCGGCAAGGGTTCGGTCCAGACGATCATCCCGCTCGGCTCGAACGGCGCGCTGCGGCTGACCACGGCGCGCTACTACACGCCGTCCGGCCGCTCGATCCAGGCCAAGGGCATCGATCCCGACATCGAGGTGATCCAGGAACTGCCGCCGGAACTCGCGGCCCAGCAGACCGCGATCGAGCCGCGCGGCGAAGCCAGCCTTCGCGGCCACCTGACCGGCGAAACCGCCGAGGAAGGCAAGGAAGAGTCGGGCTCGCTCGCCTATGTCCCGCCGGACCCCAAGGACGACAAGCAGCTCAACCATGCCCTCGACCTCCTGCGCGGCATCAAGGTCAACAGCGCCTTCCCGCCCGACCCGGAACGTGGCATTCCGAACTAGGCTTTCGGACGTAAGATTCGCGATGCAGACCGGCGGCCCAGTGCCGCCGGTCTTGCGAAGAGAGGCAGCGAGGCGATGCCCGACGACGAACTGACCAAGCCTCTCGGCCTGCCCGGAGAGCGTCGGTCGTCGCGCCGCCGTCCACTCATCTATGCGACCGCCGCCGCGCTGCTTGCGGCGATCGCGGCGATCGGAGCGGTCCGCTACATGACCGCGCCGATACCGGGCGAGACCATGACGGTCGCGGCCGACGCGACGCCGGCCAAGCCCCTGGCCAAGGCGACGAAGATCTTCCCGCCGGGCAGCCCCGGCCTGATCGAAGCCGTCCCGGACGGCGGTCTGAGCGATCTCGATACTGGCGAAGTCGTCATCACCGACCCCTCCGCCGCACCGCCGATCCGGCTGGCGACGGCGCCGATCGAAGAGCTCGTCGAGGATGGCGAGCATGGCCTGCTGCCGCGCATCGGCCCGGACGGGATGCGCCCGATGGATGCCTATGCCCGCCCCGCCGAGCCGCCGGCCGGCTCGGCGAGCCGCATCGCCATCGTCGTCGGCGGCATCGGCGTCGCCCGCGACGGCAGCAACACGGCGATCGAGGAACTGCCGGGCGAGGTCACGCTGGCCTTCGCGCCTTATTCCAAAGACCTGCCCCGGCTTCTCGCCCGGGCCCGCGACACCGGCCATGAGGTGCTCCTCCAGGTGCCGCTCGAGCCCTACGGCTATCCCGGCAACGACCCCGGCCCGCACACGCTCACCGTCGACGCACCGGCGGACGAGAATCTCGACCGGCTGCATTGGCTGATGAGCCGGCTGACGACCTATGTCGGCGTCACCAACTATCTCGGCGCGCGCTTCACCGGCGACGAGGAGGCCCTGAGGCCGGTCCTTGCCGAGGTCGGCGAGCGCGGCCTTCTCTATTTCGACGACGGCTCCTCCGGCGCCAGCCGCGCCGACCAGATCGCCAAGGGCCTGACGCCCTTCATCCGTGCCGACGCGGTCATCGACGCCGAGACCGACGCCAAGGCGATCGACGCGCGTCTCGCCGAGATCGAGGCGCTCGCCAAGCGCCGCGGCTACGCGGTGGCCTCGGCCAGCGCCTTTCCGATCACGATCGAACGCATCGTCGACTTCGCCCGCGACGCCGCCCGTCGCGGCATCGAGATCGTCCCCCTGACCGCCCTCGTCCCATCGGATCGCACATGAAGCAGAAAGACATCGAGCGCCTGCCCTACCGGCCCTGCGTCGGCATCGCGCTGTTCAACCGCGACGGTCTCGTCTGGACCGGCAACCGCTCCGACAAGGACGCCGAGGGTGAGGGTGAAGGCCATTGGTGGCAGATGCCGCAGGGTGGCCTCGACGAGGGCGAGGATCCCTATGCCGGCGCACTTCGTGAGCTTTACGAGGAGACCTCGATCGACAAGGCGAGCCTGATCCGGGAAGCACCGGGCTGGCTGACCTACGACCTGCCCACGGATCTGGTCGGCAAATCCTGGAAAGGGCGCTATCGCGGCCAGAAGCAGAAATGGTTCGCGCTGCGCTTCGAGGGCAAGGATAGCGAGATCGACGTGCTCCACCCCGGCGGCGGCAAGCACAAGGCGGAATTCTCATCCTGGCGCTGGGAGAAGCTCGAGCGCCTGCCCGGGCTGATCGTGCCCTTCAAGCGGGCCGTCTATGAGGACGTCGTCGCGGCCTTCCGGGATATCCCGAACAAGGCCTAGTGAGCCGACGAGCGCTCGCCCGAAACCGCGGCCTGAACTTCCTTGAGCTGATTGAGGCGGAGTTCGGCGGCATCCTTGGTGGCGCCGTCCTTGGCGTCGGCAACGTCTTCTTCCGCGTTCTTCACTTCGCGGGCGAGCGTCTCGCCGTCGATCTCGGCGAGCGGGATCGCCTGCTCGGCGAGGATCGTCAGGCCTTCATTGCTGACATCGGCGAAGCCGCCGCGCACGAAGATGCGCTGAGCAGCACCACCGCCGGCCGGCGTTACGTCCACCACGCCCGGCCGCATCGTCGACATGAAAGGCGCATGGCCCTTCAGCACCGTGAAATAGCCTTCCGAGCCCGGCACGACGACCTGGTCGACGGTTTCCGACATCAGCAGCCGCTCAGGCGCGACCAGTTCGAATTGAAACGCTTCGGCCATGTCCCGTTCCTCAAGCAATGTCAGGAAAAATGGAAACCGGTTTTCCGTTCGACATTGCGAAAATAAAAAGTCTCTCAGGCCCGCCGGCCTGTAGCGAGCCCGGCGCCAAGCCCGATGATCCCGCCGATCGCCGTGAAGATCGCCATATGCTGCCACTGGCCGCTGGTCAGCGGCCCGTCGCCTCGTGCCGCCCGGTCGCCCTGGACCTCGATCGAAAGCGGCCCGAGCGTGATCTCGGCCGATTCGGGGCGGGTCACATAGCCGACCAGCGCGCCGATGATGAGGCCCCCGAGCAGGAAGATGACCTTGCCGTTCATGGGAGCCTCCTGTCGGATACGTTATGCCGCTTCGGCGGCGAGCTTCTTGGCCTTTTCGATGGCCTGCTCGATCGTGCCGACCATGTAGAAGGCCGGCTCGGGCAGGTGGTCATACTCGCCGTTGCAGACCGCCTTGAAGCCCTTGATCGTATCGGCCAGGTCGACGAACACGCCCGGCGCGCCGGTGAAGATTTCGGCGACATGGAAGGGCTGCGACAGGAAGCGCTCGACCTTGCGGGCGCGCGACACGGTCAGCCGGTCCTCTTCCGAAAGCTCGTCCATGCCGAGAATGGCGATGATGTCCTGGAGCTGCTTGTAGCGCTGCAGGATCTGCTGGACCTGGCGGGCGACATTGTAATGCTCTTCGCCGACGACGGCGGCGGACAGCATGCGCGAGGTCGAGTCGAGCGGATCGACGGCCGGATAGATGCCCTTTTCGGCGATCGAGCGCGACAGCACGGTGGTCGCGTCAAGATGGGCGAAGGAGGCGGCCGGCGCCGGATCGGTCAAATCGTCGGCCGGCACGTAAATCGCCTGCACCGAGGTGATCGAGCCCTTCTGCGTGGTGGTGATGCGCTCCTGCAGCGCGCCCATGTCGGTAGCGAGCGTCGGCTGGTAGCCCACCGCCGAAGGAATGCGGCCGAGGAGCGCCGACACTTCCGAGCCCGCCTGCGTGAAGCGGAAGATGTTGTCGACGAAGAACAGAACGTCCTGGCCCTGGTCGCGGAAATATTCGGCGACCGTCAGGCCGGTCAGCGCGACGCGGGCGCGGGCGCCCGGCGGCTCGTTCATCTGGCCGAACACGAGGGCGCATTTGGAGCCTTCGCCGCCGCCCTTCTTGTTGACGCCCGATTCGATGAACTCGTGATAGAGGTCGTTGCCCTCGCGGGTGCGCTCGCCGACGCCGGCGAACACCGAATAGCCGCCATGGGCCTTGGCGATGTTGTTGATCAGTTCCTGAATGATGACGGTCTTGCCGACGCCGGCGCCGCCGAACAGGCCGACCTTACCGCCGCGGGCGTAAGGCGCGAGAAGATCGACGACCTTGATGCCGGTGACCAGGATCTGCGCGTCGGTCGACTGCTCGACATAGGTGGGAGCCGGCTGGTGGATGGCGCGGCGCTGCTGGGTCTTGACCGGGCCGGCCTCGTCGACCGGCTCGCCGATGACGTTGATGATGCGGCCGAGCGTTTCCGGGCCGACCGGCACCATGATCGGTTCGGCCGTATCGGTGACTTCCTGGCCGCGCACCAGACCATCGGTCGTGTCCATGGCAATCGTGCGCACCGTGTTCTCGCCGAGATGCTGGGCGACTTCGAGGACCAGGCGGTTCTTGCCGTTCTGGGTCTCGAGCGCGTTCAGGATCGCCGGAAGGTTGCCGTCGAACTGGACGTCGACGACCGCGCCGGTGACCTGGGTCACCCGGCCGGAAACGCCCTTGACGTTCGCAGTGGTCGCATTCGCCATGATCTTGTCCTCTTGCAATCTGGTCTCAGAGCGCCTCGGCGCCCGAAATAATCTCGATGAGTTCCTTGGTGATCTGCGCTTGGCGGCTGCGGTTATAGAGCAGCGTGTAGCGGTTGATCATGTCGCCGGCATTGCGCGTCGCGCTGTCCATGGCGCTCATCTTGGCGCCCTGTTCCGAGGCGACATTCTCGAGCAGCGCCCGGAAAATCTGGACCGAAAGGTTACGCGGCAGGAGATCGGCGAGGATCGCTTCCTCGTCCGGCTCGTATTCGTAGCTCGCGGCACCCGCGGCCGGCGCCACGGCCGAACCGGCATCGGCCGGGATCAGGCGGCGCGCGGTCGGCACCTGCGAGATGACCGACTTGAACTCGCCATAGAACAGCGTGCAAACGTCGACCTCGCCGGCCTCGAACAGCGCCAGCACCCGCTTGCCGATCGCGTCGGCGTCGGCGAAGGAGATCTGCTTGATGGCGCGCAGCTCGATCACGTCGATGATCTGCTTGGCGAAGAGCCGGCGGAGCGCGTCGTAGCCCTTCTTGCCGACGCAGAGGAACTTGACCTCCTTGCCTTCGGCCATCAGCCGGTTGGCATGGTCGCGGGCAAGACGGGCGATCGACGAGTTGAAGGCGCCGCACAGACCGCGATCGGCGGTGCAGACGAGGAGCAGATGCTTCTGGTCGGCGCCGGTGCCGGCCAGGAGCCGCGGCGCACCGGCGCTCGAACCGGCGGTTGCGGCGAGGTTGCCGAGCACTGCCGCCATCCGCGCCGAATAGGGACGCGCCGCTTCGGCCGCCGCCTGGGCGCGGCGAAGCTTCGAGGCCGCGACCATCTGCATGGCCTTGGTGATCTTCTGCGTCGCCTTGACCGAGGCGATACGGTTGCGAAGTGTTTTTAGGCTCGGCATGGCCGGCTAGTCACCTGTTCCCGAAAATCGCCTCAGGCGAAGACTTTTGCGAAAGCGTCGGCCGTCGCGCGGAGCTTCTCGCGGATGCCGTCGGTGAGCTCGCGCTTGTCGCTGATCTCGCCGAGCAGGTCCTTGTGCTCCGTGCGCAGCAACGACAGGAAGCCGCGCTCGAAATCGCCGACCTTGCTGACCGGCAGCTTGTCGAGATAGCCGTTCACGCCGGCGAAGATGACCGCGACCTGCTCCTCGACCTTCAGCGGCGAGAATTGCGGCTGCTTGAGGAGCTCGGTGAGGCGGGCGCCGCGGTTGAGAAGGCGCTGCGTCGCCGCGTCGAGATCCGAGCCGAACTGCGCAAAGGCGGCCATCTCGCGATACTGCGCGAGCTCGCCCTTGATGGTGCCGGCGACTTGCTTCATCGCCTTGATCTGGGCGGCCGAACCGACGCGCGACACCGAGATGCCGACGTTCACGGCCGGGCGGATGCCCTGGTAGAACAGGTCGGTCTCGAGGAAGATCTGGCCGTCGGTGATCGAGATCACGTTGGTCGGGATATAGGCAGAGACGTCGTTTGCCTGCGTCTCGATGATCGGCAGCGCGGTGAGCGAGCCCGAGCCGTTGTCGGCATTGAGCTTGGCGGCGCGCTCGAGCAGGCGCGAATGCAGGTAGAACACGTCGCCCGGATAGGCTTCGCGGCCCGGCGGACGGCGCAGCAGCAGCGACATCTGGCGGTAGGCCACGGCCTGCTTCGACAGATCGTCATAGATGATCAGCGCGTGCATGCCGTTGTCGCGGAAATACTCGCCCATGGTGCAGCCGGAGAAGGGCGCCAGGAACTGCATCGGGGCCGCGTCGGAGGCGGTCGCGGCGACGACGATCGTGTAGTCGAGCGCCCCGTTTTCCTCGAGAACCTTCACGAACTGGGCGACCGTCGAGCGCTTCTGGCCGACGGCGACGTAGACGCAATAGAGCTTCTTCGACTCGTCGCCGCTCTCGTTGATCGACTTCTGATTGAGGATCGCGTCGAGCGCGACGGCGGTCTTGCCCGTCTGGCGATCGCCGATGATCAGTTCGCGCTGGCCGCGGCCGACTGGGATGAGCGCGTCGATCGCCTTGAGGCCGGTCTGCATCGGCTCATGCACCGAGCGGCGCGGAATGATGCCGGGCGCCTTCACGTCGACGCGCGAGCGGGTGTCGGACTTGATCGGGCCCTTGCCGTCGATCGGGTTGCCGAGCGCGTCGACGACGCGGCCGAGCAGGCCCTTGCCGATCGGCACGTCGACGATGGCGCCGGTCCGCTTGACGGTGTCGCCTTCCTTGATCTCGCGGTCCGAGCCGAAGATGACGACGCCGACATTGTCGTTTTCGAGGTTGAGGGCCATGCCGCGGGTGCCGCCGGGGAACTCGACCATCTCGCCGGCCTGGACATTGTCGAGGCCGTAGATGCGGGCGATGCCGTCACCGACCGAGAGCACCTGTCCGACTTCGGAGACCTCGGCCTCCTGGCCGAAATTCTTGATCTGATCCTTGAGGATCGCGGAAATTTCAGCGGCCCGGATATCCATCAGCCGACCTCTTTCATAGCGAGCTTGAGTGAATTGAGTTTGGTGCGAAGCGACCCGTCGATCATGCGGCTGCCGACCTTGACGATCAGCCCGCCGATCAGGGACGGATCGACCGTGGTCTCGAGCGCCACATCCTTGCCGAGCGAGGCCTTCAGCGCGGCCTTGAGCTCGCCGACATGCTTGTCGGAAAGCGGCTCGGCGCTGGTAACCTCGGCGGTGACCTCGCCGCGATGGCGGGCAAGGCTGCGACCGAAGGCGGTGATCATGGCGGGAACGACGAAAAGCCGCCGGTTCTTCGCGGCGACCTTGATAAGATTGGCGGTGAGGCCGCCGATGCCGGCCTTTTCGAGCACCGCGGAAACGGCGCGGAACTGATCGTCGGCGGAGAAGACCGGGCTGTTGACCAGCCGCTTCAGATCGGCGCTTTCAGCGATGAGAGCGGCGAAATTCTTGAGGTCCCTCTCGGCCGAATCGAGGCTGCCGGCCTCGTTGGCGAGTTCGAAAAGGGCGTTTGCGTAGCGATCTGCAACGCCTGATGAAAGAGAGGTCGTGTCCGCCACCTGATCCCAGTTCTCCGACGCGCGGTCCAAGCCCCGGATGTGGCTCGGCCCGAATTCTAAGGCCTTGAACGGATTGTCTTTCGAGGGCCCGCCGCAACGAATGCAGACCGGCCCCGCCCCGAAATTCGCCGGTTGGATAACACAGCGATTGTGGGAGGGCAATACGGCGGACGGCCTCGTTTCTGCGGCTTTTGGTACGTTTCAGAGGAAGCTCTGCGGATCGACGTCGACCTGCACGCGCACGCCACCGCGCGGTGCCGGCGCCGCCGCCAGCCAGGCGCGAAGCCATGACTGGAGATCGGCGCTGCGCGGCGCCTGCACGAGGAGGCGGAAGCGGCTGCGCCCGCGGATAACAGCAAGCGGCGCTTCGGCCGGGCCAAGCACGGCGATATCCGGCCGCTCCGGCGCGGCGCGGCGGAAGGCGTTCGCGTAGGATTGCGCCGAGGGCCGGTCGGGGCCGGAAACGACGATGCCGGCGAGCCGGCCGAAAGGCGGCAGTTGCGCATCGCGGCGCTCGGCGATCTCCCGCGAATAGAAGGCTTCGCGGTCCCCCGCGACAATCGCCCGCATCACCGGATGCTCGGGGGCGAAGGTCTGGAGAAAGGCCCGGCTGGCGCCGCCCGACCGGCCCGCCCGGCCGGTGACCTGGCTGAGGAGCTGGAAGGTCCTCTCGGCGGCCCGCATGTCGCCCCGCGCCAGGCCGAGATCGCCGTCGACCACGCCGACCAGGGTCAGGAGCGGGAAATTATGGCCTTTGGCGACGAGCTGCGTGCCGATGACGATGTCGACCTCGCCCTTGGCGATCGACTGGAGTTCCATCCGTAGCCGCTTCACCCCGCCGAGGATGTCGCTCGACATGACGATGACCCGCGCTTCGGGGAAGCGCTCGCGCACCTCCTCGCCGAGCCGCTCGACACCCGGCCCGCAGGCGACCAGGCTGTTTTCCTCGCCGCAGGCCGGGCAGGCCTCCGGCCGCGGTTCGGTATGGCCGCAATGGTGGCACATCAGGATGCCGCGGAAGCGATGCTCGACCAGCCAGGTCGAGCAATTCGGGCAATGGAAGCGATGGCCGCAGTGCCGGCAGAGCGTCAGCGGCGCATAGCCGCGCCGATTCAGGAAGAGAAGCGCCTGCTCCTTGGCGGCGAGCGTCTCGCCGATCGCCGCGACCAGCCCCGGCGCGATGAAGCGGCCGCGCTCGGGCGGGTTGCCGCGCATGCCGATCGCCGTGATTTCCGGCAGCTTCGCGGCGCGGTAGCGATCGGTGAGCACGATCCGGCGGTAGCGGCCGGCATCGGCATTGACCCGCGATTCGACCGAGGGCGTCGCCGAGGACAGTACCACCGGGAAGCCGGCAAGATGGCCGCGCACCACCGCCATGTCGCGGGCGTTGTAGAAGACCCGGTCCTCCTGCTTGTAGGCGAGGTCGTGCTCCTCATCGACGACGATCAGCCCGAGCTCGGCGAAGGGCAGGAACAGCGAGGAGCGGGCACCGGCCACGACCCGGACCTCGCCGGTCGCCACACCCCGCCAGACCTTCTCGCGCATGCGTGGCGGCACCTCGGAATGCCACTCCGCCGGCCGGCAGCCGAAGCGGAGCGCGAACCGGTCGAGGAAATCCGTGGTGAGGCCGATCTCCGGCACCAGCACCAGCGCCTGCTTGCCCGCCTTCAGCGCCGCCGCAACGGCTTCGAGATAGACTTCCGTCTTGCCGGAGCCGGTGACGCCGTCGAGCAGCGTCACGGAATAGGCATTGGCCTCAACCGCCTTGCGGAGATGATCGGCCGCTTCCGCCTGCTCGATATTGAGAACCGTTTCGGCAAAATCGGGATCAGGCGGCAACGCTGCCGGCCTAGCCGGGATTTCAATCAGCTCCAGCACGCCGCCATCGACGAGGCCCTGAACGACGCTCGACGAGACCCCGGCGGCGGCGGCCAAGCCGGATTTCGACCAGGCAAGGTCGCCGTCGAGGAGATCGAGGACGCGCTTCCGCGCCGCCGTCATGCGCTCCGGATCGGCCCCGGCCCGGCGCACGCCGGCAATCGGGTTTTCGGGCGCCAGCCCGCCCGGCGCCCGCAGGACCATGCGCAGCACCATGCCGCGCTGGGCGAGGGTGTAGTTCGCCACCCAGTCGACGAAGCGGCGGACGGCTTCGGGCACCGGCGGCGCGTCATATTTCGCGGCGACGGGCCGCAGCCGGTTATGGCCGATGGTCGGGTCCGGCGGATCATCCCAGACGACGCCGATCACGTCGCGGGGCCCCAGCGGCACCGCGACAATGTCGCCCGGCCGGAGGTCGAATTCGGCGGGCGCCCTATATGTATAGGGAGCTTCCACAGCGACCGGCACCATGACGGAAATGACTCTGTCGCCCGCCACGTCGGCCGAATCCTTTTGCCCGAAAACGGCTGACGATGGGCCCGGTTTCGGCTAAAGGGAAGCCCGGAACCGGCCACGGAGTCCCGTTCGGCCGCAAGAGGAAATCGCCATGAAATTCTTCGTCGATACGGCCGACGTCGCCGAGATCCGGGAACTGGCCGAGACCGGCCTCCTCGATGGCGTCACCACCAACCCGTCTCTGATCGCCAAGTCCGGCCGGCCGATCAAGGAAGTCATCGCGGAAATCTGCGCGATCGTCGAAGGTCCGGTTTCGGCCGAGGTCGCCGCCACCGATTTCGACGGCATGATGAACGAGGGCACCAAGCTCGCGGCCATTGCCAAGAATGTCGCCGTGAAGGTGCCGCTCACCTGGGACGGCCTCAAGGCCTGCCGGGCGCTGTCGCAGCGCGGCCACATGGTCAATGTCACGCTTTGCTTCACGGCGGCGCAGGCGCTGCTCGCCGCCAAGGCCGGCGCTACCTTCATTTCGCCCTTCATCGGTCGCCTCGACGATATCGGCCTCGACGGCATGGAGTTGATCCACGAGATCCGGACGATCTACGACAACTACCCGAACCTCACCACCGAGATCCTCGCCGCCTCGATCCGCACCCAGAACCACGTCAAGGAAGCTGCCCTCGCCGGCGCCGACGTCGCGACGATCCCGGCTGCCGTCATCAAGAGCCTCGTCAAGCACCCGCTCACCGACAAGGGCCTGGAGGCCTTCCTCGCCGACTGGAAGAAGACGGGGCAGACGATTTCGTAGGAGCCTTTGTTGAGCCTTGGCGCAAACAGCGCCTCGGCTCGATCCTCGTCCTTCGAGGCTCGGGATTTTCTTCCTTCCCGGACTCGATCTCTTGTGGCCCTCGCACCTCAGGATGAGGATCGAGAAGCAACTCCGTTTTCAGTATTCGCCCCGACAGCGTCAGTTCCGCCTCATCCTGAGGAACGAGCGAAGCGAGCCTCGAAGGACGAGGCGGCCCCATAGGGCCAACCTCTAACCCGGCCCGATCGAAATCCCCCGCGCCCCAGCCGTCACTTTCGTCCCGAAGGGCTCCGACAGACGGCGAACAGTGTCGGCGATCTGGGCGCCTTCGCCGACCAGCGAGGTCAGGATCTCGACTGGTGCGTTGACGCCGGTGCGGCACGGGATGAGGCGGCAGTCGGTGAGGCCATCGCGGGTCAGTTCGGCGGTGAAGACCAGCGTCCGCCGCGTCGCGTCGGTGAAGAAGGGCGCTTCGAAATCGAAGACGAGGTTGCCGAGCCCGTGGATCACCGGCCGGCCCTTGATGAATTCGACGCCCGAGACGACGTGCTGATGGCCGCCGAACACCGCCGACGCGCCGGCCTCGATCGCCGCTTCGGCAATCTTGCGCTGGAAGTCGTGGACGCGCTCGGTCATCGACGTGCCCCAATGGACATAGACGAGGACGAGGTCGGTGCGGACCTTGAGCTTCTCGATCGATGACACCAGCCGCTCGAGATCTTCCGCGACCGGGTTCGTCTCGATGACCGGTGCCGTGCCCGGATATTCGATGAGGCTCACTGCCGCCCGCCAGGCGGTCGCGACGCGGAGCGGATTGACGCCGGGCTGCTCGGCGGTGGCGGCGAAGCCGGTCGGCAGTGTCGTCGTCACGCCGAGAAGTCCGATGCGGAGGCCGCCGTGCTCGACGATCACCGGCGCTTCCGCCTCGGCGAGGCTGCGGCCGGCGCCGAAGCGCAAGATGCCGGCGCCGTCCAGCGCATCGAGCGTGTCGAGCAGCGGCTCCTCGCCATAGTCGAGGAGATGGTTGTTAGCGAGGTTGAAGGCGTTGAAGCCGGCGTCCTTGAGCGAGGCCAGAACCGAAGCCGGGCTTTTATGCGGATAGATCTTGCCGCGTAGGGCCGTGCCGCGATCCGACAGCGCGAATTCGAGATTGGCGATGGCGAGATCGGCGTTGCGGATATGCGTCGTCAGATCGCCGAAGGGATTCTCCGGCGCATCGCGGAGGATCGCGACGTCGCCGCCGAAGAGCAGCCTGACGCTCATGACGGCACGGGGAAGAGAAGGTCGGCGAGGCCGTCGCGAAGCGCATCGCTGCCGCCGGTCGTGTGCAGCATGGTGACCGCGTCGCGAACGAATTTCTCGACGGGATTTTCCTTCAGCACGCCATAGCCGCCGAAGATCTCCAGCGCCTG
Source organism: Bauldia litoralis (assembly GCA_945882315.1). Classification (GTDB taxonomy): domain Bacteria; phylum Pseudomonadota; class Alphaproteobacteria; order Rhizobiales; family Kaistiaceae; genus CAMCWB01. Next base: position 18,582 of record CAMCWB010000030.1, on the reverse strand, counting down.
CACCGTCACCTTCGCCGCCATCTCGCAAGTCTTGGTCTTGGCCATGGTCTGCAGCTTGAGGCCGCCGGAAGGATCGTGGTCGCAGGACCAGCCGGCCCGCCAGCAGAGCGAGCGGCACATCTCGATATCGCCGGCCATCTCGACGAGGCGATGACGGATCGACTGATGCTCGATGATCTTCTTGCCGCCCTGGACGCGGGTCTTCGCGAAGGCGACGGCTTCCTCGAAGGCGGCGCGCGCCGCGCCGAGCGATTTGACGCCTTCCTTCACCTTGGAGCCCATGCCGTATCTGGCGAGCAGCGCGAGACCGCCATTCAGCGGGCCGAGAAGATTGTCGGCGGGAATGCGGCAATTCTCGAAGACCACTTCGGTGTTCGGATTTGGACGCAGGCCGAGCTTGTCCATGACGCGGATGCAGCGATAGCCTTGCGTGTCGGTCGGCACGATGAAGAAGGAGACGCCGCGCCGCCACGGCACCGACGGATCGGTGCGCGCCATGACCAGCATGAATGTCGCGACATTGCCGGCGGTGATGAAGATCTTCCGTCCGTTCAGCACCCAATGGTCGCCGTCGAGGATGGCGCTGGTTTGCGGCCCGGCTGAAAGCTCCGCGTCGAAACCGGAGGCATTGTCGCTGCCGGCATGCGGCTCGGTGATGCCGAGCGATGTCATCGCGTCGTCATTGGCGAGATAGGGCTTCAGGAAACGCTCGCGCTGCGCGTCGGTCGTGGCGAGCGCCAGCATCAGCCCCTCGCGCCAGGGATGGGCAAGGCTGGAGCCGAAGGCGACGTCACCGGTGCAGAGTTCTTCCAGCACGATCAGCTCGGTCAGCGTATCGGCGCCGCGCCCGCCAAACTCGCGCGGCAGCTTGAAAGTTCGCAGCCCGAGCTTCGAGGCCTCGCGGAAGAGGTCGGCCGGCCAGGCCGTCGCGGGATCGGCAAGCCGGTCGAGCTCCCGGCTGCGCGGCCGCACCCGCTCGCGGGCGAACCCGCGCGCCACGGCCTGCAGCTCGCGTTGCTCTTCGCTGAGTGAGAAATCCATCCTTCCCGTCCTTTCTTATTGGGCGCGAGCGCCGTAGCAAGGATGACGGGAAGCGGTGGATTCACGCAAGAGCCTAGCGCGCCTTGCGGGTTCGCGCCTTTGGCTTCGGTTTGGTCGCCGCCTCGTCCTCCTCGTCGTCCTCGTCGTCCTCGTCGGGGACATGCAGGCCATGCAGCACCCGGTGGAAGACCGGGGCAAGCACCAGGCCGGAAACGCCGATCAGGAGCAGGCCCGAATAGAGCGCGTAGATGCCGGCCAGAAATTTGGCCCAGTCGGTTTGGAGTTCCCCCAGCGGTCCCATGCCGGAGAGGATCATCGAGGCGTTGAGGAAGGAATCGATCCAGTCCATGCCGGCGGCGAGGCGGTAGATGAGCATGCCGACGAACAGCGAAACCAGGATCACCGCCAGGGCGGCCAGGACATTGAAGCCGAGACGCCGGAGGAAGACGGCGCGCAGCGCCAGCGGCTGGCCGAGAGGTTCGAAATGGATGAGGCGCATGGGCGAATCGGCGCTCCGTTGCCGGGCGCCGAGTAGACAGCCGCCGGCATTAACCCGGCCTTAACCGCGCCGGCGCCGGATGGAGATCGCGATGCATAACGAGACGATCCTGATCATCGCCGCGCCGGACGCGGCCGATGCGATCATGCGCTGGCGGCGGCATCTTGCCGGCGAGCGCCGGCTCGCGGCCAAAACCGTCGAGGCCTATGATCGCGACGTCGAGCAGTTCCTGCGCTTCCTGACCGCGCATTTCGCCGGGCCGCCGACGCTGGCCGATCTGGCCGGAGTCAAGATCACCGATATCCGCGCCTTCATGGCCTCGCGCCGCAATGACGGCGCCGGCTCGCGAACGCTTGCCCGCGGCCTCGCCGGCATCCGCTCGCTGATCCGTTTCCTCGAGAAGGAGAACCAAGCGGACGGCGCCGCCTTCCGGGCCATCCGCGCGCCCCGCCAGAAGCGATCGCTGCCGAAGCCGCTTCAGAAGGAAAGCGCGCTCAGGGTCGTGTCGGTCGAGGAATCGCTCGACGAGGAGCCCTGGGTAGCGACGCGGAACGCCGCGATTCTCGCCCTCCTCTATGGCTCGGGTCTCCGTATCTCGGAAGCCCTCGGCCTGGCGCGCGGCGACGCGCCGGCGCTCGACGGCGGCATGCTCCGCGTCACCGGCAAGGGCGGCAAAGAACGCGTCGTCCCGGTCCTGCCGGTCGTCGCGCAGGGCATCGCCGAGTATCTGAAGCTCTGCCCCTACAATCCCGGGCCGGACGGGACGCTCTTCCTCGGCTTCCGCGGCGAGCGGCTCAATCCGCGCATCGTCCAGCGCGCCATGGCGAAGCTCCGCGGCGCCCTCGGCCTGCCCGACACCGCCACGCCGCACGCGCTCCGCCATTCCTTCGCCACCCATCTCCTGTCGAGCGGTGGCGATCTCCGCACCATCCAGGAGCTTCTCGGCCATGCCAGCCTGTCGACGACCCAGATCTATACCGGCGTCGATTCGGCCCGCCTGATGGAGGCCTACGACAAGGCCCATCCGCGGGCGTGATCGTGATCGATCGAGTCTGGAGACGCCGCGCCTCGCATGGTAGAAAGGCCTCATGACCCTCCCGGCCATAAAATCGCTTTGGCTTATTACCGCCGCTTCGCGCGGCCGGGACGGCGTCTGATTTCAAGACCCCGACCGGCGCGCGGATGACCGCGCCCCGGTGAAAACGGTTCTGCGGTCCTTCGGCGCCTTCTGATGAACGGACCGACCGCAATGGAACCCGAAAAGCCTGTCCCAGCCCACCAGACGCTCGCGGCAGCAGCCGCTGCTCCGCCGCGCGGCTATGTCGAGATGGGCTACATCTTCGCCGCCGTCGGCGCCTTCCTCTTTTCGACCAAGGCGATTGCCATCAAGCTCGCCTATGAGGAGCCGATCGACGCCGCGACCCTGCTGGCCCTCCGCATGGCCATGGCGCTGCCCTTCTACATCGTCATCGCCGGGCTGTCGGTCCACGCCCTCAACAAGCGCGGCGACCCGCTGCCCTCGGCCGGCCTGGTGCTGAAGTCGGCGCTGGTCGGCGCCATCGGCTACTGGTTCGCGAGCTACACCGATTTCCTCGGCCTGGAATATATCTCCGCCTCCTTCGAGCGGCTGATCCTCTTCACCTACCCGTTCTTCGTCGTGGTCTTCGGGGCGATGTTCTTCGGCCAGCCCATGTCGATGCGGGTGCTCGCCGCCGTCGGCCTCTCCTATGTCGGCCTCGCCGTGATCTTCGTCGAGAAAGCCGGGCTCGAAGGCCACAACACGGTCATCGGCGCCAGCCTCGTGCTCTCGGCGGCGGTTGCCTTCGCGCTTTACCAGTTGCTCGCCAAGGGCCTGATCGGCAAGGTCGGGCCGAAGCTCTTCACCTGCATCGCCATGGGCGGCGCGGCGATCGGCGCCTTCGCGCAATTCTTCCTCACGCACCCGCCGGCGGACCTGATCGTCAGCGAGAGGGTCTACCTGCTCGCCCTCTTCCTCGGCATCGGCTCGACGGTGCTGCCGACCTTCTTCATGAATGCGGCCCTCCAGCGGATCTCGGCCCAGGCCAACGCCACGATCGGCACACTGTCGCCGGTCGCCACCATCCTGCTTGCCGTCGCCATCCTCGGCGAAAGGCTGTCGCTGGCCGATATTCTGGGCACCGGCTTGGTCCTGGTCGGCGTCGGCTGGTACGCGCTGTCGGAACGTAACGCTTCCAGATGAGGCAGTCGCGGATTCGTGATCGTTACCGCCTTTATTCATAAAGGGTTCGGCGACTAGTCTGACCCATGGGCCGTCCTAATCCACGGCCCCTCTGACCGGAGGACTTCACATGCTGAACAAAACCTCCGTAAGCGTCCTCCTCGCCGCCGGCATCATCGGCGGAGCCGTAACCACTTCGTCAGCCTGCGAATATCAGAAGCAGGTCATGGCGAAGGCAACGTCGCCTGCGACCGAGGAGACGACGGAAGCCGCCGCCACGCCGATCGATCCCGTCTTGCTTGCCAAGCTGGAATCCGCCGGCAGCGACGCGCCCGTCGAAAAATAAAGCCGATCAAGCAGCCCTGACCCTGTTTGAACAGCGAAACGCCGGCCCCAAGGGCCGGCGTCTTTTCCTTGTGCCTGTGATCAGCGTTCCAGCGCGGCGAAATTGGCGTGTGCGACGAGGAGATATTTGTCGCCATCCTTGCGGAACACCGAAAGCCGCGGCGCCGTCGTCTGCAGCGCGACTCCGTCGCGGGTCTGCTCGGCGACGACCAGATAGCGGGCGACGAAGAGCTCGGCCGTGCCGGTGACGGCAAGCTCCTCGACCTGCGGCGCGGTCACGAAGATCGGCAGCTTGCTGGCGATATAGCCGGCCTTGTCGAAGCTCGTGCCGTCGGCGCGCATCAACTGGAATTCCGGCGCCAGCACCGCATCGAGAAGCGCCGGGTCGCGCTTGTAGACGGCGTCGAGCCAGATTTCGATCGCCGGCTTCGCCTGCGCTTCGAGGGCGTCCTGCGCCTGCGCCACCGCCGTGCCGAAGCCCGGTACGGGGCCGGTCATAACCGCGCCGGCAGCCATGAATCCCGCCGCCGCCAAAGCCAGAGTCAATTTCCGCAAAATCATCGTCAGCCTCCCTATTTCCTGAAGGGCTGTCTGACGAATGCAAGCGACCGGCGCAAGGGCGCGCCGGCCGAAGGGTTCACCAAAGCCTAAAGATGGATCGGCTTGAACCAGGCGGCGAGCGCCGCTTCCTTGACGGCCTCCGACAGCGTCGGATGGGCGTGGCAGGTGCGGGCGAGATCCTCGGCCGAGCCGGAGAACTCCATCAGCACCGCCGCCTCATTGATCATCTCGCCGGCCACCGGCCCGACGATATGGACGCCGAGCACACGGTCGGTCTTGGCATCGGCCAGCACCTTCACGAAGCCGTCCTTGGCGCCCATGGCGCGGGCCCGCGCATTGGCCGTGAAGGGGAATTTTCCGGCGCGGTATTCGACACCGTCGGCCTTGAGCTCCTCTTCCGTCCTGCCGACCGAGGCGATCTCCGGCGTCGTGTAGACGACGCTCGGGATGACGCCGTAATTCACATGGCCGGCCTGGCCGGCGAGGAGCTCGGCGAGCGCCACGCCTTCGTCCTCGGCTTTATGGGCAAGCATCGGCCCGGCGATCACGTCGCCGATCGCATAGATGCCCGGCGCGGTCGTCGCGAAATGCGCGTCGATCGTCACCCGGCCGCGCTCGTCGAGTTCGACGCCGGCCTCCTTGAGGCCGAGGCCGTCCGTATAGGGACGGCGGCCGATGGCGACCAGCACGACATCGGCTTCGAGGATTTCGGCGCTCGACGAATCCTGCGCCGGCTCGACCGAGACCTTCAGCACCTTGCCCGAGGAATCGACCGAGGAAACCTTGCTCGACAGGCGGAAGGTCAGGCCCTGCCTGGCGAGGATGCGCTGCGCCTGCCGGGCGACCTCGCCGTCGAGGCCGGGCAGGATGCGGTCGAGGAATTCGACCACCGTGACTTCGGCGCCGAGCCGCCGCCACACCGAGCCGAGTTCGAGCCCGATGACGCCGGCGCCGACCACGATCATGCGCTTCGGCACCTCCGGCAGCGACAACGCACCGGTCGAGGTGACGACGCGCTTCTCGTCGGTCTCGACGCCCCGGAGCGGCGTCGAATCGGAACCGGTGGCGATGACGATCGCCTTCGCCTCGACCGTCTCGGTCGAGCCGTCATCCTTGGTGACGAGCACCTTGCCCGGCCCGGCGATGGCGCCGCGGCCGCGGAAGGAGTCGATCTTGTTCTTCTTGAAGAGGAAGGCGACGCCCGAGACATTCGACTCGACGACCTGGTCCTTGTGGCCGAGCATCGTCTTCAGTTCGAGCTTCGGCTTGCCGACCTTGATGCCGAAGCCCTCGAATTCATGCCCGGCCGCATCGAACAGTTCGGAGGTATGGAGCAGTGCTTTTGAAGGAATGCAGCCGATATTGAGGCAGGTACCGCCGAAGGTCGGCATCTTCTCGACCACCGCCACCTTGAGACCGAGCTGCGCCGCCCGGATCGCGCAGACATAGCCGCCGGGGCCGCTGCCGATGATAGCCAGATCGTACTGAGCCATTGTCTGATCGAGGTCCTGTTTCGTAGTTGCCGGCAAAGTGGCGCGAAGCGCCGTCGCAATCAAGGCATGGAGCCCTGCTGAATCCGCCTAGCTTCCATCATCCTCGCGCAAGTCCGCCTTGGTGTCCTCGGAATCCCTGACGCCGCTGATGCTGCGGGCCAGCTTGAGAAGCCCCAGGATAAGGCCTTCCACCATCAGCGAGATGCCGATGCCGAAGACGGTCGAGACCATGATCAGCCGGCTCTGCATCCGCGCGTCATAGTCGATCAGCCGGCTGATCGCCTGGTAGCCGTTGCTGCCCTCGCGGCCGATCGCCGTCAGGTGCATGGCGACGACCGAGCGGTTGCGCACCGGCACGGCGATCGGGTCGAAATTCTCCGAGAGGAAGGAATAGCCCGGCTCGCCGAGCAGGAAGACATTCACTGGCGTGCGGCCGCTGTTCCAGAGGTTGAGCCGGCGATAGCCATACTGCCAGACGTCGCGGACGCCCTCGATACGGAAGGCGGCCCGCGCTGCGCTCTCGTCCTCGCCGGCAACGTCGAATTTCAGGGCGACGCCATCGCCCGAGGACTGTAGAGATCGCGGCCCGTCGACATTGGTGATGTCGTCTATCTCGGCCTGCGTCAGCGTAATGAGCCGCGCGTCGCTATCTCCGATGGCGAGTTCCATCTTCCGACACTCGGCGAGCGTGGCGCGGCGCTCGGCGAGCGCATCGGCGCCGCCGCCCTCGTAGTTAAGCGCCACCGCCGGCCGGCCGATATTCATGATCGAGGGATCGCCGATGCCGCCGCCGAGCATGTCGAAGGCGACGAAGTAGGAGCCCTCGCGAGCCCGGTCCGGAAGAAGGTAGAGCGAGGGCGGCGCGCAGCCGGGATCGGCATTGGCGACGCGGAAGGCGATCTCGCCGGTCTCGTCGCGGGCGAACATCGAGTTCAGCTCGGTGCGTGCCCAGAGGAACAGGCCGGTGCCGAGCAGCAGCGACAGCCATATGACGAACTGGCGGGAGCCGACCACCCGCTGCAGCGCCGTGATGATGACACGGCGGGTCGGAATATAGCTGATCGTCGCCAAGGGACTCGATCCGGAGGGCTATAAGACGCGGCCCGCGCGAGGCGGGCCGTAGGCAGTCTAGAGCAATGGCCCCCGCAAAGCCTAGAGGTCGAGCACCAGCCGCTGCGGGTCTTCCAGGCATTCCTTGACGCGAACCAGGAAGGTCACCGCTTCCTTGCCGTCGACGACCCGGTGATCGTAGCTGAGCGCCAGATACATCATCGGCCGGATCTCGACCTTGCCGTCGATGGCGACCGGACGTTCCTGGATCTTGTGCATGCCGAGGATGCCGGATTGCGGCGCGTTGAGGATCGGCGTCGACATCAGCGAGCCGTAGATGCCGCCATTGGTGATGGTGAAGGTGCCGCCCTGCATGTCATCGATGCCGAGTTCGCCGTCGCGGGCCCGCTTGCCGAGCTCGGCGATGTCCTTCTCGATCTGCGCGATCGAATGCCGGTCGGTGTCGCGTACCACCGGCACGACGAGGCCGCGATCGGTGCCGACCGCGATGCCGACATGGTAGTAGTTCTTGTAGACGATGTCGGTGCAGTCGATCTCGGCATTGACCGCCGGAATCTCCTTCAGCGCCTGCACGCAGGCCTTCACGAAGAAGCCCATGAAGCCGAGCTTGACGCCGTGCTTCTTCTCGAAGACGTCGCGATAGCTGGCGCGAAGCTTCATCACGGCGCTCATGTCGACCTCGTTGAAGGTCGTCAGCATGGCAGCGGTGTCCTGCGCCTCCTTGAGGCGGCGGGCGATGGTCTGGCGAAGCCGCGTCATGCGCACGCGTTCCTCGCGCTCGGCATCGCCGGGCGCCGAAGGGGCGCGCACTGCGACAGGCGCCGCGGGCTTCGCAGGCGCCGCCGCCGGGCGCTGCAGCGCCGTCAGCGCGTCGCCCTTGGTGACGCGGCCATCCTTGCCGGTACCGTCGATCGTCGCGAGATCGAGCGACTTCTCCTCGGCGATCTTGCGGACCGCCGGCGACGGCGGCATTGCCGCGGCCGACTTCTCGGCCGGCCGCGCCTCGGGGACGCGGGCCGCGATCGGCTCGGGGCCGGCCGCAATCGGCTTGGTGGTTTCCGTCTTGAGGTCGGGCCGTCCGGTGGTCGCGGGCGCCGCCTTGGCGGCGCTGGCATTGATCCGGCCGAGAATCGCACCGACCCCGACGACGGTGCCATCGCCGGCATCGATCGCCTCGATCACGCCGGCCGACGGCGCCGGCACTTCCAGCGTCACCTTGTCGGTCTCGAGCTCGACCAGCGGCTCGTCGGCGGCGACCTGGTCGCCGACTTTCTTGAACCACTTGCCGACCGTCGCTTCGCTGACCGATTCGCCGAGAGTCGGAACGCGGATTTCCGTCGCCATTATCGTTTCCCTGTCCGGCCGCTTTTAGCGCCGGTGATTATGCTTGTCCGCCCAGCGCCTCGTCGAGGAAGGCCTGGAGTTGCGCGAGATGTTTCGACATCAGGCCGGTCGAGGTCGCCGCCGCTGCCGGCCGGCCGGCATAGCGCGCCCGGCGGTTCTTGGCGTCGACCTGCGTCAGCACCCATTCGAGATAGGGCTCGACGAAATTCCACGCGCCCATGTTCTTATGCTCTTCCTGGCACCATACCATATCGGCCTGCCGGAAGCGCCCGAGTTCGGCGATGAGCGCCTTGGCCGGGAACGGATAGAGCTGCTCGACGCGGAGCAGGTAGACGTCGTCGATGCCGCGTTTCTCGCGCTCCTCGTAGAGGTCGTAATAGACCTTGCCGGAGCAGAGCACGACGCGCCGGATCTTGTCGTCCGGGACGAGCTTGATCTTCTGGTCCTTGAGATACTCGGCATCGTCCCACAGGAGCCGGTGGAAGGACGAGTCCGGCCCCATCTCCTCCAGCGTCGACACGGCCCGTTTGTGACGGAGCAGCGACTTCGGCGCCATGATGATGAGCGGCTTGCGGAAGTCGCGCTTGAGCTGTCGGCGCAGCGCATGAAAATAGTTTGCCGGCGCAGTGATGTTGCAGACCTGCATGTTGTCTTCGGCGCAGAGCTGCAGAAAGCGCTCGAGGCGCGCCGACGAATGCTCGGGCCCCTGCCCCTCATAACCGTGCGGCAGGAGAAGGACGAGGCCCGACATGCGCAGCCACTTCTTCTCGCCCGAAGAGATGAACTGGTCGATGATCACCTGGGCGCCGTTGGCGAAGTCGCCGAACTGGCCCTCCCAGAGCGTCAGCGCGTTCGGCTCGGCGAGCGTGTAGCCATATTCGAAGCCGAGCACGGCTTCTTCCGAAAGCATCGAGTTGACGACTTCGTAGCGCGCCTGGCCGTCGGCGATGTGGTTGAGCGGGATGTAGCGCTCCTCGTTCTCCTGGTCGTAGAGCACCGAGTGGCGCTGCGAGAAGGTGCCGCGCTCGGAATCCTGGCCCGACAGGCGGACCTTGCTGCCGTTCGAGACGAGCGAGGCGAAGGCGAGCGACTCGGCAGTCGCCCAGTCGATGCCCTGGCCGGTCTCGATCGCCTTGCGGCGGTTCTCGAGGAAGCGCTGGATCGTCTTGTGGACGTGGAAGCCTTCCGGCACCTGGGTCAGCTTCTCGCCGAAGCGGCGGAGCTTGTCGAGCGGCACGCCGGTGATGCCGCGCCGCGGCGCGTCGCCGGTCTCGGCGGCCTTGAGGCCGGACCAGACGCCGTCGAGCCAGTCGGCCTTGTTGGCGCGGTAGTTGGCGCCGGCCTCGAACTCGACCTCGAGCTTGGTCCGCCAGGCGGCCTTCATCGCGTCGAACTCGGCCGTGCTGACCAGTCCCTCTTCCGCGAGCTTCTTGCCGTAGATCTCCAGCGTCGTGGGATGCTGCCGGATCGTCCGGTACATGGCCGGCTGGGTGAAGCTCGGCTCGTCGCCTTCATTATGGCCGAAGCGCCGGTAGCAGAACATGTCGACCACGACCGGCTTGTGGAATGTCTGCCGGAACTCGGTGGCGATCTTGGCGGCATAGACGACCGCTTCGGGGTCGTCGCCGTTGCAATGCAGGATCGGCGCCTCGACCATCTTCGCGATATCCGAGGGATAGGGCGAAGAACGCGCGAAACGCGGATTGGTGGTGAAGCCGATCTGGTTGTTGATGATGAAATGCACCGAGCCGGCCGTGCGATGGCCGCGCAGGCCCGAAAGGCCGAAGCATTCCGCCACGACGCCCTGGCCGGCAAAAGCTGCGTCGCCATGGATGAGCAGCGGCATGACGCGCGCCCGCTCGTCGAGCGGGATCATGTCCTGCGTCGGGTCGCCGCCATGGTCCTGCTTGGCGCGTGCCTTGCCGAGAACCACCGGGTTGACGATCTCGAGATGCGACGGGTTGGCGGTCAGCGACAGATGCACCTTGTTGCTGTCGAACTCGCGGTCCGACGAGGCGCCGAGATGATATTTGACGTCGCCCGAGCCTTCGACCTCGTCGGGCGAGGCCGAGCCGCCCTTGAACTCGTGGAAGATGATGCGATGCGGCTTGCCCATGACCTGGGCGAGCACGTTGAGACGGCCGCGATGCGCCATGCCGAGCACGATGTCGCGCACGCCGAGTGCGCCGCCGCGCTTGATGATCTGCTCGAGCGCCGGAATCAGCGACTCGCTGCCGTCGAGGCCGAAGCGCTTGGTGCCGGTATATTTGACGTCGATGAACTTCTCGAAGCCTTCGGCCTCGACAAGCTTGTTGAGGATCGCCTTCTTGCCCTCCGGCGTGAAGGCGACGCCCTTGTCCGGCCCTTCGATGCGCTCCTGGATCCAGGCTTTCTCGGCCGGATCGGAGATGTGCATGAATTCGATGCCGAGCGTGCCGCAATAGGTACGCTTCAGGATGTCGACGATCTCGCGGACAGTCGCGAATTCGAGGCCGAGGACATGGTCGATGAAGATCTTGCGGTCGTAATCCGCCTCGGCAAAGCCGAAGGACGAGGGATCGAGTTCCTTGTCGTCCATCGCCACATCGAGGCCGAGCGGATCGAGCCTGGCATGGAGATGCCCCCGCGCCCGATAGGCGCGGATCATCATCAGGGCACGGACCGAATCCTGCGTCGCCTGCTGGACGGTCTGGGCGCTGATCTCCGCGCCGCGGCCGTTGGCGCCCTTCTGGATTTTTTCGCCGATCGATTTCTGGATCGCCGGCCAGTTGCCGTCCAGCGCCGAGACCAGTTCGCCATTGGCGACGATCGGCCAGTCGGGCCGCTGCCAGGCCGGGCCTTCGGCTTCGGCCAGCACCTGCCCGGGGTCGTCGCTCAGGCCTTCGAAGAATTCACGCCAGCCGGCCTCGACCGAAGCCGGATCGCGCTGATACCGCGCATGAAGCTCCTCGATGTAGCCAGCATTGGCGCCATAGAGAAAGGAAGTCGCCGCGAACGCCGCGTTCGCGTCTTGCCGTGCCATTTTCATTTCGCGGGAGAGGAGGCTCCCACGCTCTCAAATCCGCGCAGCCACATGCCGCGCTCCACAGACATCGCGAACTACACGCACATATCGCGTCAGGACCTCAGCCCTTCAAGACCTCGACGAGCGTCTTGCCGAGACGGGCCGGCGATGGAGAAACATTGATTCCGGCCGATTTCATGGCCTCGATCTTGTCTCCGGCACCACCGCGTCCACCGGCAATGATTGCGCCAGCATGGCCCATGCGGCGGCCGGGCGGGGCCGTCACGCCGGCGATGAAGCCGACCATGGGCTTCTTGCGGCCGCGCTTTGCCTCGATCTTGAGGAAATCGGCGGCATCTTCCTCCGACGAACCACCGATCTCGCCGATCATGACGATCGACTCGGTCTTGTCGTCGGCCAGGAACATTTCGAGCACTTCGATGAAATCGGTGCCCTTGACCGGGTCGCCGCCGATGCCGACGGCGCTGGTCTGGCCGAGGCCGGCATTGCTCGTCTGGAACACCGCCTCATAGGTGAGCGTGCCGGAGCGCGAAACGATGCCGACCGAGCCCTTGCGGAAGATATTGCCCGGCATGATGCCTATCTTGCATTCGCCGGCCGTCATGACGCCGGGGCAGTTCGGCCCGATCAGGCGCGATCTCGAGCCGGTCAGTGCCCGCTTGACGCGCACCATGTCGAGGACCGGGATGCCCTCCGTGATGCAGACGATGAGCGGGATCTCGGCGGCAATTGCCTCGAGGATGGCGTCGGCGGCAAAGGGCGGCGGCACATAGACGACGCTCGCATCGGCGCCGGTCGCTTCCCTGGCCTGGACGACCGTATCGAAGACCGGCAGGCCGAGATGCGTCTGGCCGCCTTTGCCCGGTGACGTGCCGCCGACCATCTTGGTGCCGTAGGCGATCGCCTGCTCGGAATGGAAGGTGCCGTTCTTGCCGGTGAAGCCCTGGCAGATGACCTTGGTCGACGCGTCGATGAGCACGGACATCAGGCCGGCTCCTTGATCGCGTTGACGACCTTCTGGGCGGCATCGTCGAGATCGTTGGCAGAGACGACGTTGAGGCCGGACTCGGCGATGATCTTCTTGCCGAGCTCGACATTGGTGCCTTCGAGGCGAACCACCAGCGGCACTTTCAGACCCATTTCCTTGACCGCGGCGATGACGCCTTCGGCAATGACGTCGCAACGCATGATGCCGCCGAAGATGTTGACCAGGATGCCCTTCACCTTCGGATCGGCGGTGATGATCTTGAAGGCCGCCGTGACGCGTTCCTTGGTGGCGCTGCCGCCGACGTCGAGGAAGTTCGCCGGCGCGGCACCGTAGAGCTTGATGATGTCCATCGTCGCCATGGCGAGCCCGGCGCCGTTGACCATGCAACCGATCGTCCCGTCGAGCGCCACATAGTTGAGTTCGTGCTTCTGCGCCTCGATTTCCTTGGCGTTTTCTTCCGTTTCATCGCGGAGCTTCGCGACATCCGGATGACGGAAGAGCGCGTTGTCCTCGAAATTGATCTTGGCGTCGAGGCAGAGGACGCGGCCGTCCTTGGTGACGATCAGCGGGTTGATTTCGAGGAGGCTCATATCCTTGGCGATGAAGGCGCCGTAGAGCGTCTCGATCAGCTTCTCGCACTGCTTCGCCTGCTCGCCGGCAAGGCCGAGGCCCGCGGCGATGGTGCGCCCGACATAAGCGCTGTAGCCGGCCGCCGGATCGACATGGACGGTGAGGATCTTCTCCGGCGTCTTGGCGGCGACTTCCTCGATATTCACGCCGCCTTCCTGCGAGGCGATGAAGGCGACATGGCCGGTAGCGCGATCGACCAGGCAGGAGAGGTAGAACTCTTTGGCGATGTCGGAGCCATCTTCGATGTAGATGCGGTTGACGACCTTGCCTTCGGGGCCGGTCTGGATCGTGACCAGCGTCGAGCCAAGCATCTGACCGGCATTCTCGACGACTTCGGCGACCGACTTGGCCAGCCGGACGCCGCCCTTGTCGCCGGCTTTCGCCTCTTTGAACTTGCCCTTGCCGCGCCCGCCGGCATGGATCTGGGCCTTCACGACCCAGAGCGGACCAGGAAGCTCACGGGCCGCCTTCTCCGCTTCATCCGCCGAGAAAATGGCGACGCCGCGGGAGACCGCGATGCCGAACTCCTTGAGAACCGCTTTCGCCTGGTATTCGTGGATGTTCATGGCAGGGGGCCGGAACCTTTACTTGCCGAGCGCCGGAACGATCTTGATGCAGGCGTCGATCAGGCCATTCACGGAGGCGACCGAGTTGTCGAACATCGCCTTTTCGGGCTTGCTGAGGTCGATCTCGATGATCCGCTCGATGCCCTTGGCGCCGATCACCGCCGGCACGCCGATATAACGGTCGCGGATGCCGTATTCGCCCTTGAGGCAGACGGCGCAGGGCAGGACGCGCTTCTTGTCCTTGAGGAAGCTCTCCGCCATCGCCACGGCCGAAGCCGCCGGCGCGTAGAAGGCCGAGCCGGTCTTGAGCAACGAAACGATCTCGGCGCCGCCGTCGCGGGTGCGCTGGACGATCTCGTCGAGGCGCTTCTTGGTGGTCCAGCCCATCGCGATGAGGTCGGGGAGCGGAATGCCGGCAACCGTCGAGTAGCGGACGAGCGGCACCATGGTATCGCCATGGCCGCCGAGCACGAAGCCCGTCACGTCTTCGACCGACACGTCGAATTCGGAGGCGAGGAAATAGCGGAAGCGGGCCGAGTCGAGGACGCCGGCCATGCCGACCACCATGTCCTTGGGCAGGCCGGAGAATTTCTGCAGCGCCCAGACCATCGCATCGAGCGGGTTGGTGATGCAGATGACGAAGGCCTTGGGGGCGTATTTCTTGATGCCCGCGCCAACCTGCTCCATCACCTTGAGGTTGATTTCGAGAAGGTCGTCGCGGCTCATGCCCGGCTTGCGCGCCACGCCGGCGGTGACGATGCAGACATCGGCGCCCTTGAGGCTGGCATAGGCCGAGGTGCCGACCAATTTCGCGTCAAAGCCCGAAACCGGCGACGATTCGGCAATATCCAGCGCCTTGCCGTCCGGAACGCCTTCGACCACGTCGAACAGGACGACGTCGCCGAGTTCCTTGAGACCGATGAGATGGGCGAGCGTGCCGCCGATTTGACCGGCGCCGATCAACGCGATCTTGGGACGAGCCATTTTTTTGAAGGTTCCTTGGGCGGGAAAGCCCGCAGTCGCGGGCCGACAAATGCGCCCGTGTCACTAGCCCGATTGATGCTGCAGTGCAAGCCGCGATCTTGAGCGTTCGTCACGATTCCCATGCATCACAGAGGAAAATCAATCAAGTATTTGACATCAAGACATCAAAGTTTATATGCTTTGATGCATGAGGACGACCCTGACCCTTGATGACGACGTTGCCGCCCAGATCGACCAGCTGCGGCGTGACGGCGATGGCAGCATCAAAGACGTGATCAACGAGGCTTTGCGGCGTGGACTCCAGGAGATGCGCGGACCGCAGCCCGAACGCCGGCACTTCCGGACGGAAACGCACGCGATGGGCTCGCCGCGCATCGGCGTCGACAACATCGCGGAGGCGCTGACCTATTCGGAAGGCGAAGGCTTTCGTTGATCCTGGTCGACGCGAATATTCTGATCTACGCCGTCGACAGCGATGCCGAGCGCCATGAAACGGCCCGCGCCTGGCTGGACGACAGGCTGAGCGGCACGGCGCCGGTCGGGCTGCCCTGGCCGGTACTCCTTGCCTTCCTGAGGCTCACCACCAATCCACGCATCTTCCCGCAGCCGCTGCCAATGGCGGCCGCCTGGAAGCAGGTCGGCGCCTGGCTCGATGCCGGGCCGGTATGGATACCGCAGCCGACGAGTCGGCACGCCGAGATACTGGCGTCCCTCCTCGCCAGGCCGGGCGTGCAGGGCAACCTCGTTCCGGACGCGCATCTGGCGGCGCTCGCCATCGAACACGGACTGACCTTGTGCTCCAGCGACGGCGACTTCGCCCGCTTCGAGAGGCTGAACTGGAGCGATCCGTTACGCTAAGAGGCCGCCGCCGCGGTCTTTCGCCTCGCCGATCGAGCCATGCGGCAGGGCAAGATACTCCTCCGACCGCATCTCGATGAGCCGCGAGACGGCGCGCTGGAAGGAGAAGGCCTCGGGACCGTCGGCGGCCAGGTAGATGCCCTGCGGCTCCGTCTCGGCCGAGGCGACCAGCTTGACCCGGTTGTCGTAGAAGCTGTCGACCAGCGAGATCAGGCGCCGCGCTGCGTTCCGCTCGCCGTCCTTGAGGACCGGGATATGGTCGATGAAGACCGTATGGAAGCTCCGCGCGATCTTGAGGAAATCGCTGGCGCCGAGCGGCTTCAGGCAGAGATCGGCGAAAGAAAAGCGGGCAACGCCCTTTTCCGCCTGCGGCACGGGGATTTCGCGCCCCTTCATCGGCAGCGCCGTCGGCTTGCCGCGCTCGGTCCCGGTCAGCCCGCGCCAGAG
This sequence comes from Bauldia litoralis, assembly GCA_945882315.1. GTDB lineage: Bacteria > Pseudomonadota > Alphaproteobacteria > Rhizobiales > Kaistiaceae > CAMCWB01. The sequence goes on along the minus strand of CAMCWB010000030.1, from coordinate 2,530 downwards.
CCCGTCGAGCGCCGCATCGGCCGCCGGCCCGAGCGGCGTCACGTAGACCGGCGCGCCGCCGAGCTTCTCCAGCCGGTAATCGGTCCGCGCCGCCAGCCGGACGAGCTCGGTACGCTGCTTGAGCAGATCGATGAAAGGCAGGAAGAGCGCCCGGTTGAGGCCGTGCTTGTAGAGCTCCTCCGGCGGGCTGTTCGAGGTCGCCACCAGCACGAGGCCGCGATCGAAGAGCTGGGTGAAGAGCCGCGACAGGATCATCGCATCGGTGATGTCGGTGACCATGAACTCGTCGAGGCAGAGAAGCCGCGTCTCGGCGGCGATCTCGACCGCCACCGTAGCGATCGGGTCGCTCCCCTTGCTGCCCTTGCGGGCGGCATGAACGCGCTCATGAACCTCGGCCATGAATTCGTGGAAATGCGCCCGCCGTTTCCGCGCCTCGGTGGCGAGCGGGAAGAAGGTGTCCATCAGCATGGTCTTGCCGCGGCCGACCTCGCCATAGACGTAGAGCCCCCTGACCGGGTCCGGCGCCCGGCGGAACAGCCGGCCGAGCGCGCCGACTTTCGCCGGCGCCTGGCTCAGGCGCTGATTGAGTTCGTCGAATTTCGCGGCGGCCGCGAGTTGCGCTGGATCGGAATTGAGCTCGCCCCTGGCGGCGAGCTCGCCATAGCGGCTGACAAGCGAGCCGGCTTGCGGCGTCTCGATCGCGATGGACAAGGGCGGCCGCGGCTGGTCGGTCCGGCGCTAGCGGTAGAAGCTGACCGGCGCGCCCTGCCCGGTCTGACCGTCGAAGCGGCTGCCGCCCGACGCGAAGAGCGTTGCCACCGGGCTGCCGCCCGAGCCGGCGAGCACGACCTGCGTGCCGGACAGGTTCCAGGCCGAGATCGACTTGAGGACCTCGCTGGCGCAGCCGCGCGTCGAGGCGCGGTAGCCGCCGGTCCAGCTGGTGAGGGTCATGAAGAGCTGGCAGGAATCGCCGCTGGAGGCGATCGTCCAGCCGCCGAGGAGATCGGTCCGGCCGAGCGCCCCGCCCGATGGGACCGCCTGCGGATTGACCGAAGCCATGGTCCCGGGCTGGCCCGGAGGCGCGGCGTCGACGATGGCGGGGTTGGTTGCCGGGGCCCCGGCAACGGGCGGCAGCGTCGAGGTCTCGACCGGCGACACCGCCACCGGATCGACGGTATCCGAAGTCGCCTGGGCCTTCGGTGAGATGCCGATAGCGCCAATCGATCCGCAACCCGACAGCGCAACCGCCAAAGCGACCGGCGCCAGTACAAACATTCTCATTCGGAAACGTCCCTCGTCAGCCCCGCTCAATCGCAGCGAATCGCGCTCTTACGAGGAAATTGTAGCGAGTTTCGGGCGCGATTGATCCAAGGCATAACAATTCTGACCGGCGAAGCAAGCCTGAAACCCGCGGAAAACCGGGAATTTGAGGCGCAGAATTACTTCAAAACCGAGGACAGAGGGCAGCTAAACCCGCCGCTCGATCATCATTTTCTTGATTTCCGCGATGGCCTTGGCCGGGTTGAGGCCCTTCGGACAGGTCTGCGCGCAATTCATGATCGTGTGGCAGCGATAGAGCCGGAACGGATCCTCGAGATGGTCGAGCCGGTCGCCGGTCGACTCGTCGCGGCTGTCGATCAGCCAGCGATAGGCCTGCAGCAGGACGGCCGGGCCAAGATAGCGGTCACCGTTCCACCAATAGGACGGGCACGAGGTCGAGCAGCAGGCGCAGAGGATGCACTCGTAGAGCCCGTCGAGCTTCTCGCGGTCCGCATGCGCCTGGCGCCACTCCTTCTCGGGCGTGGCGCTCTCGGTGTGCAGCCAGGGCTCGATCGACTGGAGCTGGGCGTAGAAGGTGGTGAGGTCGGGAACCAGGTCCTTGATCACCGGCAGATGCGGCAGCGGATAGACGCCGACCGTGCCTTTGACGTCTTCCATCGCCTTGGTGCAGGCGAGCGTGTTGGTCCCGTCGATATTCATCGCGCAGGAGCCGCAGACGCCCTCGCGGCAGGAACGCCGGAAGGCGAGCGTCGGGTCGACCTTGTTCTTGATCCAGAGCAGCCCGTCGAGGACCATCGGCGCGCAATCGTCGATGTCGACATAATAGGTGTCGGTGCGCGGGTTCGATTCGTCGTCCGGATCGTAGCGATAGACGTGGAATTCGCGTAGCCGCTTGGCGCCCTCAGGCCGGTCCCAGACCTTCCCCTTGGTGATTTTGGAGTTTTTCGGGAGCGTCAGCTGCACCATTGCGTCGTCCTCAATCCCTTCCGGCCAGCGGTTCGGGGCAAGCTTATAACGGTTACAGACGGTTGTGGCGATTGGACATTTTCGACGGCTTACCAGCCAGCACTGATCGAGACTCACATTGGGATTTCCGAATGGCGGAAAGTCTGAATCGATAAGGTGAACCAAGGAGGTTCACGATGGCAGCAGTGATTTCGCTACGGGATGATTTTGACGGGCCGGCTCTGCGAGAACTTGGGAAGATGACGAAGGACGCTGCGCAGGCGCGGCGGTTTCTTGCTTTGGC
>CAMCWB010000029.1 GCA_945882315.1 Bauldia litoralis | reverse complement strand
GCCGACGAGTTTGCCGACATCTACAAGCTCTCCGTCATCGATCTGCCCACGAACAAACCGGTCCTGCGCCTGGACGAGGACGACGTCGTCTACCGCACGGCCAAGGCGAAATACGCCGAGATCGTCAAGGAAGTGAAGGAAGCCCACGCCAAGGGCCAGCCGCTCCTCCTCGGCACCGCCTCGATCGAGAAGTCCGAACTCCTCTCCAACCTGCTCACCGCGCAGCGTATTCCGCACAAGGTGCTGAACGCGCGCTACCACGAGCAGGAAGCCTTCATCGTTGCCAATGCCGGCGTACCCGGCGCCGTCACGGTTGCCACCAACATGGCCGGCCGCGGCACCGACATCCAGCTCGGCGGCAACCCGGAAATGCGCATCCAGCAGGAACTGGCCGAGATCGCCGACGAGGCCGAGCACGAACGTCGCGCCGGGGCGATCCGCGCCGAGGTGACGAAGCTCAAGGACGAAGCCCTCGCCGCCGGCGGGCTCTACGTGCTCGGCACAGAGCGGCATGAGAGCCGGCGCATCGACAATCAGCTCCGCGGCCGTTCGGGCCGTCAGGGCGATCCCGGCCACTCGAAATTCTTCCTGTCGCTTCAGGACGATCTGATGCGCATCTTCGGCTCCGAGCGCATGGACGGCATGCTCCAGAAGCTCGGCCTGAAGGAGGGCGAGGCGATCGTCCATCCCTGGATCAACCGGGCGCTTGAAAAGGCGCAGCAGAAGGTCGAGGCGCGCAACTTCGACCAGCGCAAGAACGTGCTCAAATTCGACGATGTGATGAACGACCAGCGCCGCGTCATCTTCGAGCAGCGCATCGACCTCATGGCCCAGGAGACCGTCACCGAGACCGTCGCCGACATGCGCCATGAAGTCATCGAGGCTCTCGTCACCCGCTACATTCCCGAAAAGGCCTATGCCGAGCAGTGGGATGTCGAAGGGATCAAGGAGCAGGTCCGGCAGAACTTCAATCTCGACCTTCCCATCGATCAATGGGCGAAGGAAGAAGGCATCGCCGACGAGGAAGTTCAGGATCGCCTCAACCGCGCCGTCGACGAAGCGGCCGCGGCCCGCACCGTGCGCTTCTCACCGGATGTCATGCGCCAGGTCGAGAAAGCCGTCCTTCTCCAGACGCTCGACCACCTCTGGCGCGAGCATCTGGTCGTGCTCGACCATCTCCGCCAGGTCGTCGGCTTCCGAGGCTATGCGCAGCGCGATCCGCTCAACGAATACAAGACCGAATCCTTCGAGCTTTTCCAGACGATGCTGAACCGCCTCCGCGAGGCGGTGACCCAGCAATTGATGCGCGTCGAAGTCGTCCAGCGGCCGCCGCCTCTGGCTCCGGAGGGCGATTTCGAATCGCTCGAGGCAGCCCATCTCGATCCCACCACCGGTGAGAACGAGATGGCGGACGACAACGAGCCCTGGCAGGTCTCCGACGGTCGCGGCGCCCGCCTCGCCCCGACGCAGATCGACCCGAAGAATCCGTCAACCTGGGGCAAGGTCCAGCGCAACGCGCTCTGCCCCTGCGGCTCCGGCAAGAAGTTCAAGCACTGCCACGGCCGGTTCGATTAGGCCGGCTGTCGCCGTCGAACGGTCGGGCTTCCGGGTCTCCTGAATATCGCGATATGCGCCAGCCAATGTCGTGGCGGCGCCTGACGCGTCGTCAACCACAGCCGAACATCGACGCGAGATCATGCGATGAGCAGTCTCTCTTCCGGACCGCCCCCGATCCGAGACGCTTCGAGGAGCGTCATGAGACGTCTGGCGCTTCGCTATTTTTGGGATCTCCGCCGCATGGCGCAGGTCGACAAAAATACCGGCGAGACTTTTTACCGGCTGCTCAATCCCGACAGCGGCGCAAAACTTTTGCTGCCGCGGCTCGAAGAAATTCGCATCACGAGATGGCTCCGATTCGGCAACGCCGTGCGCCAGTTGCGCAACGTCGTCTTTGCGGCCGAGCGCTACGGTGTCCCTGTAATCAGTCTGCCGCCGCATCCCTTGCTGACGGGAAGCCAGTTCGGACGCCTGCGGATCGAGTGGAGTGGCGAGGCACCGGCCCGGTCGCTGGCTCTTGACGGCCTGTTCTTCGCCCACGCCCCCTTGCGCCTCTACGGCGCGCTGCACAACGAGCCGCGGCTCCTCGTCGACTATATCCGGCCGATGCTGAGCAACCTCATTGCCGCCGCCGACCCCCGCGTCGGCCCGGAGGATCTGGTCCTTCATTTTCGCGCTGGCGACGTCTTCCGCGACGGGGGCGGGTCACGCCAATATGGGCAACCGCCTCTCTCCTATTATCTCGGCGCCATCGAGCGGGAGCGGCCACGCAGGGTCTGGCTCGTGGCCGAGGACCGTGGCAACCCCTGTGTCGACGCTGTCGAGACAAGCCTGCACGCCAACGGGATCGACGTCGTCTGCCAATCGGCAAGTCTCGAGGAGGATTTGCGGGTCGTGTTGAGCGCACGGCGGCTCGTCATCGGCCGGGGAACATTCGCCAGCACGATTGCGACGCTTTCGTCGCATCTGCGGAAGGCCTATGTCTTCGACGAATATCCGACGCTGAAACGCCTCGGCATCCACGTCGTCCGCGGTCGCGACCTCCGCGGCGATTTCGACAGGGCGCTGCTGCGCGACAACTGGCGCGCCTCGGACGAGCAGGTCGCGATGCTGCTTTCCTATCCCCGCGAAGCCGTCGGTTTCGTCGACATGCCGTCCAATTGGTAGCGCCGCAATCTTTGGGATACCGCCTAAGAGCACCTGTCGCCACAGGGCCCGGGCCGGGAAGACGTCGTCTTCACGCGGTTGCGGAATGAACGGAACCGGCCGGTATCTCTAGCCCGGCCAGTCGAATTCCTTCTTCACGAAGCGTCCGACTTCGGGAATCTCCGGCGTCATCTCCGGGGCGATGGTCGGCTTCGTCGCGGTCTCGGCGATGGGCGCCGGTACCGGCGGAACGACGGTTGCCGCCGGCTGTGCCGGCGCCGTGGCAGGCTTGGCTGCGGCGGGCTTCTTCGGCGGCACCGGCGTCGTCGCAGCCGGAGCGAAAGCCGCCACCGGGGCCGCTGCGGCGTCGGCCGCCGGGACGGCCGCAGGCGTCGCCGCAACCGCCGACTGCGGTGCATCCTTGTCGCGATCGAACAGGCGGCCGAACACGCCGAGCTTCTTGGAAAGCTCTTCTGAGCGCGCTTCCTTGGCGGCAGCCTTGTCGGCAGCGCGCTTCTCTTCGGCGACGCGCTTCTCTTCGGCGATGCGTTTGTCTTCCTCAGCCTGCTTGGCATCGGTGGAGATCTTGACGACCGCCGCATCGAAGGCAACGTCGTCCGCCGCCTGCTTGGCAGCGACGGCGACCCTCAACTCCTCGGCGACCTCGTAGCGCGGGCAGGCGCCGGCCGGAGAGAAGTCCCGGCCGCCGGCATCGGCGTCGAACACATAGGTCTTGTTGCAGACGTCGACCTTCGGCGCCTTGCGCGACACCTCGAAATGGTCGGAGCCGGCCTTGAGGTTCTTCCAGAAGGCGAGATGCTTGCTGTCGCGGTGCTTGGCCAGGTTTTCCGCCGTCATGCGGAAGGGGAAGGCCTGGATCTGGAAGGAACGCTGGCCGCCGCGGAAGGCGTCGCGGGCGAGCGCGAACAGTTCGCCGGCATCCTCGTCGGTCATCGAGTAGCAGCCCGACGACGAGCAGGCACCGTGCACCATGAGATGCGAGCCGGTCCGCCCGTAGGAACGGTCGAAGGCGTTCGGATAGCCGATGTTGAAGGACAGATAGTAGCTCGACTTCGGGTTCATCTGCGTCGGCGTGACCGTGTAGAAGCCCTCCGGCGCCTGGCGGTCGCCCTCGACCACCTTCGGCCCGAGCTCACCCGACCAGCGGCAGATATGATAGGTCTTGAGGAGCGCGTATTTGCCGTCGCGCTGCTCCTTCCAGACCTCCAGCTCCGACGTCTCCTTGAAGATGCGCAGGAGCACCGAGCTGGTCTCCGTCATGTTCGACTTTTGCATCTTCTCGACGAGCGACGGCGGCACCGGACGAAGCTGCTTCGGAACGGCGGACTCCTGGCAGCCGGCGAGCAACAGGCCCGCGACCGACACGAAAACGGCCCGACGCAGGAAAGCGGAGATGCCGGACGTCAGGTTTCCCGACGTCAGATGTCCCCCCGACGTCAGATGTCCCAGAGTCCGGCTGGCTGTGCGTCGGCCCGTCAAGAATACTGCCCTCATCTGTCGGCCGGTTCGGCCGAATCCCCGCTTGGAGGGGAAAGCCCGGGACTTGTGGCCGGCCCTTATGGCAATCGCAAGGCGACCGATTCGGCCCGAAAATTGTCAGAGCCGGCGGCCTATCGCAAGATACTTCTCACGCCGCTGCCGCCTGATCTCCTCCGGCGGCAGGTTGGCGAGCGAATCAAGCGCCTCGACGATGGCCTCGCCGGTCGCCCGGATGGTGACTTCCGGTTCGCGGTGGGCGCCGCCGACCGGCTCGCCGATCACCCTGTCGACAACGCCGAAGCGGACGAGGTCTTCCGCCGTGATCTTCATCCCGGTGGCGGCGTCCTGCGCCCGGCTCGAATCCCGCCACAGGATCGAGGCGGCGCCTTCCGGCGAAATCACGGTGTAGATCGAGTGCTCCAGCATCAGCACCTTGTTGGCGGTGGCGAGCGCGATGGCGCCGCCCGAGCCGCCCTCGCCGATGATCACCGCGACATTCGCCGTGCCGAGATTGAGGCAGGCCTCGGTCGAGCGGGCGATGGCTTCCGCCTGGCCGCGCTCTTCCGCGTCGATGCCGGGAAATGCGCCGGCCGTATCGACAAGCGCCACCACCGGCAGGGAAAAGCGGTTGGCGAGTTCCATGATGCGGACGGCCTTCCGGTAGCCCTCCGGCCGCGCCATGCCGAAATTATGCTTGAGCCGGCTTTCGGTGTCGTTGCCCTTCTCATGGCCGATCACCGCCACCCGCCGGCCTTGCATGAAGCCGAGCCCGGCGACGATCGCCGCGTCCTCGGCGAATTTCCGGTCGCCGGCAAGCGGTGTGAAGTCCTCGATGAGCTGGCCGATATAGTCGCGGAAATGCGGCCGGTCGGGATGGCGCGCCACCTGCGTCTTCTGCCAGGGCGTCAGTTTGGCATAGATCTCGGCAAGCGCCTGCGCGGCCTTGGTTTCGAGGCGGCCGATCTCCTCGCCGATGGCGACGGCCTCGCCTTCTTTTTCAAGCGAGCGAAGTTCCTGGACCTTGCCCTGAAGGTCCGCGACCGGCTTTTCGAAATCGAGGTAACTGCGCATCCGCCACTAACGCTGACTATGAAACGCTCCTGCGGGCGGCCCGCCCGCAAAGCGGCGGCAAACTGGCCTCAAGGGCGGTAGGTGTCAAGCGAATGCGGAAAGGCCCGGCAGGCGGGCGGGATGGCCTAGCCCCGTTCCTTGGCGAGCGGGTGATGCTCGGTGACGAGCGTCCGCAGCCGCTCTTCCAGGACATGCGTGTAGATCTGCGTCGTCGAGATGTCGGCATGGCCGAGAAGCTGCTGGACGACGCGGAGGTCGGCGCCATTCTGCAGCAGATGGCTGGCGAAGGCATGGCGGAGCACATGCGGCGAGACTTTCGCCGCGGCGATGCCGACCGATACGGCAAGGTCTTTCAGGTCGCGCGCGAAGGCCTGGCGGGTGAGGTGACCGCTCTCGCCGAAGGACGGAAAGAGCCACGGTCCGCCGCCGGTATCGGCTTCGGCGCGGAGCGCCAGATAGCGGGCGGCGGCCTGCCGCGCCTTCTCCGTCAGCGGCACCATGCGTTCATGCCCGCCCTTGCCCCGCACCGTGAAGAAGCGCGCCTCGCCGCGCAACGCCCCGGTCGGCAGCGAGACGAGCTCCGAGACGCGCAGGCCGGTCGCATAGAGCATCTCGACCAGCGTATGCATGCGGGCTCGCCGCAGCCGGTCGCGGTCGCTGATCCCGGAGGCTTCGACGGCAGCATTTGCCGCCTCCAGGAGCTTCTCTACGTCCTTCTCGCTGAGCACGCCCGGCAGCCGGACCGGCCGGCGCGGGCCGTCGATGATGCCGCTCGGATCGTCGCCGCGGATGCCCTCGCTGAAGAGATATTGGTGGAACTGGCGAAGCGCCGACAGGCGCCGCGAGGCCGAACTCGCGGCGAAGCCCCGATCCTCCAGATCGGCCAGATAATCGCGGATCGTTTCGGCTCCGGCATGATCCGGGTCGCTGCCGCGCGCCGACAGGAACGCCGTATAGTCGGCAAGGTCGCGGCGGTAGGAGGAGAGCGTATTCGACGCCGCGCCGCGCTCGGCGCTCATCATTTCGAGGAAGCCCTCGATCAGCGCTGCGTCCGCGCCACGCCGCGCCCGGTCGCTCATGGCTTGGGCTGGAGATCTTCCGGCGCCAGGCGAATCGTCGTCTCGCTGGGCGTCGGTTCGACAAAGGTCGCAAGCGCGAACATCACCGCGCCGACCAGCGCCGCCAGAATGAGGCAGAACACAAGGAATCGGACGAGACTAGGCATGGCGGTCCCCGATGGCCAGCGCCGCATGAGGCCGATGGCAGGCCGCAAAGATTCTTGCGGCTTCCTTTTTCACCGAAGCCGGCGCCGCTTTCAAGTCGGGCCGGCATTCGCCTTGACAGGACGGCCTCATTTCGGCTCAACCTCGCCACAATAAGGAAAGCAAGAGACGTGATGCCGAGGTCCGAACCCGCCGCCGCCGACAGGGCGGAGCCGCTCGAAGCGAAGGTAAGCCGCCTTCTGTCGGGCCGGGCGCTTGTCATGGTCGGCATGATGGGGGCCGGCAAGTCGTCGATCGGCCGCCGCCTCGCCAACCGCCTCGGTATGCCCTTCGTCGACGCCGACGTCGAGATCGAGCGCGCCGCCAACCAGACCATCAGCGAGATTTTCGACCGCCACGGCGAGGCCTATTTCCGCGACGGCGAGCGGCGCGTCATCCAGCGCCTTCTCGACGGCAAGCCGAAAGTGCTCGCCACCGGCGGCGGCGCCTTCGTCAATGCCGAGACCCGGGCGGCGATCCAGGACGACGGCGCCATCTCGATCTGGCTGAAGGCCGACCGCGACGTGCTCATGTCGCGCGTCAAGCGCCGCTCGAACCGGCCGCTGCTGAAGACCGGCGATCCGGAAGCGACGATGGACCGGCTCATTGCCGAGCGTTATCCGCTCTACGCCGAGGCGACGATCCAGGTGCAGTCGCGCGACGTCGCCCATGACGTGGTCATCGACGACATCCTCGCTGCGCTCGCCGATCATCTCGACCAGCAGGCGCCGGCGGACGCGTGAGACGATGAGCGCCCCCCAGACAGCCAGGCCACGCACCGTCCGGGTCGATCTCGGATCACGGTCCTATGACATCCTGATCGGTCGCGGCCTGCTCGAGACTGCCGGCACCGAGATCGCCAGCCGGCTGCCCGGCGTCCGCGCCGCGATCATCACCGACGAGACCGTCGCGGCGCTGCATCTCCGCCTACTCGGGGAGAGCCTCGACGCCGTCGGCATCGAGCATTCCGCCGCGATCATCCCGGCCGGCGAAGCCTCCAAGAGCTTCACCATCCTCGAACAGGTCGTCGACGCGGTGCTCGCGGCGCGCCTCGAACGGGGCGACATCATCCTGGCGCTCGGCGGCGGCGTCGTCGGCGACCTCTCGGGCTTCGCCGCCGGCATCATCCGGCGCGGCATGCGCTTCGTCCAATTGCCGACGACGCTGCTCGCCCAGGTCGATTCTTCGGTCGGCGGCAAGACCGGCATCAACACCGAACGCGGCAAGAATCTCGTCGGCCTCTTCCACCAGCCCGAGCTGGTGCTTGCCGATGCCGGCATCCTCGACACGCTGCCGCCGCGCGATTTCAACGCCGGCTACGCCGAGGTCGTGAAATACGGTGTCCTCGGCGACGCCGAATTCTACGACTGGCTCGAAGTGAACTGGCGCGCCATCGCCGCCGGCTGGCCCGAGCGCGAGATCGCCATCGCCAGAAGCTGCGAGGCGAAGGCGGCGACCGTCGCCGCCGACGAGCGCGATGAAGGCAGCCGCGCCCTCCTCAATTTCGGCCACACCTTCGGCCACGCGCTGGAAACCGCGCTCGGCTACACCGACCGTCTCGTCCATGGCGAGGCGGTGTCGATCGGCATGGTGCTGGCGCTCGAATTCTCGGCCCGGATGAATCTCACATCGCCGGACAATGCCCGGCGCGTCGCCGCCCATCTGGCCGAGGTCGGCCTGCCCACCCGTGTCCAGGATATTCCGGGCGACCTGCCGGATGCCCAGACCCTCCTGCACCACATTGCGCAGGACAAGAAGGTCTCGCGCGGCAAGCTCACCTTCATTCTGGCGCGCGACATCGGCGACACCTTCGTCGCCAAGGATGTCCCGGCCTCCGAAGTCACGGCCTTTCTCAACGAGAAATTGTCGTGATCCGCGACCTCTCCCGGCATCGCGCCGGTTTCCGTCCTATGATCGCCAATTCCTAACCCGGTGCCCGCGACCTGATGAACGAGAACGTCTTCAATCTGCTCCTCGCCGCCTTCCTGCTCGCGGCCAACGGCTTCTACGTCGCTGCCGAATTTGCGCTGGTCAAGACCAAGAGCTTCCGGATGGATGCGATGGCGGCGGACGGTCGCTTCGGGGCGGCGCTGACGCAGCGTCTGCTCGTCAATATCGAGGCCTATCTCGCCTGCTGCCAGCTCGGTATCACCATGGCCTCGCTCGGCCTCGGATGGGTCGGCGAGCCGACCGTCGCGGCACTTCTCGAACCGGTTCTGATACCGCTCGGCCTGCCCGAGCAGGCAATCCATCTCTCCGCCTTCCTGATCGGCTTCCTGGTCTTCTCCTCGCTCCACATCGTCGTCGGCGAGCAGGTGCCGAAGACGCTGGCGATCCGCGAGGCGGAGACCGTGTCGCTGTGGATCGCCTGGCCGCTCCACATCTCCTTCATCGTCTTCTACCCGCTGAACTGGCTCCTCAACCAGGCGTCGCGCTCCATCCTCCGCCTCCTCGGCGTCAAGGAAGCCTCGCATCAGGACGTGCTCACCTATGACGAGATCGAAGGCCTCGTCGACGTCTCGGCCGAGCACGGCAACATGCAGAAGCACCACGCCGAATTCATCCACAACGTCTTCCGTTTCGGCGAGCTCGGCGTCGAGGACATCATGGTCCACCGCACTAACATGCGGCTCCTCAATGTCGGCGACGCGCCCGACCGCATCATCTCGGAGGCGCTTGCCAGCCCCTATACCCGCCTGCCGGTCTGGGAAGGCGAGCCCGAGAACATCGTCGGCGTCCTCCACGTCAAGGACCTGCTCCGCGCCATCCAGGCAACCGGCGGCGACGCCAGCAAGATCGACGTCCGCACCATCGCCACCAAGCCGTGGTTCGTGCCCGACACGACGCCGCTCAACGACCAGCTCAACGCCTTCCTCAAGCGCAAGAGCCATTTCGCGCTGGTCGTCGACGAATATGGCGAGGTCCAGGGCCTGATCACGCTGGAAGACATCATCGAGGAGATCATCGGCGACATCGCCGACGAGCACGATGTCGAGATTTCCGGCGTCCGCCCGCAACCCGACGGCTCGGTCAATGTCGACGGCTCGGTCGCCATCCGCGACATCAACCGCGCCATGGAATGGTCGCTGCCCGACGAGGAGGCCACGACCATCGCCGGCCTCGTCATCCATGAGGCGCGCATCATCCCCGAGCCCGGCCAGGCCTTCGTCTTCTACGGCTTCCGCTTCCAGGTGCTGCGCAAGAACCGCAACCGCATCACGGCGCTGCGCATCACGCCGCTCGAACGCGTCAGGGCCTGACCCTGGCGGTCGCCGGCGCCGAGGCTTCCGAAGAAGCGCGGCAAAATCCGCGCCGGACGCTCGCCGTCGCCGGCGCCGCCCACGCGATGCATGACGGCTTCACCGACGTCATCTACGTGCTCCTGCCGGTCTGGCAGGCGGAATTCGCGCTCGGCTATGCCGTGCTGGCGCTTCTGCGCGCGCTCTATGCCGGCTCGATGGCGCTCCTCCAGCTTCTCGCCGGCCATCTCGCCGAACGCTTCGGCGGCAAGCTCATCCTCGTCCTCGGCACGGCGCTCGTCGGCATCGGCTACGCGGTGGCGGGAAGCTCGGGCGGCATTGTCGGCCTTTGCGTCGGCCTGGTCATCGCCGGCGCCGGCTCCAGCACGCAGCACCCGATCGCCTCGGCGGCCGTCGCCCGCGCCTATGGCAAGGGCTCCCGCGCGCCCCTCGGCATCTATAATTTCACCGGCGATCTCGGCAAGGCGGCGATCCCGGTCGCCATGTCCTTCCTGCTCGTCGCGATTTCCTGGCGCGCCTCGCTCTTCGTGCTGGCGGCCCTCGGCATTGTCACGGCTGTCGCCATCGCGCTCCTGATGCCGCGCATCGTCGGGGCAGCGCCATCCGGCAAGAAAGCCGCCTCCGGCGGCGGCCGCGGCGGTTTCGCGCTGCTCTTCGCCATCGCCATCCTCGATAATGGCGTCAGGATGGGCTTCCTGATCTTCCTGCCCTTCCTGCTGCAGGCGAAGGGCGCCTCGCTCCCGGCCGTCGGCACGGCGCTCGCCCTGACCTTCATCGGCGGCGCCGCCGGCAAGGCGGTCTGCGGCTGGCTCGGCGACCGTATCGGCGTGCTCTGGACGGTCGTCGCCACCGAAGGCGGCACCGCCGCCCTCATCCTGGTGCTGCTCGTCCTGCCGCTGGAGGCCTGCTTCGTGCTGCTGCCGTTGCTGGGCGTCTGTCTCAACGGCACGTCTTCCGTGCTCTACGGCACGGTGCCGGAACTCGCCCCGTCCGACCGCACCGAGCGGGCTTTCGCGATCTTTTACACCGGCGCCATCGGCTCCGGCGCCATTTCGCCGATCTTCTACGGCATCCTGGGCGACTACATCGGCACGAACGGAGCGATCGTGACCACCGCCATCGTCGCGCTGGCCACGCTGCCGTTGGCTTTCCTGCTGGCGCCGAAACTGAAACCGAACCCCGCTACCTAGGCGGCTTTCGCCTCGATCGCCAGCGCGTGCAGGCCGCCGGCGAACTCTTCGGCGAGGCTGGCGTTGACCTCGCGATGGATATCCACCCGCCCCTTGCCGCGAAACGCTTCGGCGACGATCCTGACCCGATAATGGGTCTCGCCCTCCGGCCGATGGCCGGCGTGGCCCTTGTGAAGATGGGACTCGTCGATTACCTCAAGCGAGACGGGCCGAAAAGCCTCGGTTAACGTCCTTGTGATTCTCTCTCTTGCCGTCATTCTTACCCGTCCCGCGGCTTGTAGGCCGGACCGGGGCCGACCATACTTCGCCAATGAATCTGAACTCCAAATATTTCGACCGCATCCGCATCAAGCGCGGCGGCCCCGCTATGCCCGAAGCGCAGGGGCCGTCTTGCGAATGGGCGGGCTGCAAGGAGAAGGGTACCCACAAGGCGCCCAAAGGTCGATACAAGGAGGGTCAGTACCACCGCTTCTGCATCGACCACGTCCGCGAATACAACAAGACATACAACTACTTCGCGGGCATGGGCGACGACGACGTCATCGCCTATCAGCGCTCGGCGGCGACCGGCCACCGCCCGACCTGGACGATGGGCGTCAACAAGACCGGCAACGAGCCGCCCGACCCGGAAAAGGCCCGGTATTCCTGGGCCGACTCCTATGTCGACCCGTTTGGCATTTTCGGCGGCTCGGATCCGCGGAAAACCGCCAAAAAGGAGCCCGTAAAGCGGCCTTTGAAGAACCTCGAGCGCAAATCCTTTGCAGCGCTCGATCTGGAGGGCGGAGAGGATGCATCTGAAATAAAGGCGCGCTATAAGACCCTCGTCAAACGCCTGCATCCCGATGCCAATGGCGGAGACCGCAGCTCGGAAGACCGGCTGCGTCAGATTATCCAAGCCTATCACTACCTGAAGTCCGCCGGTTTCTGCTAAGACAACGAACAATCCTCGCAAGCGCAAACGATAACCCGAAGGCGCCGCGATGACGCCACGGAGGAACTATGACTGACGCAAGTCTCGAACGTGCCCCGATGCCCGATATAAAGATCTCGGTCCGCCAGGTTTTCGGCCTCGACACGGACCTGGAAGTCCCTGCCTATTCGGAGCCTAACGGCCACGTTCCCGATCTCGACAACGACTATCTGTTCGATCGCGATACGACGCTCGCCATTCTCGCGGGATTCTCGCGCAATCGGCGCGTTCTCGTCAGCGGCTATCACGGCACCGGCAAGTCGACCCATATCGAACAGGTCGCGGCCCGCCTCAACTGGCCCTGCGTGCGCGTCAACCTCGATAGCCATGTCAGCCGCATCGACCTCGTCGGCAAGGACGCGATCGTCGTCAAGGACGGCATGCAGGTCACCGAATTCCGCGATGGAATCCTGCCCTGGGCCTACCAGAACAATGTCGCGCTCTGCTTCGACGAGTATGACGCCGGCCGTCCGGACGTGATGTTCGTCATCCAGCGCGTCCTGGAGTCCTCGGGGCGCCTGACGCTCCTCGACCAGAGCCGCGTCATCCGCCCCCACCCGGCCTTCCGCCTCTTCGCCACCGCCAACACCGTCGGCCTCGGCGACACGTCGGGCCTCTATCACGGCACCCAGCAGATCAACCAGGCCCAGATGGACCGCTGGTCGATCGTCACGACGCTGAACTACCTGCCGCATGAACACGAGGTCAACATCGTCGCCGCCAAGGCCACGCATTTCCGCGATCCGGCCGGCCGCGCCATCATCTCGAAGATGGTCCGCGTCGCCGACATGACCCGCAGCGCCTTCATGAACGGCGATATCTCCACCGTCATGAGCCCGCGCACGGTCATCACCTGGGCCGAGAATGCTGAGATCTTCGGCGACATCGGCTTCTCCTTCCGGGTGACCTTCGTCAACAAATGCGACGAGCTCGAACGCGCCCTGGTGGCCGAATTCTACCAGCGCGCCTTCAACGAGGAACTGCCGCAGTCGACGGCGAACGTCGTCCTGAGCTGACGGTAGCACCGTGGCCGGATCGAACGACGTCAAGGCAAAGGCCGCCGAAAGCCCGACCGAACCGTTCAAGCGGGCGGTCGTCGGCTGCATGCGGGCAATGGCCGGCAAGCAGGATCTCGAAGTCACCTTCGCGGCCGACCGGCCGGCGCTGTCGGGCCACAAGGCCCGGCTGCCCGAGCCGCCGCGCAAGATGACCGCGACCGATGTCGCGATCACCCGCGGCATCGGCGATTCGCTTGCGCTTCGCCTCGCCTGTCACGATTCCGCCCTCCACCGCCAGGTGGCGCCGGACGGCAAGACCGCCCGCGCCGTCTTCGACGCCGTCGAGCAGGCCCGCGTCGAGGCGCTCGGCGCCCGCCGCATGGCCGGCGTCGGCCAAAACATTTCGGCGATGCTCGAAGACCGCTATCACCGCGGCAACTATGCCGAGGTCACCGACCGCGCCGATGCACCGCTTGAAGACGCCGTCGCACTGCTGGTGCGCGAGCGGCTGACCGGCGAGGCGCCGCCCGAATCGAGCCGCAAGATCGTCGATCTCTGGCGCCAATGGATCGAGGACCGCGGCGGCCCCGACCTGTCCAAGCTCGTCGGCAACATCGAGGACCAGCGCCAGTTCGCGGTTGCTGTCCGTGACCTTCTTTCCTCCCTCGACATGGCCGACGAACTCGGCAGCGAGGGCGACGACGACGGCGAGAGCGACGATTCCGGTACCGACGACAGCGAAGGCCAGTCGGAATCGGGCGACAGCTCCGAGGCCGCCAGTCCCGAAGAGGCTGAAGCCTCGGGCGAGGAAACCGAAGAGGGTGACGGCGACGCCGCCGAATCCGAAACCGATCAGATGGCCGACGATTCGGAAATGTCGGACGCCCGCGAGGCCGGCGAATCCCGCCGCAGCGAAGCGCCCTTCACCAATTTTCCGCCGACCTTCGAATACAAGGCCTTCACGCAGCGCTTCGACGAGACCGTCAAGGCGGAGGAGCTTTGCGACACCGCCGAGCTCGACCGGCTGCGCTCCTATCTCGACAAGCAGCTGGCGCCGCTCCAGAGCGCCGTCGGCCGCCTCGCCAACCGCCTCCAGCGCCGCCTGCTCGCACAGCAGAACCGCGGCTGGGATTTCGACCTCGAGGAAGGCCTGATCGACGTCGCCCGCCTGTCACGCGTCGTCATCGACCCGATGCATCCGCTCTCCTTCAAGATGGAGCGCGAGACCGAGTTCCGCGACACGGTCGTGACCCTGCTCCTCGACAATTCCGGCTCGATGCGCGGCCGTCCGATCACGGTCGCGGCGACCTGCGCCGACATTCTCGCCCGCACGCTCGAGCGTTGCGGCGTCAAGGTCGAGATCCTCGGCTTCACGACCCGCGCCTGGAAGGGCGGCCAGTCGCGCGAGGCGTGGCTGCAGGCCGGCAAGCCGGTCGCCCCCGGCCGCCTCAACGACCTCCGCCACATCATCTACAAGGCCGCCGACGCGCCCTGGCGCCGCGCCCGGCGCAATCTCGGCTTGATGATGCGTGAGGGTCTCCTGAAGGAGAATATCGACGGCGAGGCGCTCGACTGGGCGCATCAGCGCCTGCTCGCCCGCCAGGAGCAGCGCAAGATCCTGATGATGATCTCGGACGGCGCCCCGGTCGACGACTCGACGCTCTCGGTCAACCCCGGCAACTATCTCGAGCGCCATCTCCGCCAGGTCATCGAGGAGATCGAGACCCGCTCGCCGGTCGAGTTGATCGCCATCGGCATCGGCCATGACGTGACGCGCTATTACCGCCGCGCCGTGACCATCGTCGACGCCGAGGAACTGGCCGGCGCCATGACCGAGAAGCTCGCCGAACTCTTCGACGAGCATCCGGCAACCGCCAGCCGTCCGACGCCCCGGCGGGCGGCGACCAAGCATTGATGGCGCGCGCCGCCCGGCGCCGCCTCGCCGCCGCACTTGCCGTCATTGCCGGCATCGCCTTCGGCACCCCGCTCGAATCCCGCGAGATCGGCTTCACATCGATCGATATCGGCGTCTCGACGATCGAGAATTTCGAACCGGGCCGGGCGGGCACGACATTCGGCGCGCTGGAATTTCGCGGCGGCCTCGTCCTGCGCTCGCATGATCCGGATTTCGGCGCCCTCTCCGGGCTCGATTTCATGCCCGACGGCTCGCTGCTCGCCGCCGCCGACACCAGTTCGTGGTTCTCGGCGCGCCTCGTCGAAAGCGGCGGCCGTCTGGTCGGCATCGAAGCGGCACGCCTCGCTCCGATGCTTGCCGCCGACGGCAGGCCGCTCGCCGGCAAGCGCCAGGGCGATGCCGAAAGCCTCCGGGTCGTGACGCGCGACGGCAGGACCGACGCCGTCGTCTCCTTCGAGATGCGCAACGACGTCCGCCACTTCGCCGCGCTGCCGGATGTCTCGCTGTCGAAGCCGGCCGCCGTGCCCCTCCCCAAGGCGGTCTCCGGGATTCGCCGCACGGCCGGCCTCGAAGCCCTCGCCGCAGCCCCCGAGGCAAGCGTTTTCGGCGGCGCGCTGGCGATCGTCGCCGAACGCTCGCTCGACGCGAAGGGCAATCACCGCGGCTGGATTCTCGGCGGCCCGCGCCGCGGCGCCTTCTCGATCGTCCGGAGCGGCGATTTCGACGTGACCGACGCGGCTTTTCTGCCCGGCGGCGATCTTCTGATCCTCGAGCGCTTCTAGAGTTTTCCGCTGAACGTCGCCTTCCGCATCCGGCGGATCGACGCGGACAGCCTCGTCCCCGGCGCGACCGTCGATGGCCGCACCCTGATCGAGGCAGATCTGCGCTACGACATCGACAATATGGAAGGCATGGCCGTCAGCACCGGCCCGTCCGGCGAGACGCTGATCACGCTCTGCTCGGACGACAATCACAGCCTGCTGCAGCGGACGCTGCTCCTGCAGTTCGCCCTGCCCGCCGACGCTACCCCGGTACCGCGTTTGCGGCCGGTCTCGAGCCCCTGAAATAAAAACGGCGCCCGAAGGCGCCGTCAAAATCGAATGCGAAGAGCGCTCAGGCCTGGGCCGGGGCCTCTGCCTGGACGGCGATGCGCTTCTCGATCGTCCGCTTGAGCCGGCGGGCGCGCGTCGAGAGATCGATGTCCTTCGCCTTGGCGAGGAAAGCGTCGAGACCGCCGCGATGCTCGACCGAGCGGAGCGCATGCGAGCTGATGCGGAGCTTGACCGACTGGCCGAGCGACTCGCTGGTCAGCGTCACTTCGTTGAGATTGGGCAGAAAACGCCGGCGCGACTTGTTGTTCGCGTGGCTGACCTTGTTGCCCGCCTGAACCGCCTTGCCGGTCAATTCACAGCGCCGAGCCATTGTAAGTTCCTCTCAAAGCCAGCGAAAACCGGCATATTCCGGCCATTCGTAGGCTGCTCTTAGGGAAAAGTTGCCCTCCTATAGTAAGCCGCCGGTGGCCCGTCAAGACAAACGGCCGGTTTCCGCGCCCCGCCCCTCGTCGATTTCCGCAGATTTGCGCTATGTCTGCGCTAGAAATGCGGACCTTTGCGATTCGGAGCCGGCTGACGCGCCATGCGACGCGCCCTTTCTTCCGGAAAGTCGGGATCCTGGCGCATCGCCGGGACACTGGCCTTGGCGCTGGCGGCCGCCGTACCCCTGTCCGCGACGCCGCTCCACGCCGAGACCGAGTTCGACGCCAGCTATGCCGTGACGCTGGCCGGCATCACCATCGGCCGCGCCGATGCCAAGAGCCGCTTCACCCGCACCGGCTATGCCGCCGTCATCGCCGGCACGACCAGCGGCGTCTCCCGCCTCATCTCCGACGCCCGCGCCTCGCTGGTCGGCGTCGGCCGTTTCTCGCCGAGGGGCATCGCGCCCGCGTCCTTCTCGCTCGACACCGTCGAGACCGGTCTCGAAACCCATGTCCGCATGGCCTTTCAGAACGGCGCCATCACCGAACTGACCGCGACCCCGAAGCTTCCCGAGGCCCCTGACCGCGTCCCGCTCTACACCGGGCATCTTCAGGGCGTCGTCGACCCGGTCGGCGCCTTCCTGATCGCGACCGACGGACCGGGCCTTCCCGACGGGCAGCATGTCTGTGCCCACCGGCTCCAGCTCTTCGATGGCTGGCAGCGCTATGATGTCAGCCTCGCCTACAAGGAAACCCGTGAGGCAAGCGGAACCGCCGACACCTATTCGGGCAAGATCGTCGTCTGTGCCGCCCGTTATATCCCGGTCGCGGGCCACCGTCGCGAGCGCGAGGCGGTCAAATTCATGGCCGAGAACAAGCGGATCGAGGTTTGGTACGTCCCGATCGGGCAATTGCCGCTTCTGGCGCCCTATCGGATCCTGATCGGGACGAAGTTCGGGGATCTTGTCATCACTTCGACACGCTTCGTGGTGTCCGAGACGAAACCGGCGATCGGCAATTAAATCGCCGCCTGAATTCCCTGATTCAACATCTGGACTCAAAACCGCTTCATGACGGCATATGTCGTGGGGAACGGATCAGGACATCAGCCGAGTCAGCGATTCGGGCCCGTTTTGTTCGAGACTCGTTCCAATTGCTGTCCGGACAAGTTGGAATCAGGAATTGCACGCCTTTCGGCCGTCCCTATGTTAGAGCGATGAAGGGTCGTCGCGACGGAACGGCCGCTGCCATCGGCGCACTTTCCAAAACGCCCGGACCCTATGAATCAATTCTCTTCGCCAACCCCGCGCTCCGTCACGGCGGCCCGTAACGTCGTCGGCGTCCTCGGCCCGACCAATACCGGCAAGACCCACCTCGCCATCGAGCGGATGCTGGCGCACTCCTCCGGCATGATCGGGCTGCCGCTGCGGCTCTTGGCGCGCGAGGTCTATACGCGTGTCGCCCAGCGGGTCGGCGCCGACAATGTCGCGCTGATCACCGGCGAGGAGAAGATCATCCCGGCGGCGCCGCGCTTTCGCGTCTGCACGGTCGAAGCGATGCCGGCCGAGGTCGACGTCGCTTTCCTCGCCATCGACGAGATCCAGCTCGCCGGCGATCTCGAGCGCGGCCATGTCTTCACCGACCGCATCCTCAATCTCCGCGGCCGCGAGGAGACGCTGCTGCTCGGCGCCGCCACGATGCGCGGCGTCGTCGAGAAGCTCGTGCCCGGCGTCAATGTCGTCACCCGGCCGCGCATGTCGCTCCTCACCTATTCCGGCCCGAAGAAGATCACGCGGCTGCCGCGCCGCTCGGCGATCGTCGCCTTCTCGGCCGCTGAGGTCTACGAGATCGCCGAGCTGATCCGCCGCCAGCGCGGCGGCGCCGCGGTCGTCCTCGGCTCGCTCAGCCCGCGCACCCGCAACGCCCAGGTCGAGCTCTTCCAGTCGGGCGAGGTCGAATTCCTCGTCGCCACCGACGCCATCGGCATGGGCCTCAATCTCGATGTCGACCACGTCGCCTTCGCCTCCGACCGCAAGTTCGACGGCTACCAGTTCCGCCGGCTGACCGCCGCCGAACTCGCCCAGATCGCCGGCCGCGCCGGCCGCCACGTCCGCGACGGCACCTTCGGCGTCACCGGCCGCCTCGATGGCTTCGAGGACGGCCTCGTCGAGGCGATCGAGAGTCATCGTTTCGATCCGGTAAAGACGGTGCAGTGGCGCAACCGCGACCTCGACTTCCGCTCGATCAACGCGCTGAAGGCGAGCCTCGACCTGCCCCCGGTCGGCGAGGGCCTGACCAAGGCGCCGCCGGCCGAGGATGTCGTCTCGCTGGAGATTGCCAGCCGCGACGAGGCCGTGACGGCCCTGACCACGTCGCCGTCGCGGGTTTCCCTGCTCTGGGACGTCTGCCAGGTCCCCGATTACCGCAAGATCGCCCCCGCCAACCATGCCGAGATGGTCGCCACGCTGTTCGGCTATCTCGCCAGGGACGGCGCCATTTCCGAAGACTGGTTTGCCGCCCAGGTCGCCTATGCCGATCGCACCGACGGCGACATTGACACGCTCTCCAATCGCATAGCCCATATCCGCACCTGGACCTTCGCAGCCAATCGGCCGCAATGGCTCGCCGACCCCCGCCATTGGCAGGAGCGGACGAGAGCGGTAGAGGATCGCCTGTCGGACGCTCTGCATGAGCGCCTGACAGGACGTTTCGTCGATCGGCGAACCAGCGTCCTTATGCGTCGGCTCAAAGAGAACGCCATGCTCGAAGCAGAGATCACCCCTACCGGCGACGTCCATGTCGAGGGTCAGCATGTCGGGGCCCTGCAGGGGTTCCGCTTCGTCCCCGAGAGGAGCGGCGACGGCCCTGACGGAAAGGCGCTCCGCGCCGCGGCCCAGAAGGCGCTGGCCGGCGAGTTCTCGAAACGCTCGGAACGCGTCGCCGCCGCCGTCAATACGGATTTCGTCCTGTCGCTCGACCGCACCCTGCGCTGGCAGGGCGCGGCGATCGCCAAGATCGCCGAAGCCGACGATGCGCTGCGCCCGCGCCTCCTGCTTCTGGCCGACGATGCGCTGGCCGGTGGCGAACGCGATGCCGTCCAGGCGCGCCTCGACCGCTGGCTCCTTAACCACATCGAGACGCTGCTGAAGCCGCTGGTCGATCTGCGCGCTTCCGAGACGCTGAGCGCCACGGCGCGCGGCATCGCCTTCCGCCTCGTCGAGAATTTCGGCTCGCTGGAGCGTAACGAGGTCGCCGAGGAGGTCCGCTCGCTCGACCAGGAAACCCGCGCCAGCATGCGTGCCCTCGGCATCCGCTTCGGCGCCTATCACATCTACATCCCGGCCCTCCTCAAGCCGGCGCCGAGCGGCCTTCTCGCCATGCTCTGGGCGATCAAGAATGGCGGCCTCGACCAGCCCGGCCTTGCCGAGCTCTCCGGCCTCGCCGCGTCGGGCCGCACCAGCGTCCCCGTCGACAAGGCCATCCCGCGGCCGCTCTACCGGATCGTCGGCTATCGCATCGCCGGCGAACGCGCCGTGCGCATCGACATTCTGGAGCGCCTGGCCGACCTGATCCGCCCCCTCCTCGCCTGGCGGGCCGGCCCCGATGGCGCGGCGCTGCCGCCGGACGGCGTCGCCCAGGGCGGCTTCACCGTGACCGTGGCGATGACCTCGCTGCTCGGCTGCTCGGGCGAGGATTTCGCCTCGGTGCTGCGCGGCCTCGGCTATCGCGTCGACCGCCGCCCCGCGCCGCCGAAGCAAGCGCCCGAGGTTGCCGCGGCGGAAGCTTTGTCCGAAACCACCGCGCCGGCCGACCCTGCCGAAGCTTCGGAAGTCTCCGCCACAGCGGAGGAGGCCGAGCCTGCTCCGGTCACCGCCGAGAGCCCTGACACCGAAGCGCCCGTGGTGCTTGCCGAACCGGCCACCGAAGCGGCCCCTGAAGCGGCCATCGAGCCGCCGCCAGCCGAAATCATCACCGATCCCGCGCCGGAGACACCAGCCGAGCCGGCCTTCATCGAGGTCTGGCGCCCCGGCCGCGGCGACCGTCCGCGGCAGCAGCACCGCCCGCAGGGCCAGCAGCGCCGCCACGACCACAACCAGCCTGCCGCCGCAGCCCCGCAGGCCACCGCCGCCGATGGCGCCGCGCCGGAAGCAGGCGCCGCCGACGGCAAGACCGAGGAATCGCCCCGGCATCGCGACAGACCGCCCCGCCGCTCCCAACGGCCCGACAAGCCGCGACGCGAGGCGTCCGGCGACAATCGGCCGCCACGGGACAACAACCGGCCGCCGCGCGACAATAACCGGCCCCCGCAGCAGCAGCAGGCCGCGCCGAAGCGTGAGAAGCGGGCCGATCCGGACTCGCCCTTTGCCGCCCTTGCCGCCCTCAAGGCTCGCCTCGAGGGCAAGGCCGACGCCTGAGCCTGCCCTGTGGCCGGCGAACGACAGCGCATCGACAAATGGCTGTGGTTCGCCCGTTTTGCCCGATCGCGAACGCTGGCGCAGAAGCTGGCCGCTTCCGGCCATGTCCGCATTAACCGCCGCAAGATCAACAATGCGGCCACACTGGTCGCTGCCGGCGACGTCCTGACTATCGTCGTCGGCAACGCCGTCCGCGTCGTCAGGATCGCCGCCCTCGCCGAGCGACGCGGCGGCGCACCCGAAGCGCGCCTGCTTTACGAGGATCTTGCGAAGCTCGCCTCCCCGCAACCGGAATCAGGCGAATAGAGAGGCCTATACTCCAGGTGGTGTTTGGGAGGGATTTCTCTCGCCGGTGCTGCGGCCGCACGACGAATCTACTGCCCGGCATTTCATGGCATGGGAATTCTTGCGCAGATTCTGCAAAACGGTTAGGCAACGGGCGCCGCATCGCGGATATCCGGCCGCGGTCGAAGAAGAGTCGAATTCAGGGGCTGTCCCAGTGACCTATGTCGTCAACGAAAATTGCATCCGTTGCAAATTCATGGATTGCATCGAGGTCTGCCCGGTGGACTGCTTCTATGAAGGCGACAACATGCTCGTCATTCACCCCGACGAGTGCATCGATTGCGGCGTCTGCGAGCCGGAATGTCCGGTCGACGCGATCCGCCCGGACACCGAGCCGGGCCTTGAGAAATGGCTGAAGGTCAACGCCGAATACGCGTCCAAATGGCCCAACATCACCATCAAGCGCGACCCGCCGGGGGATGCCAAGGAATTTGAGGGCCTGCCGGACAAGTTCGAGAAGTTCTTCTCGCCGGAGCCGGGCGAAGGCGACTGAGCGGTATACTCAAGTCGGACAATAGCTTGGCAAGTATTGCTGCGCCGCACAAATTCTAGCGATCGCGACATATTTGTAACTGTTTACCGTTGCCACGGTAAATCATTGAAATTTCCCGATTTTGTGTTATATTAGGCGAGTTGTCGGAACAGAAACACCGCCTCGCTTCGCACGCGCGTAGTCCATTTTGTGCGCCCTGAGTTCAACGGCAAAATTTGACCGCTTGGACAACAGAACCGCCGATTGGGTGAAGCATAGACAGCGACTGCGCCCCGGATTTCACGGCAGGCTCGCGATGCCTCCCGAAGCTGCTTCGACGCCACAGAGTAGACCGACGGCGACCCGCCGCCGATGACCGGGACTCGGCCCTCGCCGAACCGGGCCAGATGGAGTTGAAATTCGTATGCCCACGACCAAGAAGACGATTCTCAAGGCTCCCTTCAAGACTGGTGAATTCATCGTCTATCCGGCGCATGGCGTCGGCAAGATCATGGGCCTCGATACGCAGGAAGTGGCCGGCCACAAGCTCGATCTCTTCGTCGTGAGCTTCATCAAGGACAAGATGACCCTTCGCGTCCCGGTCATGAAGGCGACCTCGGTCGGCATGCGCAAGCTCGCCGACGCGCCGACCGTCAAGCGCGCCCTGGAAACCGTCCGTGGCCGCGCCCGCATCAAGCGGACGATGTGGAGCCGGCGGGCGCAGGAATACGAGGCCAAGATCAATTCCGGCGACCTGATCTCGATCGCCGAGGTCGTCCGCGACCTTTTCCGCTCGGAAAACCAGCCGGAGCAGTCCTACAGCGAGCGCCAGCTCTATGAGGCCGCCCTCGACCGCATGTCGCGCGAGATCGCCTCGGTGAACAAGATCTCCGAGACCGAAGCGGTCCGCCAGATCGAACAGAACCTCGCCAAGAGCCCGCGCCGCGGCGTCAAGGGCCCGGAGGCCGCGCCGGCCGAAGAGGCCGCCTAAGCCGCGCTTTAAGCCGGTCTTCGCTAAAATTTCAGGCCGTGGCGGAACCTCCGCCGCGGCTTTTTGTTGAGTCACGCATGCCGGGGGGCGATCGGACCGATCACGCTCCTTTTCACGGCATTGTGTGTCCCGACCCTCCCGGCCGGGTCTACGCTCGAACGACTCATTCGAGCGGCGATATCGAGGGAAAGAGCGATGCCCCAGGCAGGCAGTTCTAGACGCGAATTTGTGCGGGCCGCGATGCAGGCTCCGTATCTCGAACGTGAGGAAGAGCACGACCTCGCGGTCCGTTGGCGAGACGGCAAGGATCAGGCGGCACTGCATCGCCTGACCGCGTCCCATATGCGCCTCGTCATCGCGGTCGCGGCGCGCTTCCGCAATTTCGGCCTGCCGATGAGCGACATGATCCAGGAAGGCCATGTCGGTCTCCTGGAAGCCGCGGCGCGTTTCGAGCCGGAGCGCGAGGTCCGTTTCTCGACCTATGCGACATGGTGGATCCGCGCCTCGATCCAGGATTACATCCTGCGCAACTGGTCGATCGTGCGCGGCGGCACCTCGTCGTCGCAGAAGGCGTTGTTCTTTAACCTCCGGCGTCTCCGCGCCCGCCTCGCCCAGACGACCGACCAGCGGCCGCGGCCGGTGATCCATGCCGAAATCGCCAAGGCGATCGGCGTGTCCGCCTCCGACGTCGAGATCATGGACGCCCGCCTCTCCGGCCCCGACACCTCGCTCAACGCGCCGGTGCGCGAGGACGAAGGTTCGGCCGACCGTCAGGACTTCCTGGTCGACAAGGTGCCGCTCCCCGACGAGATCGTCGGCAATGCCATCGACACCGAACGCCGCCTGAGCTGGCTCCGATCGGCGCTGAAGGTGCTGAACGAGCGCGAGCTGATGATCGTCAAGGAGCGTCGGCTGCAGGAAGACGGGGCGACGCTGGAATCGCTTGGCGAAAGCCTCGGCATCTCCAAGGAGCGCGTCCGCCAGATCGAGAACCGAGCCCTCGAGAAACTCCGCGCCGCGCTGCTGCGCGAGAATGGCGACACCGGCGCCTTCGTCTGACGGCGCCGTCGCACTTGGATCGGCGAGGCCCCGCCTCGCCGCCCGGCATCAATCGGAAACGATCTTGACCTTCATGCCCGGCGTCAGCGCTT
Source organism: Bauldia litoralis (assembly GCA_945882315.1). Classification (GTDB taxonomy): domain Bacteria; phylum Pseudomonadota; class Alphaproteobacteria; order Rhizobiales; family Kaistiaceae; genus CAMCWB01. The sequence continues at coordinate 21,327 of CAMCWB010000029.1, read as the reverse complement.
CGCCGGGCTTGATGTCGTTCAGCGCCAGGAAAAGCTCCAGCGGCCGGTCGACGCCACGCATGCGGCGGGCAACGCTCTGGGCCGTGTCGTCGGCCTTGACGCCGACCAGCTTGACCCGCAGCGAGGAGAGCTTCGCCGCCTCCGCCGGATCGAGCTTGCGGAAGCTCATCACGGTTTCCACCGCGGCTTGGGCGAACTGTGCCGAATCGACCTCATTGGCGAAGATGAAGCGATAGGTCGCCCCGGTGCCCGACTGGACGACGGCGATCCGGAAGGCCCAGCCCTTGGCGTTGGCGGAGGCGGAGGCGGCCGGCAGTCCGTTGACCGTGAAGCGCTGGACGCTGCCCTGGACGAAGCCGTTCACCCAGCCGGAGCCGAGATAGGCGCCGAGATCGGCTCCGACCGGCAGCGCCACCGCATCGAAGCGCAGCGCCGTACCGTCGGCGCCGGTGGCGAGCACCGCATCGCTGGCGTTGTCGATGACGAAGCCGTCGGGGACCGTGAAGCCGACGCCGAGCGTCGGATTCACGAAGGTACGCTCGCGGACGAAACCCTGCGAGGGATCGTCGCCGAAGACCATGCCGTCAACGCCCTCGAGATAGCGGTCGCGGTCGACTTCGCCGACGCCCGGCGAACCGAACTGGCGCGCCGCCCGCACCGAAAAATCGATCCGGTCCGGCGTCGTCGGATGCGAGGCGAGGAAATCCGGCCGCTTGTCGGTGCCACCCGAGGCCGATTTGTAGCTGCCGAAGCGGCCCATCGCCGTCAGGAAGCGCGAGGCGGCGAAGGGATCGTAGCCGGCCCGGCCGATCGTCTTCACGCCGATCGCATCGGCTTCGAGTTCCTGCTGGCGCGAGAAGCTCGCCAGCGACCGCTGGCTGGAGGCAAGCGCCAGTTGTCCGGCATCGTCGTCGTCGAGGACGTCGGTGACGACCCGGCTGACGATGACCGCCGTCCGCGCCTTGTTCTGCCGCGCGATGGCGTGGTCGGCCGTGACATGCGCCATCTCATGGGCGAGCACGGCGGCGACTTCCGAGGAATCGTTGGCGAGCGCCAGCAGACCGCGCGTCACATAGAGATAGCCGCCGGGAAGCGCGAAGGCGTTGACCGCCGGCGAATTGAGAATGGTGATCCGGTAGGACTGGTTGGGCTTGTCGGAGGCGGCAACGACGCGGCCGACGACGCGCGCCAGCGTCTGCTCGAGCTTGGCGTCGTGATAGACGCCGCCATAGGCGGCAATGATGCGCGGATGCTCGTCGGCGCCGAAGCGGTCGTCGACCGGATCGGAGCGCGACACCAGCGTCCCGGTATCCTCGCCGGCCGTCATCAGCGTCGAGCAGCCGGAGAGAAGCAGGCCGAGCAGCGCCAGCACCGCGGCGCTCCGGCCAAGGGACCGGCATTTCTTGCGCACTACGCTTTCGCTCTCCAAGAATCCCGCTTCAGTCATCGTCCAGTATTTCGAGCTCGCGGAAATCGTTCAACCGTATCGCCGGGCCGCCGCTTTCCTCGATCACTCCGCGGACACGGACGCGCCTTTCGGCCAAGGCAGCCGTGTCCAGACCGGTTTCGGCAAATCGGGTCGCAATGGGCGCCCCCACCAGAACGGTGAAGTCACGCTGCCAGAAACGCCCGAAATTCAGGAAATCCACGTGATTCCCTTGGCCGACCGAAAGAACGAAACCCTCGACGATCACATATAGGCCTTTTCGGCCGATAAGCGAAGGATCATTGGCGGAGATGACCGCAAATTCCGTGCGCCACAGCCCTTTTCCAGCCCGGCGCGCCTCCCTTTCGAGTTCCAAGAGTTGCGCCACGCAGGGCACGCCGTGGGGATAGGGCCGGACCCGCGCCAGGCCCGCGGCGACCATCTCTGCCTGCAACAGGCGGCCATCCACATCGAAGACCTGCGCCAGGAGCCTGCCATAGCGGTCGCGCCCTGCGGCGACGATCTGAAGGGACGTCGCGCCCCTCGTCAAATCTTCGAGGAAGGCGACCGCCGCCCCGGCGGCACCCTTGCCTTCGCCGGCAAGGCCACGCGGCACATCGATCCCGGCAAGCAGGATCAGGTCGCCGCCCTCGAGCCGCAGCGTGCCGCCGTCGACGATCCCGGACAGCACCCGCTGTTCGGCGCCGGCCGCGCTGCAGGCCGTTTCGGATGCCACCGGCTGCGGCGTTGCCGGTGCCTGCGCCTCGGCCGGCCAGTACGCCGACCAAGCCAGCAGCGCGCCCAGCATCAGCCGCATCAGACCGCGCAATCCTCATCTCCTGCCCAGGTAAAGACCAAGGCCGACAGGCTAAAGCATGATCCGTTTCGATTGAACCGGATCACGCTCTAGATTCCTTGAATTGGCGCAATGCCGAACGGAAAACCGGTTCCCACTTTTCCTGCCATTGCTGCAGATCGCCGCGGCCGCCTCTGTCAGCCGAGAATGCCCATCACCTTGCTGACCACCCGCTTATGCAGCGTCGCCGACTCGTCGACATTCATGTGCTTCAGCGTCGGCAGATCCTTGAGGTCGTCATTGCGGATCTTGCCCTTGAAGCCCGGCCCGGGCTTCAGCACATCCCCACGCCCGCCCGGATAGTAATAGTTGATCGCCTCGGCGACATTGGCGGAAACCGGCGTCGCGTCGGTGGCGTCGAAGATGACGAGGAGCCTCACCGGCACGCCGGCCCTGCCGAGCTTGTTCGCCATCAGCAGCGCGGCATTGCCGCCGAGCGAGTGCCCGACGATGATGATCGGGCCGGTCTTCTTGTCTTTCTTGTAGGCGGCGATCACCTGGTTCGAGAGGCTCGACCAGGAGAGATGGTTGGTGACGCTCTCGCGCACACCCTTCGCCTTCAGCTTCGCGCCGAGCGCATCCATGCCCAGCGAGAAGACATTCCCGATCCCGCGGATCAGGTAGACATGGCCGCGACTGGTCGCCGCCGCCTCGGCCGCGTCATCCCGGTCGACCGGGTTGGGAACGATAAGGGAACGATGAGGGCGAGCCAGGCGATGGCCACCACCGCCAGGAGATGCGCCACGCGCCCCCGGTACCAACTGCGATCTTGCATCCCCGCCCCTCTCGGCCACCCTCGTCAGCAGAGCGGATTATCTCACAAGCAGCGGAGTTCCGAAGCCGCTTCACCTAAGCCGGCAAAATTTTCCGGCCGCATGTTGCGGGGCTACAACAGCCGCACCCCGCCGCCGAGGGGTGCAAATCCTGCATTTTCCGTGATAGACGGATCGCCGGGGTCCCGTAGCTCAGCAGGATAGAGCATCAGATTCCTAATCTGAGGGTCAGCGGTTCGAATCCGCTCGGGGTCACCAAAATTATCATTATAATCAGTGTCTTACTCGAAACGCTCCATCCTCTCGGTTACTCAACAAAAGTTATACACACTTATACACCATTCTAGTCGGCTCTCAGTCTGGCTGGGATCAGCCCTTACGATTCGCGTTGTCTGTCGATTTTCATTCACGAATATGCATTCGGTAGAGCAGGAATGCGTTCTAAAGTCTGTTCAGCAAGTGAGCCGCTATAGTCGTTCGTACCGCTCTCAAATGCGAGGGGCGACGCTGTCCAATGCAGCCGCCAAGTCGGCGGCAGACCCCCAGCAATCCCAGCTGTCCGATTGAGCCTCCAGCCCTAAGCCTGTTCCCAGCATTTGACACACATTAAGCAAACGTCTCAGCAACCACCTCATTCCACCTCCTTTAAGTACCACAGCCCCTTGTCACGACACGTAAGCACTTTGTTCGTCGCAAAAATAATATTGAAATGGGTTTCGTTGCCATTTATCTCGACTATGTCTGATTGCAAAAAACTGATTGTGTCAAAAATCTTGGGTTCAATGCCGAAAGTTCGTTGAAGGAAATTTCTCTCCTTTACCCTTTTAAAGGTCACGCTTAACTCTTCATCAGTTCGCCCTACAAACGGCGAGGTTTGCGCCCACACAGACCCGTTAAACGCCCACGCCAATAAAAAGCCTTCCAAATTTTTTTGCGCTTGGGAATTTCGGTAAATCAGGTGGCGAGAAAGCTCCAGCCTTCCACTTTTCCATTTCGAGAATAACAAGTTGTCGGCGGTAACCCATCCACCGTCACCGAAGTCTCCTCGTAAGTGGCGAACGCTGATTTTAAATTTCTCCGCATCAATTTTTTTGGCTGAGCATAAATTGTAATCAGCAATGCACTGGGTGCATTTGGAGAAAAAATCGAAAGTATCGAACGCAAAGCGCCTCTTATTATCGTCTTGGCAGATAATCATGCCACCAGACAACCAAAAGTATGGCGCGTAGGTATCTCTGCTGGGCGACCGAGGCATAATGATACGCTTCAATTCCGCTATCAGAGTTCAAGTCGTTACGTGGTTACTCTAACTTGCCAGCATCGAAACTCCGCCGTGGCTACACCGCCTAGCGTTCCTCAATTTCCCAGTCCCTTTGCCGATGTAAAAGCAATCGCAGGATTCCGTGTCGGATCCTTCAAAGCGTAAACGTAAAACGCCCCCGACATTTTGCCCCTGCGCTCCACCTCAATCGCAGTTCTGATATTTCGATTCCATGCAGACCCGCGCACGGATCTCTGCTTCTGCAATGTCTGCGGGGTTCATTCTTCTAGCGAGAATGTCACTGTCGGTCGCCGCATCTGCGCTTCCATTTAAACCAGCGATAATCCACCACATGTGCGCGGCTATGTTGTCTTGCGGAACACCCTGACCGTTCGCGTAACTCGCAGCAAGATTGAACTGCGCTAACGGAAACCCCTGTTCCGCAGACTTCCGATACCACTTCACCGCCTCGAGATAGTCATGTCGGACGCCGTGCCCGCTGTCGTACATCGAAGCTAGATTGAATTGAGCCTGCGCATTGCCCTGTTCCGCTGCGGTGCGAAACCACTTCACCGCTTCTGCATAGTCCTGAGTAACTCCTTTGCCAGTCTCGAAGAGTGCCCCAAGATTGAACTGCGCTTCCACATTCCCTTGGTCCGCTGACTTACGAAACCATTCCGCCGCTTCCGCATAATCCTGTTTGACGCCACGACCCTTCGCGTAACTCACACCGAGATTGTACTGAGCGTGCGCATTTCCTTGATCCGCCCCCTTGCGAAACCATTCCGCCGCTTTCGCGTAATCTTGTTGGACCCCCCGACCCTCCACGTAACTCAAACCAAGATTGAACTGCGCTTGCGCGTACCCCTGTTCTGCTGACTTGCGAAACCACTTAGCTCCTTCAGCATAATCTTGCGTGACGCCACTACCCTCCGCGTACATCACACCCAGATTAGACTGCGCTTGTGCATCGCCTCCTTCAGCTGCCTTGCGGTACCACCTGACCGCTTCCGCATAGTCCTGTGGGACGCCCTGACCCTCATCGAACATTAGACCAAGAGTGATTTGCGCCAGCGTGTCTCCCTGCTCCGCCGCCCTGCGGTACCACACCACTGCCTGCGTATTGTCCTGCGTGACCCCCCGACCTTTCGCATACATAACACCAAGATTGTATTGCCCTTGTGCATACCCCTGTTCTGCTGACGTGCGGAACCACTTAGCTCCTTCAGCATAATCTTGCGTGACGCCCCAACCTTGCGCGTACATCACACCAAGATTTTCCTGGGCTGCCGCACTACCTTGGTCCGCTGCCTTGCGATACCACTTCAGTGCTTCCGCATGATCCTGCGGAACGCCCCGACCTTCCATGTACCTCACACCAAGCTCGTTTTGCGCGGCTGCTAAGCCCCCTTCCGCTGCCCTGCGATACCACTCCACTGCTTGCGTATAGTCTTGCGTGACGCCCAAGCCTTTCGCATACATAACACCAAGGTTGTATTCTGCTTGGATATGACCCTGTTCCGCTGCCCTGCGAAACGACTTCACCGCTTCCGTATAATGTCCCGCCCGAGCAGCTACCTCCCCTTCGTTTAAGTCATCAGCACGCACCGATGGCATCATTGCCAGCAGCGTTACTATTGCCAGGGAAACCAAAAGTCGCCGCATTGCTGCACCGCCATTTGCCAAGTCAGATGTTTTTAGAACTAACCCTGATCAACTAAGCACTGTAGTGTTGAGATACACCCTACCACCAAGCACTTAGTCCACCACAATCCAGCTACTTTCCCTAATGCCTTCAACCAGTTAAGCCACCACCGCCGACACCCTTAGTCCAACCAATATTTGAGATTCATAATCCTCTATCTACCAACCAAGGATTCCAATCCATCACCCAACCTACTTTTGATGCTGACCGTGCTTGAAGAGATATCCATTCCTCATGTTCTTGCTGCCAGTCCGACCCATCATCCTGTCCACCACTGTTCCAAGAACTCTTACCTCGTCCATGGTCAGTGACATTTCATTCGTAAAGCCTTCAAAATCCAATCCCAGCTTGCTCTTGCCGCTCTTCAGCATCTGTCTTTCCAGATTCTCCGCTGCGTCCCAGCCAAAGCCGATCTTGTAGATAAGATTTTCGTTGCCGCCTTTCACCAGATACCGAGCAATGTTGGTCAAGCTTGTCCGCAGAGTCTTGTCTTCATGAAGCGGCTTTAGCTGGACTTGGAATTTGTCACTCCACCATCGCTTGGCTGATTCTCTAAGCAATTCCAGCTTTGCATCAGCGTTACTCCCCAAATCCACCACGCCATGAAAGTGAACGAGTGCCCAAGTGTCGTGGCTCTCGGCGAATAGCGACTTCTCACTGACTGGTATGAGCGACAGAATCACATTCAACTTTCTTGCTTCGTCAACGGTCGAAGAAAGCTGCTTCATTTTCTTGATATTGACGATTTCAATCTCGACAGCGCCGATGACCTCGATACCTTTCACCTGCCTGCAAACTGCATCCAGTCTTGCTCGCATCGAGTCCACCGCCGATAGAATCTTCTCTTCGTCCAGTGCCACAACGCTATCAAGAACGGTCCATAATTTCAGACGGTCTTGAGCATCTTCCTTCTTCAGATTGCCCCACCGCCACAGAAACTGCTTCAGCAGTCTCGCTGAATGCGTCTTGCTGACACCCTCATCGAGCAATGTGCTTCTTGCTCTTGAGCCCAGTGCCTGGCGCAGCTTCTTGTTTTTATGCGTGCCAATACCAAAGCGAATGTGCTTCTGAAGACGCTTCAGTTCCTCCCCTTTAGATCGACGCTTCAGCTTATCAAAGTCCATTAATGCCCCTTTTCTACGCGCATAGAATTCCACTCTCCCCAACCTCGAAAGCGCGCGTCATACATATTTATGATGCAAAGATATTCAGCATATTGTCGACAACGCCGATGAACTAGCAGTCACACACATGAGTCCGTGTGAAGCAGCACTAGCTCTCCAAGTTAAGGCCACCGAAAAGCGTTAGTTGTGACTTTGAGCCATGCAGAACCAGTGACCATGCGTTGAAATCGGACACGGCTGGACAATGATTTCCACGACCATGAATTATCAATGTAGCTCTCTGGTCGCCGCCAACGCTGTTACTAAGCATCCCGTCGCCTTCGGCTCTCGCAGTCAATCGCCATTCTATGTATAATTGTGTACCCTCACCGATATGTTTGCTACCAGCAAGAGCACGGGGATCCACTTGAAATTTTGTTAAGTTCTCGGGCATGGCAAATTTCAAATCGCCAACGTTTCCGAGCCTATCATCAAACGTAAATGTCCAAAGCTTCTGTTCCTTGCTCACGGTAAGAAGCAGAGGCAACGATTGAATTTCTATCCCTTCGATTTCATCAAGGCTTCGCGGTCCTGTTGATATTTCCGCGGTTTTTGCAAAAACAATCGCATTGAGAATATCTTCTTCAACTGTGTCGAGCTTCACGCCCTCCACAAACCGATCACCTACATCGGCGCAGCATGCACAGGCGATAGCGCCGCTTGCGTAACTCCAAATCGAGAGCGATATGAGGAATACGTAGGCGACCTTTGCCATCAACCTCTTCCCGCCAACAAGCATCGTGGTTCTAACCATAGCTGATACAATTCCACGGCTTATCTATTGCCGAAGACATAGCTATCACCCCTCACAAGCTTTGGAAACTTCGAGGAATCAATGACCGAACACACCGATGACGAAAGGAGACTTGAACGGGAGCATGCCATTGCGGATCGCATGCACGACCGAGAGTTTGAGTTCTCACAAAGCGCTGCCCAAGCCGCGCTGAGCAACGCTAATTTTGCACTCCGAACCCTGATACTCATCAACGGCGGTGCAGCCGTCGCAATGCTCGCGTTTATTAGCAGCCTTGCGACACGCCCCACAGTCAACCTAGCCACTATGACCGCACCACTCGTGTGGTTTGTTTGGGGCATCGTGTCTGCAGGCTTCTCCGTGTGCTTCGCTTATTTCACCAACTACTGCATAGCCACCAGTTCATCGATGAAGGATCGGATCTGGCAGCATCCGTGGGTGAGCGAAAACTCTAAGTCTGAACGGTGGCGCAAAACCGCAGTTTGGTGGCAGTATCTGGCGGTAATCGCTGCGCTCCTTTCCCTTGGGCTTTTTATCAAGGGAATGTTGGAAGTCCGAGAGGCGATAACCCTTCTAGGCTAAAGTCTGACTAGGTCTGATCTGACGCATTGAGATTCACACCGCCGCACGATGGGATCATTCTCAGAACTTTATCGTTCCTTCGATGCTGACCCCGCTAAGCGGGGCGGTCAGTTCGAACGCTTCGTCAAATGGTTTCTCACTACAGACCCTGAATGGTCCACGCAGGTCGATCAGATTTGGCTCTGGAACGATTACCCAGGTCGATGGGGACGAGACTGCGGTGTCGATCTGGTCTTCAAGCACAAGAGCGGGCAGACATGGGCTGTCCAAGCCAAGTGCTATTCACCCCACTACGAAATCACAAAAACTGACATTGATAAGTTTCTCAGTGAGACCAATCGCAAGAGCATCGACCACAGACTCCTGATAGCCACCACGGATCGGATAGGCGCGAATGCGCGACAGGTTTGTAACGCGCAGGAGAAGTCAGTCGTTCGGTATCTTCGAACGCAGTTTGACACCGCAGCACTCGATTATCCCGACAACATCAGCAGACTGATAACGGGCAAGCGGAAACCCCTGCCCGAGCCTCGTCCGCACCAGATCGAGGCTATCGACAGTGTCACCAAGGGTTTCGAGACAACTGATCGCGGTCAACTGATCATGGCTTGCGGCACAGGCAAAACGCTTGTGTCGCTATGGGTCAAAGAGCGCCTCGATGCACAGCGAACACTCGTCCTGGTGCCATCTCTTAGTTTGCTTTCCCAGATCGTCAATGACTGGACATCCTCAACCCAGAAGCCTTTCGACGCTCTATGCGTCTGCTCCGACGAAACGGCAGGCAAGCGACAGGTCGACGAAGCCATCACGACCGTCTCTGATTTAGCTTTCCCCGTTACAAGCGATGTGAGTGAGATTACCAGATTTCTCTCTGGCAATGGTCGAAGGGTAGTCTTTTCGACATATCAATCATCCCCGCTTGTCGAGGAAGCACAGAGAGGAAGAGCCGTTCCAGAGTTCGATTTTGTCGTGGCTGATGAAGCCCACAGATGCGCTGGCAAAATCGAAGGAGCATTCGCGACGGTTCTTGATGACAGAAAGATCCGAGCCACGAAGCGGCTCTTTGCGACAGCGACACCAAGAACCTACTCAACATCGATCAAGAAGGGCGCAGAAGCCCTCGGTGTTGAAGTGGTCGATATGGCTGACGAAGCTGCTTTCGGTAAGCGGCTTCACACACTACCGTTCGGCGAAGCCATCAAACGCGGGCTTTTGACCGACTATCGTGTCGTCATCGTTGGCGTTGATGATGAGACAATCGCGAACTGGATCCGCGATAGACTCCTCGTCGGAACTGGAACTGGAATCGAGACGGATGCAGCGTCGTTAGCAGCTGAGATTGGGCTTCTGAAGGCGATCAAGGATTACAACCTCCAGCGCATCATCACCTTTCATAATCGAGTCAAAAGGGCAGAGGAGTTTGCAAACGAGCTTGTCGATGTTGCTGGGTGGTCGAATGAAAGCCACATCGCTGACCGAAGAATGTGGTGCGAGCATGTATCTGGCGAGATGCCGACATTTGCTCGCACAGAGAAGCTACGACGGCTCAAGGCAGTCGGAAAAAGCGAGATAGGGCTCTTATCGAATGCCCGCTGTCTGTCAGAGGGCGTTGATGTTCCCTCTCTCGACTGTGTCGCTTTTATCGATGCCAAGAGTAGCCAACTCGACATTATTCAAGCCGTTGGAAGAGCTATCCGTCTTAGTGGCGAGAAGAAGACGGGGACCATCGTCATTCCTGTTTTCATAGAGCGCCATCAGGACGCTGAAAGGGCGATTGAGTCCAGCAACTTCAAGCCGATCTGGGACGTTCTTGATGCTCTGAAAGCGCATGACGACGTTTTCTCAGACCAACTCGATCAGCTTCGTATCGAATTAGGCGCAGGTCGGAAATCAAAGGTCGGCGAGCAGGATCTAACGAAGATTGTGTTCGATCTTCCAACATCCGTTGATGTGAGCTTCGCTCAGTCGCTGCGGGTGCAGTTGGTTGAGAAGACAACTGAGTCATGGATGTTCAGGTACGGGCTGCTCGAAGCATATGTGAAGGAGCATGGGCATTGCAGAGTCCCGAGGGGATACAAAACTTCTGATGGGTTTAGCTTGGATCTTTGGATCGGCAATCAGCGAGCATTCAACAAAAGGGGTGAGCTTTCTGCTGAGCGCAAAGCCTGGCTCGATGCGATTGGTTTCGACTGGGATCCTCTAACGACGCAGTGGCAAGAAGGCTTTGCTCACTTGGAATCTATCGTCAAAGAGCATGGGCATTCCCGAGTCCCGAGTACTTTCATAGCCGCCAATGGCTTCAAGCTTGGTCGATGGGTAATAAAACTTCGGACGAAAAATGAAACGCTTCCACCAGAGCGAAAAGCCCGCCTCGATGCGCTTGGCTTCGATTGGGATCCTCTGACAAGCAAGTGGGAAGAAGGCTTTACTCACTTAGAAGCCTTCGTCAAAGAGCATGGGCATTGTCGAGTGCCTCAAGCCTACAAGACGGCAGATGGTTTTAGGCTTGGGCAGTGGGTTGGTGTTCAACGCAGCGTTAAAGGCACGATCCCCAATGACCGCAGGGCGCGTCTAGCTGCGCTTGCTTTTGTATGGGATCCTTATGATACGGATTGGGAAGAAGGCTTTTCTCATTTAGAAGCCTTCGTCAAAGAGCATGGGCATTGTCGAGTGCCCAGAAGCCATAAGAACGCTGATGGTTTTAGGCTTGGGCAGTGGGTTGGTGTTCAACGCAGTCAGAAGGACGCGATACGAGCTGAACGCAAAGCTCGTCTCGATGCGTTGGGATTCGAATGGGATCCTCTCCCAGCCCAATGGGAAGAAGGCTTCGCTCACTTAGAAGCCTTCGTCAAAGAGCATGGGCATTGTCGAGTGCCGCCCACGTTTATGACTGCTGAAGGCTACAATCTCGGGCGGTGGATAATAAAACTTCGGACGAAAAATGAGACGCTTCTACCTGAGCGAAAAGCCCGCCTTGATGCGCTCGGTATTGTCTGGGATGCGAGGATTGAAAAATGGGAAGAAGGCTTTTCTCATTTAGAAGCCTTCGTCAAAGAGCATGGGCATTGTCGAGTGCCCGACAAATACCAAACTGCCGATCGCTTCCAGCTTGGAATATGGGTGAGTACCCAGCGAACGAGACAAAGACGGAGCATGCTCTTACCAGAGCGCAAAGCCCGCCTTGATGCGCTTGGCTTCGTTTGGAGCACTCTCGATGCTCAATGGGAAAAAGGCTTTGCTCACTTAGAAGCCTTCGTCAAAGAGTATGGGCATTGTCGAGTGTCTCGCGGCTATCGGTCTTCCGACGGCTTCACGTTAGACATGTGGGTAGTGGGTCAACGTTCGACGAAAGAAAAGTTATCAGGTGAGCGAAAAGCCCGCCTCGATGCGCTTGGCTTCGATTGGGATCCTCTGACAAGCAAGTGGGAAGAAGGCTTTCCTCACTTAGAAGCCTTCGTCAAAGAGCATGGGCATTGTCGAGTGCCTCAAGCCTACAAGACCGCAGATGGATTCAAGCTAGGGACTTGGGTTGGTAATCGGCGGATGGACCAAAGAAAGGGCAAACTCTCACCAGAGCGTAGGGCGCGTCTAGATGCGCTCGGATTCGTTTGGTCCGTGATGACGAAAGATACGCCACAGCGCAAAATCCTCTGCCACTAAGTGATGACTGAAGGCTCGTCTGCTTCGTTCAGAAACCATCTGTTTTCCGAACGCTCCGTGACTCGTATTTTTCAGGCAGAAAACTGACTGTTTTACTCAGTTTGCATTTCGCTTTTTCCGCATAGTTTTCTGAACCCTATCCAGCCCCGTCCTGACCCGTTGTTCACGCTTCACGGAGTGTGTTCGCGCCGATAGAGTCCCATCACCAAACGGGAGTTTATACTGTATAAAAAGAGAGGTCAGAAAACATGGCTCGCACAGAGGTTCTGGCAGCGCGGGACAACACCTTTGAGAAGGAGGTCAATGCGCTAGCGAGAGAGGGAAAGAGGCTCGTCGATTCCTACTCCGACCTGACAGAACGGATGCTTTCGTTCGCACAAAAGTTTGAGCGGCTTTGGGATCAAGCGAAAAGCCTCGACGGCGGAAACAGCGGACAGCACCACATCTATCTTCGTCAGGCACTATCAGAACTCGTAAACACATCCAACAAGTCGATACAGAGTCGGTGGGTCACAATCGGATCGAACGCAAAAGCACTTTTGCGGTTCAAGAACGCCTTGCCACCTTACCGTGACAGCCTCTACGAACTGGCACTTGCCGTGGAGGGCAATGAACCAGTTGCGAAATGGGTGAAGCAAAAGCAGATCACGGCTGATAGCTCCGTGCGCGACCTCAGGTCTCTTCGGTCACCTAAACGAAAGCGGGGAAAGTCGAAGATTGCAGGCAAGCCATCAAAGTCGGTGAAACGCAGCTACCCAGCAGCAATCACGATTTCGTTCGAAGATTTCGAAGCGGCGGCGGATACCCTACGCACCCTTCTGCTTACCGTCTCAGGAGGGTTCAAAGTCAGCGCGCCTCAAGCCTTTGACCACGCTATCCGTGCAAAAATGGATGCAAAGGACTATGAAAAAGCCAAAGGGCATCTTGCCTAGCATCAAGAAGCGCCGCCCTAAGAAGCCACGACTCGATTATGTCTTGCAGGGGTCTGCCGTCGATCTGCCTCTCGACGCCGTCCTCGCGCTCCAAACGAACCAGCGCAGGAAATATATCGACGATCTCCTCGAGGCTTTAGCTAAAACGATCAAGTCAGACACACTGTCGCTCAAGGCGAATGTGCCGTTCAAGAAAGAGATGCGTGATCTGCGAAGGCTTCTTGCCGCGCCAGCCGACCAGTTCCTCTACACCGACGACATAAAGAACAAGCGAAATGTGCTGGCGAAAGGCAGCCCAGGTTCGACGCATACATATTGGTCACAGAAGCAAATCTGGAAAATGAAGACAAAAGCGGGCGATCTGTCGGAGCAGATCAGAAAGAAAGCCCCCGCGCTGGTCCGCAAACTCGAGAAGTTATTCGATGCCCGCAACGAGAGTAAGCAAGGCTTTAGGAAAGGTGACAGTGCGCTTCGCACGGCGCTTGCCTTTATGGAGTTCGACAAGAGTTTAGGCACTGCGTTCCCACCCTTCCACGCCAAGTTTTTTGCCGACAAGTTCCTCCCAAAGGACGGCGATGGAATCATTGTCGATCCTTGTGCTGGTTGGGGCGGCAGGCTACTTGGCTCACTGTTGGTGAACAGAAAAGGTCACGTCCATTACTACGGAATTGATCCCGAGTTTCGAAATCGAGATGCGTATGACGGGCTACTTCGTCGCGTCAACATCTGGCTCAAGAAAGAGCTATCTGGTCCCCGAGATGCGACTATTTCTTATAAGCCTTTTGAGGACTGGCTAAAAAGCAGGAGCGCAAAGCGCCTATCTGGTAAAGTCGATCTTGTTATCACCAGCCCGCCGTATTTTGCTGCTGAGAACTACAATCCCAAAAACCAAAAGCAATCTGCTAATCGCTATCCCGAGTATGAGGAGTGGCGCGACAAGTTCTACTATTCGCTTATGAGCGGAGCATTCGACCTTCTGAAGCCCAATGGACATTTCGTCCTCAATATTGCTGACGTAGGTGAAGCACCTCATCTTGAGAGAGATGCTCGCAAGCTCGCGACTAAAGCGGGTTTTGTCGGTGCGGGGTTCTACAAACTCGCAATGTCAATGACACCAGCAACGAGGAAGGCAGGCACATCTCGTCACGTTGTCCAGGTCAAAGGCAAGCTCTTCAAACACGAGCCTGTCTTTTTGTTTCGCAAGCCAACTCCAGATGAAGGCATCGTTGCCCAGCAGCCGAGAAGCCGCGTAATTGGCGCAACCAAGTCAGGGCAGCCTGCCGTAGTGGCTAAGCCAACGAGTTTGCCTGATCTGAGAAACTGGACAGATCCTTTTCCTCGTCCCGTCATCGAACGTGTGGGACGGTTCATCGTCGTTCGCGATGACCTCTTGGAATACGGAAGCAAGATACGCTTTCTGGATTACCTCGTCTCAACCGCGCCCGAAGACGAGTTTGTCTACGGTGGCTCAAACAAGGTCGGCTGGGGCGCAATTTCGCTTGCATATCTGTGCAAGAGGTATGGGAAGAAAGCAGTCTGCTTCATGGCGAAGCGGAATGAACTAACCTGGCATCAAAAGCAGTTCGCAGGGCTCGGTGGCAAGATCATTCCTATTGAGAATGGCATGCTTACCGTTACCGAAAAGCGGGCGAGAGACTACGCCGCGAAGCGCCCCGCAAAAAGACGACTAATGCGAATCGGCTTTGACGATCCGACCGTGCTTGCATCAATTGTGAAGGTTGCCCGCAACATCTCGATTACGCCCAATGAGATTTGGACGGTCGCTTCCAGTGGAACATTGAGCAGAGGGCTTCAGCTTGCGTTTCCCGACGCCAAGGTGTTCGCGGTTGAGGTTGGGCATAAGCTGACGAAGCAGAATGTGGGTAGAGCGAAGGTTTTCGCTTCGCCCTACAAGTACGATCAGCCCGTAACGCATGACGATCAACCGCCTTATCCAGCCGAAAAATACTATGACGCGAAACTCTGGTCTTTTGTTCAAAAGCGGGGATCAGACGGAGCTTTGATCTGGAATGTTGCGTAGCGGATGACAAGCTCGTGAAAATCGCTATTTGCAGGCTCAGACAGGGTGTTCACTATGAACGCCCGCTGACGACGATATTGGACAGCTTTTATGAATGCCTTCGCGCATTCATTCGCGCAAATCCGCAACACGATTATTCATACTTCAAGTTCTCATTCGCGAACTTTGATACGGCGCGCAAGCCGACCAATCTCAAGGCTCTTGAACTAGCTGACGTTGTCATCATTCCATCCGAAGCAGAGTTCACCTACTGGGTACCAGGAAAACTGCATTCGTTGAGTGTCAACGCTTCGAATCAGCAGGTTCGGCGCATCGGCAAAGCCATCGCAGGAAAGCGAGTCATTCTGCTCCGTTCAGACCGAGCAGATTCCATCGAACTCTATAGAACCAGGACTTTTCAGAATCGATCCATCGACTATCGCATTGTCGATGAGGACGACTTTCCCTTTGGCATACACGGAATGAAATATCACTTCATCAAAGACCGCTTTTCTGACCTGCACGCAAAGACAAGGATCATTGATTTTGCATACTGGGGCTCAGACAAAAGCAAGCTTCCTGACGGCAAACGGTCGGGGGATATGCGGCATGCCGTGCTCCGCGAGTTACAAGAGTCTGAACTGGCGACCTGCTTTTGGGGTCGCGTCCGAGGCATCGATCCCTATCAGAAGTGGGAGAAAAAATTCGAGAACCTCGCCCCGTGGCTTTGGATGGTGAAGTCGACTCTTTGCTTCAACTGGATAGATCCAAAAGCAATCACTGCCCGATATGCCGAAAGTCTCGCATGCGGGGTAATGCCCTTCGTTTGGGAAAATTACGACGCTTCAAACAAGGTCGTCTGGGACGATTGGCAGCGGATTTACGACTCCTCCGAAATCGGTGAAAAGCTGAGTGAGAAGTCTTTTCAGACGCGATTTCGGACGATACGGCGAGAATATGAGCGTAGGCTACCCAGCATCTCTGATTATAAAAAGATGTTCTCAAACAAGCTTGACGCCTTGCTTTAATTTGAAGTGCCTTCCGCCTAGGGTAACCCTGCCACCGTAATATTTTTGTAATATTATTTTTTTCGAGAACATTTTTCCGTAGATTAGATCCTCCGTATTATAAATAGTCGTATATCCCGTAATAATTACGTAATAACGGGACTACCAAAATCGACGTTATAAAAGCACTTCTGCCCGTGCCTTCTCTATTAAAAGGAAAATTATATGAAACGACATATTTATAACCGAACTCGAACATTTCGGATTCCGAACACATTGTCTGCCGCCCTGGATTCTATTGCGGATGCCTCAAATCGATATACGTCCGAAGTCATTCGCGAGGCGATTACGCGCTACGTCAGCCTGTGCCATGACAACCCCGATCTTCTGGGAAGATCCTCACAATGAGCGCCTTCACCACTGACAAGACCAAGTTCTCTCACGCGCTCCATGCCCTCAATCGCCAGTTCCACGCATTCAGTGATGCTGCCGTTCGCAAAGGAACGCATTCCAAGAGCGACAAGCGTGCCCTTCTGTCCACTGTCAGCGCAGCTATCGATGCCATCGACACGGACGACTTTGGCGTTCGTGTTTTGATTGTGAAAACCTCGCAATGATTGGTTTTCGGGAGTTCATGCTGCTGAGGGAGGGGAAGCAAGCGACGAAGTCCGACCAGACCCCCTTGCCGCCGATGCTCATTTTCAAGCGACTCTCAATTCGGGTATTTCCAGATCGCAGACAAGTCGCGGAATATTGGTGCGAGCAGATCGGAAAGACGATGGTCTATCCGAATTCCTATTGAGATGGGGAAGAGCCTCCATCAGGGGACATCATCTCTCGTGGATCAAACGTTATGTTCATCACTTGCCACGACTCATACTTATGAGACGGTAAAGCAAAAGGAGCACACCTCTCTAACGCGCGAACGGCACTCTCTGCGAGAGCCCGTCCATATTCGTCCATATTCCGTCTCAGCAGCGTCAAGAACCTTTGGTGAATGCGCCAGCGTTCCATCGCGGTTTAGAGTTACTTGCACCCTAACTCGCAAGTCGGCGATTTCTGGTGGTGCCTGCTGTATATTCCAACAACGTGTTACTCGGCTTATCAAATCACTGATTTCGACGGCGGTCAGATTGAGGTCCTGTTGAAGTTGAAGTGTGTTGGTTGCAGAATTCTCCGCGGAGCAAAAAGATTTTCGTGCCGCAATTACGACTTCGCCTGGAACAACTTCTTCAGCTTCAATTTCTGAGGTTTTCCAAGACGCCCCCGATTTACTTTCACAATTTATGCTCAGAATGCCGTTGAAATTAACCCCCTTGCCTTCACCTCGAATGTGGACGTCGGTTTGCTCTGCACCATCTCCTGAGACGCGCATCCCTGTCCAAAAATTCGAGTATGCACTGTCAATCTTCTCTTCGAATAACTGAGTGCGGGAGGGGTCACTTGTTGGCGCGCTATCCGATGCGCTTACTTTTTGATCGTCAGAGGCATCTAACGTGCACCTATGGAGCATGAGGCTGCGCGAGTCGGGGAAAGTTGCCCTAATTGTCTCATACGACTGGACATCGAAACGCATTTTCCCTTCAGTGGCTGAATCCTCCTCAATGGCACATTCAGCAGCGAATTCGACGACAGTCTCATCGATAAAATGGGGTCGAAAGAGTCTACATCCGTACTCGTACCGAGAGATCGTCCATCCGTCCTGAGATTGCGCTATCGTCCACGGATCATCCCGACCCTCCACAGACTGACTACATGTGGCGTCCTCGTGCCAGTCGCCGCTTAACGTCAGCTCGCCAATCTCCCCTTCGCCATCTTCGTCCTCAGCAGCTTTCGCCCCTTGCCAACACGCATCTGCATCAACTTCGTATTGATGGCACGTGAGGAATTTGTGCTTCTCGGGACTTATCGGTCTCCCTTTCCAAGAGATTGCAACATCCGTCCTGCCATCTTCCCTTATCTCGGCAGAGACTGACCATCCAACAGCGTATGCAAACTGCGCGCTACTCACGTTAGCGCATGCGTAGTCCAAGGTCGTTTCATCGCATTTGTCCTGGTAGCAAATCCTGACCCGCGGAGCGGGAGACGACATTGATCCATCCGTGTAATTCTCGCAGCCTGCTTCTGCCGCGCTCCCAAACGCCCAAAAGATTGCGAAGACCGCTGCAGCTTGGCACCGAGGCATCCCGCTCCTCCCTGGCTCTCGCCGACCTCAGAGACTGCAAACGACTTCCCAGTTTGAAAGATAGAAACCGATCTGACTAAGGCATACTTGTCAACTCGTCCCGAGCACCCGTAATGCCCCACTTTCCGCGAAGCGTGCGTATCGCGCCTCAGGACGAAATCCCTGCACACACGTAGCGTCCCTTGCGCTCACCTATCTCCGAAGCTCTGAAGATTTCGCGCCATCTCCGCAGACAGGGGCAGATGCCGTGCATAGAACCTCTCGATTTGCTCGACCGACGTTCCCGCTGTTTTCGCCAGATTGAAAATGTTCACTTTGCCCTCTGACTTAATCAGCCGCATGCAGATTGCTGTGTGGCGAAGGGAATAGACGGTGTGCGTTTGGTTGGTAATTTGATCGGTCTTAATGCCGAGCTGCGACAGCAGATAATTAAACTGACGGTTGATGATTCTGATCGCGGTCCTTCTGTTTTCGTAAGAGGGTAGAAAAAGGAAGCTGTCCGCACTGTGATCGGGAAACCGACGGCAGATACGCTCATAAACCGAGACACAAGCCGCCAAAGTGTTCGTTGTCCTAAAACCCGTTTTTCCGTCCCTTATCGTTAGAACAAGACGTTCAGGGTTCTCTGCGACATGCACGTGTTTATGTCGAAGCGCAAAAATCTCGCTTTCAACGGGACGCAGGAACGAGTGCGCCATGAACAGGATGAAATCATAGAGTTCGTCCGTAACAGGAATACCCCTTACCGAAACGTCACCCTTGGCGAGTTCTTTGGCTCCTCTGAGCAGCATCTGATATTCGTCCCGCTCTTCAGAAACCAGTGGAGCGAACTTGAAGAAGGGACGCGGGTTGTCCTGCCTGGGAGCCATCGGCGTGTCAGGCAGAGACTGAATGAGACCGTCCTCATAAGCTAACTTGAGCACCTTTCTGAACGTGATGATCTTCTTGTTCAGTGTTGATGGTGCGTATTTGTCGGCTCGACCACCGCGGAGTTTTTCGAAGTAAGCTTTTAGGTCGCTGGTTTTGAGCGTCGTAATATCACGCCTGCCGAAGAACCCGACGAGACCACCCTCCCCAAGAAGAATGGATTCATCATTTGCGGGCTGCTTTGGATGAATCTCGCCGTCAGCCGCCAGTCGCCGCTGTCGATCAATCAGCTTGTCGGCATATGCAGCAAAGAGTCTGGATTTGGGAACGGCATCAACGAACTTTCGCTGCTTCAGTTCAGCGAAAAACTCATCAGCGGTCTCCATCGCAGAAATCCGCGAGGTCTGTTTCGTAGACTTTACGATGTAGCGACGTTCAGATGGAACCCAGATGCGAACTCGATAATACGGGCTCGCATTGACTTTGTAGAGCGCCAGACCTTTGCGAATGACATGGATTTTTCCGTCAACCGCATTACGGCTTTTCGTCATAGAGCTAGGCTGCTTTCAGAGCAGAGTAGACCGTGCCAACGCCGATTTCTAGCCGCTTTGCAATCTCACGGATTGCCATTCCTTTGTCGCGCAGTAGATGCACTGAGGTCCTCACTGCATCGTTCATTTTGGTCGGTCTACCGATCTTGACGCCCTGACTTCTAGCTCGCCTTTGACCAGCCATGATGCGTTCACGAATGAGTTCTCGCTCATATTCCCCGAGAGCCGAGAAGATGCCGAAAATCATACGACCCGATGGGGTGGTCGTGTCGATGGCTTGCTGATGAACATATAGATCCACGCCCAAGCTTTGAATCTCGTTCATAAAACCGACCAGGTGCTGAATGGACCGACCGAGACGGTCGATTGCCCAGACCATAATGAGGTCAAACTCTCGCCGAGTAGCTCTTCTCAACAGTTCGTCAAAAGAAGGACGCTGGTCTCTCCCTTTCGCACCGCTGATGCCGCTGTCCGAGAGTTCAGCGATGATCCTCCAGCCGTTTCTTTCTGCAACTTCTCGCAACTCGGACAGTTGGTTTTCAACGGTTTGGCTGGCTGTCGAAACGCGAGCATAAATCGCGACTCGCTTCGGCTTTTGCGTGTTCATTGGTAAGGTAACCCTCCGCTAAGACGGCTGAAAAGTTATACACTAATATATACACAAACAGAAATATCGCAATAAAATCAGATAGGACGTAACATTCCTAATCTGAGGGTCGCGCGTTCGAATCGCGCCGGGATCACCAACAAATTCAGATACATAAGGAATCATGCTCTTTGGATTTTATGTCTCGGGTAAGCTATAGGTAAGCATCGGTCAGTCACACGAGCGTCCAGATGCCCATCCACCTGGCTAAAAACCCAAATCGATTCGGCCCGCCGCCCGCTTGGCCTAACACTCGGCGGCAGCATGCGTCTTGGATCCCAGCCCCCTCGCTCCGTCCGGATTTCTCAGGCTAGAATAGTTTCTTCTGCCGTCGGTCCTCTTGACGCCTAGTCGAACTGAATTTCGGCCTAACCTGCTTAACGAGTGGGTGACCCCCCCCGGATAGCAGTGGAATTGTAGGGATGCTGAAATGTCTCGCTACCATCCAGACCGCAACACGGCTCCGATTTTCGCAGCCGCTCGAGAATGGTGTGAGCAATGCCTTCTCGCAGACGGCTCGGTGTTATTCCCAGGCCAGAGCATCTGGACTGCGGCGAACATCGATCAGATCAGGGAGGCGTTTAACAGTAACCCGGACGAGGGTCCCGATAGCTTCTTGATCAAGTTGCACCGCCAATTCAGCGGGCGCGCTGACGCGGTCTTCCAATTGGTCGCTGAACTGATCTGGGTAATTCTGTTGTTCCCATCAAATACAACCGCCCAAAAGAAACGCGAAACAGTTTTGGAGATTCTCTCCTGGAGCTCGGCCCCCTCTGCGCCCGATATGCGCTGAACTTGGCCGGGTATGACGTCTCCCTTGGCGTGTTGATTATGCGACCTTCCTTTCTTCCTCGCCAAGCCCCTTTCTTTCATTTGCGCGAGCCTTCTCGAAGTTCATGGGGCTGAGATAGCCCAGCGTCGAATGAAGGCGGCGATGAT
>CAMCWB010000028.1 GCA_945882315.1 Bauldia litoralis | reverse complement strand
GTCGAACCGTGTGTTCAAAACCTACGACGAGATCGTTGCCCTGTGCTGTGACGCCTGGAACAACCTTATCGATCGACCTTGGAAGATCATGTCCATCGGAATGCGTGACTGGGCACATCGGTTCTGATCAGTGCGGGCTGGTATAAGGTGACGGCGAGATAAAAGCGGCTCGCCGGTCGCCCTCCAAGCCCTTGACAGGGCTTGTCTTTCTCCGTGCCGGTCGGTCGGGGCGCGTGCCGCGTGGCAGCATTTTATCAACGATTCCAATGCTCCTTTCGGCACTGTAGTGGCTTTTTGGCGGATTTGACCGGAAAGGGGAATGGGTTTGCGCCGTTCCCTGTCCCAGCCGCCGGTCCCGCGCCCTTCATTTTCCACGGCCCGGCGGGATGGAAAGTGCTGGTCAAAATGCCTTTCCGATGATAGGTTACATGTAACTATTCATTGGAGTCTTGATCATGCCCTCTGTATCTAGCCCTAAGCCGTCGCGCGTGAAGGTGCGCGAGCATCGCGAGCGGTTGCGCGGCCAGGGCCTGCGCCCGATCCAGATTTGGGTACCAGACGTCCGCGCGCCCGCCTTCCGCGCGGAGGCGCACCGCCAATCGCTGGCCGTGGCCACCAGTCCCCATGCGTCCGAAGATCAGGCGTTCATCGACGCGGTGTCCGCCATCGATTTCGAAGAAGGCGGCGATGAATGAGGCGGGGTGACATCTGGACCGTATCCGGTGGCAAGGACTATGCAGGCAAACCGCGCCCCGTCGTCATCGTGCAGGACGATTGCTTTGACGGTACTGACTCCATCACCATCTGCGCCTTCACCACGGATGAGACCGACGCGCCGCTATTCCGACTGCCGGTGGAGCCAAACGAGCGGAATGGCTTGCGCACTGAATGCCGCATGATGGTGGACAAGATCACCACCGTCCCCAAGTCGAAGGTCGGCGCGCGCGTCGGCAGGCTCGATGACGAAGATATCCTGCGCCTCAATCAGGCCGTGCTGGTGTTCCTTGGACTGGCGGTTTCACCAAGGGTGAGCCGGGAGGGGTGACAAAGAATGCCGCTAAACGTACCCCTGCGTAGAATTGGGCCGTTCTGTTTATCAGCGGTTCGCGCGATCTTGCTGGTATGTCCCGACCGCGCGCCCAAAATAGAAATGCCCGTCGCGAGAACGCCGCTCCCTGTGCGCTGCCCGACGATCTTTTCATCCAGGCCGAGCCTTGGCCGCGCATTGGCCGCCCGGTCAAACACGATTTGGAGACCTGGCGCGTCATCGACGACTGGCCCGCGCAGGTGCCGGTCACGGAGGCTGAGATCGACATATTCGAAGCGTGGTTCGGCGACCTGTTCGACGAGCTATTCGAGTCAGACAAATGAAGTGAGGAGACTGCCGTCATGACCGTGCCCCAAAACGGTGTTCAGGGGCGCGCCGCCCTCTACTTGCGCGTCTCGACGGCGCGGCAGGCCGAGCACGATGTCTCCATCCCCGATCAGCGCCGACAGGGTGAAGCTTATTGATACTGGTCGCTCTACAGTCCGGATGCAGGGACTTTGGTACAGGCCAGCGAAAGTAGAAGACGCCGTGTCGTGAGACGACGAGATAAACAGGATTTCGCACGGTGAATGGCTCACTTGAATGTCCCACCGGCAGACATCAAGGGCTAAGGCTTTGAAGCGAATGGGCTTGGTGGAGCCGAGGTCCCCCATAGTGATTTCCGAGGAATTCCAGTAGCTTCCGTAAAAGCCGGTTTTCTTTATCTTTTTCCGCTTGCCCATTCCGTAGTGTTCCGGCAACGTCCCGCTAAATCCCCCGCTAGGTGGGGGACGGAAAGGGGGATCGGCCTTGGACGGAGTTCGGAAGCCATCAAAGTCCCTGACAGCGCGGTTCGTAAAAACCGTCAATGCTCCGGGTAAGTATTTTGACGGCCATGGTCTGATCCTCCGGGTGCAGCCGAACGGGTCGCGCCAGTGGGTTCAGCGGGTCATGATTGGCGGCAAGCGAACTGAACTCGGGCTCGGAAGCGCCGACCTCGTCCCATTGGTCGACGCCCGCGAGCAGGCGCTTCAGAACCACAAGCTGGCGCGCGCCGGCGGCGATCCTCTGCAGGCAAAGCGCGATGCGAAGGCTGTGCCCACCTTCGAGGAAGCCGCCCGCAAGGTCCATGAACTGCATAAGCCGTCTTGGACCAATGAGAAGCACGGCCGAGATTTCATCAACTCCCTCGAAGCATACGCCTTCGATGTGCTTGGGCCGAGAAAGGTTTCGGAAATCTCGACGGGTCATGTCTCGGCGGTGCTGGTTCCCATCTGGCTGAAGCTGCCCGAGACGGCGCGCCGGGTCCGGCAACGCATTGGCACTGTGATGGAATGGGCCATTTCGCAAGGGTGGCGACAGGACAACCCCGCACAGCATATTTCCAGGAGCCTTCCTCGACAGGACAGGACCAAGAACCACCGCAAGGCCCTACCATACCAGGAGGTGGCGAACTGCATCGCTGCAGTACATGCGTCGGGGGCTTGGGTCGCGACTAAGCTTGCTCTTGAATTCCTGATCCTGACGGCGGCCCGATCGAGCGAGGTTCGGCTCGCGAGGTGGGAGGAGGTCGCAGGCGATGGCGGGGCCGCGTGGTTAATTCCGGCCGCCCGAACAAAGATGAGGCGGCTTCACAGGGTCCCGTTATCTGACCGCGCACAGCGTATTTTGAAAGAGGCGGAGACGCTGCGAGACGGGACCGGGCTGATCTTTCCGAGCGTCCGCGGCAAGCCACTCTCCGACATGACCCTGTCGAAGCTCGTGAAGGAAATTGGATTTGATGCGGACGTTCACGGCTTCCGGACATCCTTTCGCACGTGGGCGCAGGAGCAGACAACCTATCCGCGGGAGGTGGCGGAGGCTGCACTTGCGCATTTAATCGGTGGGACCGTCGAGCAGGCATATGCCCGGTCGGATGTATTCGAAAAGCGCGTCGCCCTGATGGATGACTGGGGGAAGTACCTCGCCCTGAGACCAATCCTGCCTTCCAAATCTGCGGCGAGACGAAAGCTGGATAAGCCCGGGGCGGGAAACGAATGAACGAGGTCGAGGCAGTGTCACCGGAGGACGATTGGCGGCGTCTGTTACTGGAGGAAGTGGAAGCCTTCAGCCGTTGTGTCCGGATGGACGAACAGAACCCCTTCCCGACCCCGGAAAAATCCGCGGCCGTGCGCGGATGGTGGGGCATAGTGAACCGCATCCTTTGGATGTGCACGCGTACCCGAATGCAGTCCGGCCGCGAATTGCAGCCGTTCCCGGCAGAGACGTTCGCGAGGCTCGCCAATATTTCCGAGGAACTGGGCAAGGGAAACTTGCCCAGCTTTGTTTCGGATGTCGCGAGGCGGGGAAGGCCACTCTGGCGGAAGGAGCGGCACGCCATCGCCTACGGCGTGCTTTACATCGAGGCGGCGAAGCGAGGCGACATTCCCGACCGGGCGCCCAACAAGACAGTCCGACAGGCCTACAATGTCACTGCAAGGGCAGTGCAGGGCTGGATCGAACGGCGGGATGAAATCGTGGCCGGCGTTCCGCGTCGCCACCTCACGGCTGACCAACTCCGCGAGAAAATGTTGAAGTCTGGTGCCGAATATTCTCGGAGCGGCCGGGGCGCGCCGTCGGAAAATTAGGTCGACGAGGCGGCAGGCCTCATTCCCGTAATCGTCTTCCGCCGCCACGACTGCAGCAACTGAATGCCCGACGCATGTCGCTAGCTTCCGAGCCGGGGCGAACTTTAATCGACGTCTGGGTTCTCTCCCTCTAGCCGCCCCACTGTGCGAATTCTTCCGAGGCGAACCCATACAGCCTCAAAGGATTTCGTAATGACCGACTTCATTTTGAGACGTCCCGCCGTACAGGCCCGGACCGGACTTTCCCGCTCGACGCTCTACGCCATGATGGCGGAGGGCAAATTCCCGAAACCCGTGAAATTGGGAAAACGTGCCGTTGGCTGGCGCGAGAGCGCTCTGACGAACTGGCTCGATAGCCGTAGTGTCGCGCCATCGCTCGTCCATCGGGCGGGGCCTGCGCATCCTCCGACCGCTGGCCCTTCGAACGAGCCTCCCATCAGATAATCAAAAGCCCCGGCCGTGCTCGAACACGGTTCCGGGGCGCAGCCATTTCTTCCCGTCTAAAGAAAGAAAATAGCATGGGTATCGTAAACCGTTCCCCGCAGGAATGCAACGAAAGAGCGCCTGCGCCTCCCTTCTCCAGCGCCTCCCATTCGTCTTCCGACATGATGGCCGCGGCGCTCGGCTACGCCCGCCTCGGCATCCCGGTGTTTCCCTGCAACCCCGACAAGAAACCCTACATCAAGGGCGGCTTCCATGCCGCGACCTGTTCAGTGAAACAGATCGCGGAGTGGTGGACGAGATGGCCGCTTGCCATGATCGGCATGCCGACCGGCGCGGCGTCGGGCGTTTTTGTAGTCGACCTCGATCTCCGCGATGAAGGAAGCGGCTTTGACCAACTGCCCGACTGGGCAAGCCGCTCGCCGACTATTTCCAGCACGCCGTCGGGCGGCGCGCACCTCTATTTCGCGCGCGGCGAAGAGCCGTTCAAAAACACCGTCAACAGGGTGCGGAAAGTCGACACTCGTGGGGATGGCGGTTATGTCATCCTCCCGCCGTCGCGGAGGGGTGACGGCGTCTCCTATCGCTGGCTTAGCGGCAATCTCGACGACCGCAGCAAGCTTCCCCCCATTCCCCCGGACCTGAAGGAATTGCTGTTTGGCACGGCCAAAAAGGCGGCGTCGGAAGCGGAAAACGACGCTGATGCGGACGACGAGACGGAGCCGGTGGAACCCTCCGGCGGAGCGCCGCCCGAGGCTCTTCGCCGTCTCGCCAAGCTGAAGCTCACCGAGGCCTGTAACCATCTCGCCTCGATGAAGGAAGGGGCACGTAACGATACGCTCAACCGGTTCGCGTTCCGCATGGGCCAATTTGTCGGGGCCAAGTGCTTTGACGAAAAAGAAGTGCTGGGCTGTTTGTCGAAGGCAGCCAAGGCCTGCGGCCTTCCTGACGATGAAACCCAATTGACGCTCGGCGGCGGGGTAACCGCTGGTATGCAGAAGCCTGCCCTCCCGAAGCTGCTTCTCTTGACTACGGACCATATGGGGCGCGCTGAGATCTTCAGGCGCCTTATGCGCCCGAACATCCGTCGGTGGCGCGGCGATTTCTACGACTGGGATGGCGGTCGCTACACCACGATCGCCGACGCCGATCTTGCTGCAGAGGTAGCCAAATTCCTCAACCTCGGTCACGCGCGGCACAAGGAGCTCATCCTTCCATTTGAGCCGTCCACCAAGCTGATTGACGAGACGATCACCATGCTGCGGCACGTCAACAATCTTCCGTCGACTGCCGATCCTCCGTTCTGGACCGACGGGCGCCGCGAGCCTGACACGTCCAAGCTTCTCGCCCTCGCCAATGGCTTGCTTAACCTCGGTACGAGGCAGCTTCTGCCCGCGACGCCCGACCTCTTCGTCCATCAGTCCAGCAGCGTCGAATACGATCCCGCCGCACCAGAGCCGGTCGGCTGGTGCCGCTTCCTCGTCGATATCTTCGGCAACGATAAAGAGCAGATCGATCTGCTGCAGGAGATTTTTGGTTACGCCTTGATGCCGGGTAATCACCTCCAGAAGATTTTCCTTCTGATCGGTCCGCCGAGGAGCGGCAAGGGCACGATTGCCACGGTGCTGCGGAGCATTCTCGCGGAAGGTTCGGTGGTCGGTCCGATGCTTAGTTCACTGACCACGAATTTCGGCCTCCAGCCGCTTATCGGGGCGCAGTTAGCCGTTGTCGACGACGTGAGGATCGGCAAATCCACGGACCGCGCCGTCGTTGCCGAGCGCCTGCTCACTATTTCCGGTGGCGGCTTGATGACCATCGACCGGAAGAACCGCGACGCTTGGATAGGGGTCCTGACGATCAAGTTCCTGCTGATCTCGAACCAGCTTCCCCAGTTCAAGGACGATGCCGGCGCCGTCGCATCGCGCTTCGTCGCCCTTGAGACACGCCACTCCTTTTATGGCCGCGAGGACCCGGACCTCGCCGGGCGGCTGCTTGGTGAACGTTGCGGCATCCTCAGGTGGGCGCTGGCCGGCGCTCAGCGGCTGCTCGGTCGCGGTCGCTTCCCGGAGACGGCGGCTAGCCGGGAGATGGGTCACCGGCTGCGGATCAGCGGCTCGAACGTGCAGGCCTTCATCGAAGACCGCTGCATCTTCGATCCCGCTGCGACGGTCCCGAAGAAGGTGCTTTACGACGCCTACGCCGGCTGGTGCGAGGCTAACGGGCAGAAGAAGCCGGCCCACCCTCAATTCTCGGAATACCTCTTCGAAGCCAGCCGGGGGCAGGTAAGCGCGGCGCGCCCGACCGAGAATGGTAAGCGCGTCTGGCACTACCGCGGCATCCGCTTGTTGAAGCATGAGGAGGACGTTTTTTAGCCCGGGTCGGTCCGGGGTCGTCCGGACGGAAGCGCTGGCGCGTCCGGGCTCTGAACCGGCAATAGCCGCCATCCGTCCGGGTCGTCCGGGTCAAATAATCTATCTTCTCGCGAAGATGGAGTAGGAGAAAAAAAGATAAGGAGAGAAGAGTTGAATAGTAAGAAGAGAATGGAAATGCTGAATGACCCGGACGACCCGGACGAGCAGGCCGATAAGGGAGAAAAATCGGTCCGCCGGTTTCAGATCACCCTGAGCGAATACAACCGCATCTATCAGGTTGTTCACGGCGTCCTCAATGACATCGGCTACCCGGAAAAGGCATGCATTTTCTTCGCTTGCTTCGGGGCGATGATGCTCAATAAGCATTTTAAGATCCGTGCCCGGGCCGTTGCCGGGGGCTTCGCTCTCTGCGTGAATGAGACGCCACAGGTCACGTTCTTCGGGCAAATCGAAGAAGGCCGCGCTCTCATTTCAGCAGAGGGCTTCCACATGTGGGTGCAGACCCAGAGCCACATCATCGACTTTATGGCTCCGATCTACACGGAGGCCTTCGCCGAGACGCGCGCAAATCTCATCATTCCCCGTAAAATGTTTCAACGGCCGTTCGGGTCAGAGGCACAATCCCTTAATGACCTTAACTCGCCCGGAGATTTCTTCACGCTACCGGATCCCAAGCTGACCGAGGCGCTGATAGATGATTTCTTCAGTAAGAACTCGCGTGGCGATCTCCTGATGGTGGCGGATCAGTGGTTCGGTGGGCGTCGCCGGAAGCAGAAGAGGTCGTTGGTCATCCAGAATGACTTGGGTGAGAAGCACCAACTGACTTTGCCGCCCACCATGGCGGCGGGCTCGTGGTGATAGGAAGGGAGGCGATCGAGATGTTCGACAGGCGCCATCACCCAAACCTCGCAACTGGAGATTTTGAGATGAGGGCTACGTTACGCAGCACTCTTGCGGCGGTGGGTTTGACGCTGTCCCTGGCGACGTTTGCATTCGCCCAAGGAGGCGTCGATGTCTGCGGTCCGACGGACAACCGGACGAATGTCCCGGTCTGGGAGCCCGTGATCACGGACGTAGGTGAATTTTCGGATGAACCGCCTCAAGGGGACGGGCTGGTCATTTTTGCTTCGTTTGCGATTGATAACTCGGAAGCTGACTGTGCCAATGCCGACGCAGAAAGGCTTTACTCATTCTCTGCTCGCTCGAATGATCCGCAACTTGAGGGCCTGGCCGTCAATTTGAGAGGGAACGTTCAATTCGCCAATGCCATATGCCATTTCCGCGGATTTTTTAAGAACGAGGCGGTCGCTGGATTGCATCAGGGCTGGGCCGAAACTTACTTCGGCGCCGTCGATAAGTACGAGATTGTCTCAAGCGGAAGGTACTGCCTGGAGAGAAGCCCGACCAAGTAGCCGGACAATTCTGCTCAGGACGACCTCTCGCGTCACCGCAGCACCGGACGCCTACCGGCAAGCTGATGCTCAACCTCCTCGGGTCGATTGCCGAGTTCGAGCGGGCGCTGATGAGCGGTTTGAGCCCGCCGTTGTGCCCCATGCCGGGCATCTTCGCTTCAGCCTTGTCGTCCCTTAGCAGATTGCGCGCTGCACTCGCTCGCTCGCATCCTGCGGCGCGCTGAAAAAACGGGTGCGCAGCAGACTGCTTGCTGCCGCGTTGGATCTCTTTTCAACCGGATATGTGGAGGCTAAGCGTCAGGCGCGCGCCAATAACGCGCCCTAAGACGGGGTGCGATCAGCCATGCGATCGGCGCAGCTAGGACGATGCTCGCCACGATGACCAGAGGGAGGAGATATTTCCATTGCTCCTCCCGTCCTACGGTAAGGACAGCGACTGCGCCGATCCCGAAGAGCACAGCGTTCACCATTCCGTAGATGAGCATGGCGATCCGGGAACGGGTGGTCACGGAACTCGGGCTCCTTAGGGCTTGGGCCGATCCCTTGCCTTAAACCCTCGAAGGAAAGGTAAGTTCCAACCCTCCGCCTAGCTCATGTTCTGCCGCAAACCGGATCAGCCGGCTCCCATAGCCCCGGTGGGTGGGCGTCTCGTCGTCCCTTAGCAGCTTGCGCCCTGCGCTCGCTCGCTCCCATTGCGTTCATCACAAGGACGCCGTCGGTGGCGATCGCCGCCAGAAGTCGCGGTGGGGTGCGATCAGCGCGTCCTCGATTTCAGAGAAAGGGCCGTGGACCTCGATCCGCTTCTGGCCCGAGCCAAGGACAGTGCGGGCGGAGAGTTGCATCGTCGGGTTCTCGGCGTGGTCGCCGGTAAGGGCGAGGAGCCTCGCCTCCTCAATGCCGTAGACCAGCCGGCCGATGTTAGCCCAGTACAGCGTCCCGGCGCACATGGCGCAGGGCTCGAAGGTGGAGACAAGCGTCGAGGTCCAGAGAAACTCCGGCGGATAGGCGGCCGCGGCGCGGCGGCAGAGTTCGGTCTCGGCGTGGCGCACCGTGTCGATGTTGCCCTGGCGCATGAGGATGTGGTCGTCGGGGCCGACCAGCACCGCACCGAATGGATGATGTCCATGCGCCGCGGCCTCGCGCGCCACCGCATCGGCGGTGTGAAGGTGGGCAAGCATCTGCTCGCGGGTCATGGACGGAGCCCTACGGCGTGTGGGGTAAGAAGGTGTCTTTCATAAAATCTGTTGATGACCTGGCGGGGCTGAGACAAAAGCCCTCGCCGCGGGAAATGCCATTGTACCCTTGGGTGCATGAACGCGCCTATCGAGATTTCCGTCGTTCGCGAGGCCGACCTCTGGAAGGTGAGATACGGCTTGGTCGAGCTTGAATATCAAACACACACGGAAGCCGTCGCGGATGCAATTTCTCTTGCTCATGACTTCGGTCGTGACGGACGGTTCAGCACCGTCGCAATGGGCACGTTGACTTGCGTTTACGGACCTCGTGGATTTATCCGTGCCATGCCCTCGCGTAAGTCCAGACCCACTGACCACCCGAACTTACAATCTCCGCCCGTGCGATTAGCTCCGATCCTCATCGGGCGCGAAACATCCCCCCTACCGGAACGGCTTTGATCCCTTCAAGAAGATCGGGGTCGAAAGGGAAGTCGTGTTCTGCGCATTGCCTCCAAATTGGCGACGGCCGCGACAGATGAAATTTGAGGACCTTGTCGCTCTACTTGAGCGAGGGCGTCGGCTGCGCACTGATCGTCGGCGGCATACCCCGGGATCGTAAAGATACGGTCGTCCTCCCGATGGTCTGGCGCCAGTACGGTCTTCACCTGCCGAACAGCCAGCCTAAGAACCCGCCCCGCCTCGGTGGGCTGGCTGGCCGCAACAATGCCGGTGGCTTGGGGGGAAGCGGTTGTGGTGGAGTTGGCCGCGAGGCCGTTAGGACAGCGCCGTTTGCGGGGCTCCTGACCGGGGCTGACGGCCGCACCGCGGCTGGCTTTGGGGCCGCTGGCACGGGGGCCGGTGCCGCCCTTGTGGGAGCGGCTGACTTTGCTTGCTGCAAGAAGGGCTGCACGGGTCGCGGTTCGGCCACAGGGGGAGTTCCGAACATCAGAAATGCGAACAGTGATGACGGTACGATTAGGGTATCCTGCGCGCGGGTGACCGCGACGTAAAGAAGCCGAAGTTCGGCGGGGTCATACTCAGTCTTTTCAGCTTCTTCCGGCTTCTCAGACTTCTTGCCGGTCGGGCGGCGCTCGGGCCGAGACTTCATGAAATCGTCGAGGAGCTGGACAGAGGGCCACTCCCGGCCCTTGGCCTTGTGCGCAGTCGAGATCACGACATCGGCATGATCGTTCTCAACCGTCCGACTAAGCGCCCACATAAGTTGCCGCTCGCCGTGGGCCTCGACGAGGTTCACGAAGGTCAGAAGATACTCCCCCTCGCCGCTGCGGGCGAACTCCTCCACCTCTTTCCAAGTTGTGAACCCAAAGAAATCCGGCACGGTACTTGGTTGCCCTTCCTTCAGATCTGCGACGCCGCGGAGCATTGCCATCAGCTCCTCGTTACCGCCTACGAGGTGCGGCCTTCGCCCCGCGTCGAGCGCCTCAATCAGGGCCACCATGGTTGACGCATTGGTTCTGGCCAAGATCGTTCCACCGTCACCTTCAGTGACTATCTTGGTTCCCTTGGCGCCGTTGCCGCGGAGAGGACGCTCCGCGCCGAGCATCTTCAGAATGCTTGTCGCTGCACCGGCGAGTTCATTGCCGAAGCGAAATGACGTTGTAAGAAACGAAGAGTGGTCGGTCGTGATCTTCTCCATCGCATTGACGGCGCCGCGCCACTCATAAATTTGCTGGTACTTGTCGCCCACGTAGACAATCTGCGACTTCTGTCGGCGGAGCACATCGAGAACGACCGGGTTCGTGTCCTGGGCCTCGTCGAGCAGGATGTAGTCGGCCGCGATCGTCGGCTCGGTAAGCGCCCAAAGCTTAAGGTAACCGTCATGACCGAGCGGCATTGGGTCATTTCGGTCGATCATCTTTGACCAGACCTGCCTTGCGTGCGTCAGGGCGAAGTCCTCAACCGCCCTCAAGGTTTCCGGCGGCGCGGCGAGCAGCGAGCCGTGGCAAGGGACATGCTCGCGTTGGAAGTCCACGTCCGCATTCTGCGCGAACCGTTGGATCGTCGAAACGACAAGCGCGCCCTGTGACCGAGCCTCCAACGAGTGCTTGGCGTCAATCCTCCATTTCTTCAGTCCCAGAATATCGACAAGCTGGTTGGCGTTCGCCCGGTTGAAGAGCTTGGCACTATCGCCGCCGAACTGCGGCCTAATAAGTTGGAGGGCGAGGCTGTGTGTCGTCGAGCAATCCACGCGGGTCGGAAACCGCGTCTTCGCTTCTCGGACGATGCTTTTGTTGAAGGCGAGATACTGGCCGCGCAGCGGGCTCTCATGGGCGAGCAGTTCAAGGGTCGAAGTCTTGCCCGTTCCCGCGTAGGCGTTAATCCTCAGAGAGCCGCCAGTCCGAAACAGCTTTATCGCCTCTTCCTGCTCGGGCGTTGGGCGATAGGACGGTCGGGGCGGCCGCTGAGGTGGTGGGCGCTGCCGAGGTGGCTGCGGTGGGTTTTGCCGCGGCGCCGGTGGCGCTGGCTGCCCGACGGTGGGTGGCAAGCCGGCTAGAAGCCGCATCAACTCGCCACGGAGGTCAGCGGCTCTCCCGGTTTTGCGGAAGGTGAGTTCGTGCGCGATCCCTTCGAGGGTTGCGCGGCCACCGGACTGCCTCGCCCTATCGAATTCAGCCTCAAGTTCGTCGATTGTGGAATTCATGTATGGCCGCATTGGCCGAGCATCCCTCCACCCAAGGGTTTAGTACCGAGAACCGCGCGGAGAAGGAAGAGGCGGGCGTTAGCCTCAGCCTAAGCCTAGGTCAGCGCCGGTATGGCGCTCGCCAACCGGCCGCCAAGGCATCGGCTTCGTCGCAGAACCACCGCTCGCCTTTTTCGGGAGAGACCTTGGTTTTCCGATATTGCGGGCTCCACGGTGCGTGATAGATGCGCTCGCCTTTGCTGTTAATATTGCCCTTGATCGGGCAGCCTTCCGGCGCTCCCTCCATCGCGTCGGCCCACTGCGCCTCTCGGAAGTCCCAAGCTGTCGTGGATGCTTCCGATTGGAAGACGCCGAGGCGCGCTTTGCGTGCCGCCGCTTCCTCGGCCGCGTAGCGGTCAGAATATTTGACGAAGGCCCATGCCGCGCCATCGCGAACCATCTGGGCGTTTATCGTTACGCCCTCGGCCGACACGCATTCGGCAAGGAGGCGTCCATAGGCGTCCCAATCATCGCCTTTGCAATCGACGGGTTGGCCATTGATGATCGCGACGAGGCGATCCATCGCAGCGTCACCGCACTCCCACTCGCCTGCGCCGCTGGCACGCTTGCAGCGTTGGCCGGCCTCCGGTGCATCGATGCCGAACAGGCGCACCTTAGTGTCAGCAACTTCGATCGTATCGCCGTCAACGATCCGAGCGCTACCGGACACCGTTTCCGCCTTGGCCATCGAGCCCGCCGAAAGCAGGAGAGTGGCAAAGAAAACAATGGCACTTCTCATGCTGCAATTATGGCTCAAGAAGTTAGGCACCTACAACCCTTGCGGGGAGACTAGCGGTATTTTCAGAACAGTGGTCGAGGACGATATTGTCCCAGTTCCCGTTTCAGTGAAGGATCGCGCGAGGCGCATGGGAGGGCTTATCCATGAGATCGAAGGTCGTCGCGTTCGTCATGCTGGTAGCCAGCGGCACGGCAGCGCTCGCACAGGCGTACCTCGAACCCTACGACGCCGACGACATACAAGAGCACTACGAGCAAGAGTGCGAGGCCGCGATCGAGGAACGGGTTGACGAGGTTGTTGGCGAGATACAGTCGTGCCTTGACAACGCCGCCGACCTCGACGAGGCGCAGGGCTGTGCCCAGCTATAATTCTTGACACCGTCTCGCGTAGCTAGCCCGAAGGTGACCGTCATTTCAGCGCCCGCGACGGCCCGATGGCAACAGCTTTACTTGTGCTTGCTGGCACAGTCGGAAGTCGCCGTTTTCTTGCAGCAGACATAGGACCAGCTTGACGGGCTTAGGTTAGTGGAGGTGGCCTTCGCCGACGCTGCGCTTTGACAGGCGGATAGCCCAGAAACAGCCCCAAGAAACTGCTCCTGACCTCCAGAATAAAAAAGGACATTGAATTCCTCTTTCTCTAAGTCATCGCCCGAGCAACTTGATAGTCCAACAGCAAAGAGGCAGGCGAGAAAAACCCGCAGCATTTTTCAGTCTCCTTAGGACAAGAGATGCCTTTTGCTAGGGTTGGTGGGAGAGGCAGGACTTGAACCTGCGAAGGTCTATGACCGGCGCATTTACAGTGCGCGCCCTTTGCCGCTCGGGTCACTCTCCCGGATCTGGGTAGCTCTACTTTCGCCCAAGCCCTCCCCCTTCCACATTTCCCAAGATCGCTTCTCTTGCCGCGCCCAAGGCTTCAATGGCAGCGGTAAGCTGTTCGGCACCGGGCCGATTTTCCAACTGAATTCGGTATGTCGTCGCCTCAAGCTTCATCCGCTGAAGCTCGTGAGCGGCAATGAATTCCCATCCCCTTTCCGGGAGAATTTGCGCCCGGATTTCCGACGGCAAAGACCGCGCGACCGGCCGGTACCCCGTCTCTCTTTCATTCGTTTTCAAGCGAGCCTCCTCTGGCCTTAATTGCAACAACGGTGATATAATGCACGGCTACGCGCTATAACGCATTTTTTCGTATACGCTTAATGTCGGTGGAGGTCAAGTGGCATGGCGGCACGTGGAAGACCGAAGAAGGACGAGACTATGGACACCCTTGCGGTGCGCTTGCCCGACAGCATTGTCGAACAACTCGACGAGTATGTGGAGATGGTCAAACGGGAATATCCGATGATGAATGTCACGCGGGCAGATGCTGTTAGGCAGTTGCTCGACGCGGGAATAAAGGCGGAGAAGGCTCGCCTGGGGCGGCGGCGAAACTAAGTCTGGCAATCGCAAAGCAGACAGCTGTTTGGAACCGCCGCGTCGACCGAACGTGCCTCGCAGCTACGGCGAACACAGCTACTCGCTTATGGTCGCAAACACAGTTTCCTCCTAACATCCCGAGAAAGAGCTACTACGTCAGAATGGTCGGGGGCGACAGATGTTGGCTTATTCGAACGCGGGCAATCGATTTCCGAGTATTCCGGCGTACAACGAAAAACTCGCGAGCTACGGTCAGTGGACCTACCGTGCCGCATGGGCCTTGGAGATTACGGCGGCCACAATCGGCCTAGCCACCGGCTTGGTACTTGGCTATCAGGCAGCCATTGCAAAAACTGAGTTTAGTTCGGCTGATCTTGCCTTAGCCAGCGCCCCTTTCTTTATGGTGGCATTAGCAGAACTAACCAAAATCCCCATAGCAACACTACTATACACAACGTCATCTTGGCTGTGGAAAGTCATTCTTTGCACTTTTTTGGTTGCGCTTGCCGGTATTACGTTTGAAACGGTCTTCATGGGCTTGGAACGGGCCGCAACAAACCGGCAGCTCCAAATCGAGGCGTTCACTCAACAGATAAATGTCTTAGCGGCGGAGGACCTCATGTTGGACAGCACCGTGCGCCGTTTGCGAGAGACAAACGAAGCTGACCTTGTACGCTCAGAGATCGAGAATTTAATTGAAGTTGAGGCCGATGAACGGAAGGCGATCGCTGACCAAATTTCGGCGTTAAATGACGAAGTGCTTGGACAAACGATTTCGTCTAAGGCCGCCAGAGCACTTGAGGCCTTAAATGCGCGCGAACAACGATTAGAAGTAATAACAAAGGAGCGGGATGCAGAAATCAGCGTTGCAGTGCAGGAGTTCGAAAGGCAGCGGGAGAGCTACGCTGAAAGGATTAACAAGGCGACTGATCCCAAGCTTCGGGACGCTTGGGCCGAGGAGCTCAGGCAGCTGCGTAATCCTCGGTCGGCAATCATCGCTCGATTTGAGCCACAACTGGACGCAATCCGGACGGAAATCGGGACGCTGCAAGGCGAATACGATCGTATCCGCCTTGAAGAGGCTCCGATTTCGGCTACGCAACGGGCCGAAATTGATCGGCGCAAAGCTGACCTTATTCAGCAGATGGAGCGATCAAATCAGGCCGCGGCCGCCCGGAAGAAAGCAGCTGACGATAGATTGGCGGATGCACAGCGGCGCGAGAATGAAGAGGCCGATCTCATCGAATTGCACCAAGCGCGCCGCGACGAGGTTGCGCTAAAGCTTTCAAAAATCGAGGCGGATAGAATTCCAATAGCGCGGGAAGATCAAATTCGACGCATTGCCGGGCGCGTTTACGGAAGGACGCCTGAAGGTGTTTCAGTTGACGAAGCATCTTTTATCGCCCTGATCTGGTTTTCTTCTCTGGCCGCTTTGGCTGCTCTGGCGGGGCCACTGACCGCGATTGTTGCTCTTGGGCTGCAGAAGGCCGCGGCGCGGGATGAGCGGTCTGAGGCGAATACTCGTATTGGAAAGTCGTTGCGGCGATTGCTGCTTGGCTGGCGATGGAAGCGCGTTCGAACCGTCGAGAAAGTTGTCGAAGTGCCAGTCGAGAAGATCATCAAGGAGATCCTTTACATCCCCATTCTCACCGACGATCCGAATGCCGTTCGCGCGACCTTGGCCCAAGGAGTACCTCCCGAGGTCGCGGACCTGGTGAAAGTCAGTCTGATGGGGGCTCCAAGTGCAGGTAAGGCATGACCTTACTCTGGTAAAGCGCGCAGCTGAGCTCGCCAATAAACGGGCTGAAATTCCCGTTCTTCGAGCTGCCGCGGAGGCAGCTGAGAAGGAAGCTGCTGCGGTGGGACGCCGTCGCTTGGCGACGGGCAGCGCGATCGCAATCGCTGCGATTGGAATTGGCTTGGCGGCCTTTCTTGTAAATCGTCCCGGACAAACGGACCGCGCTCTCGATAACGCCGCGAGCACGGCGAGCAGCGCGACATCTGCATCGACAAAAGAAAAAGCGCAGGAGGTGCCGCAATCGCGCAAGCCTACGGCGATACCAAAGAGCGATGCGCTACCGTCGCCGTCGGAGCCTCGGCTGCCTCCTAGAGAGGCCAAGCCTCCCGCGCCGCCTGAAATTGTTACTGTGAATTATTCGAAATTCGCGTCGCGTGAGGTACGGCTGTTCGGTGTAGATTGGTTAGTTGAAGCGGGGCATTTCTTTGCGTCGGAAGGTGACGAGCAATGGCAACACGCATGGTGCTACACCAGCCGCAATGTTGATGGTGTCGAGATAAAAATAGAATTGGCAAATAGGGAACGGGCTGGCTCTGAGCCACGTGGGCCGCTCGCTCCGCTCGCCACGCTGCAGGCGGCGGGTATCAGCCGAGACAATGCCCTAACGCTCGCGATGCGTTGCCCTTGGCTCGACGAG
This sequence comes from Bauldia litoralis, assembly GCA_945882315.1. GTDB lineage: Bacteria > Pseudomonadota > Alphaproteobacteria > Rhizobiales > Kaistiaceae > CAMCWB01. The sequence goes on along the minus strand of CAMCWB010000028.1, from coordinate 29,252 downwards.
CGCTCGTTCACCGAAACTGAGTTCAGCTTGCCGCCCGGGGCCGAAGCGGACAAAAAGCCGGAACCCAAGATAACAGCGGCAGGCCCAGTCCTCAGGTACGAAGGGGAGATCGAGGACAGCTTCGCAGAGAGGCTACAACAGCATCAGTTCGAAATCCTCGAGATTACTAGCCCCGGTGGGGTAATCGCGGCAGCAATGGACGCCGGTCTGTGGCTGCGAGAGCAGAACAAAGCCGTCAGAGCAGTCGGAGAGTGCCTATCCGCTTGCGTTCTCACGCTTGCAGGCGGCGGTCTCAGGACGGCTGATGAACAGACACACATAGGCGTTCATCGCTTTTATCAGCTTACCGAAGACGACCCCTTCCGTGCTGGTCAAAACGCCCAGCAGTTATCATCGGCCATAATTCAGTACCTCGAACAAATGGGCATCAACAGTCAGTTATTCCACCGCATGAGTGCGGTGCCGTCGAATGAGATGGAAATCATCTCGCATGACGAACTCCGAGAATGGCAGCTTCTTTCACCCGATCCCTCACTAGTCGCGGACCAGTTTGTTACGGCGGCGGGCTTGGACGCGATTGGCTACGATCTTGTAGGGATGCCGGTTCGGGGGGTGTCCATCGAGGTCTGTTTGAACCAATGTCGCGGGCAGCCTCAGTGTGCTGCATTGACCTATAACGCTTCCGCCAGCGCGTGCTTCCTAAAAAGCGACGTGCGGGACCTGCTCGAGGATGCTAGGGCGACGACAATCTATAGGAAGGCGCTTCAGGCGCAGATAAGGCTGTCGCCTCTCAAGTTCTATGTCAAGACGGAGCTGCGGGGGAGGACCTACAAACCGCTTCGAAATGCGAGCTACGTGGACTGCGTGCTTGCATGCAACGATGATGGGCGCTGCGATGGATTTAACTACAATTCCGTGCGGCGTTCTTGCCAGCTTTTGTCGTCTGTAACCGGCAAGACTGGAAAAGCCGAGGTCTCCGCCGGTGCAAAGCAATGACCCGATTTCTCGTGCTGCCCGCGTTTTTCTTTAGCGGCTGGCCGTTGGTGTCGAGTGATGTGAAAATCTGGCCTATGGCAGCCCCATCGTGTTGGATGGCGGGTACCCGCTTAACCTCAAGCAATGGTACTGTACTGTCCGTCCAACCGATGGCGACACAACTTGTCCACCGGCATCAACCGGAGTAAAGTTTTCCAGCATCAAGAGTAGGGCTGACGCCCTCGCCAACCTGCCCCCCGGGCAAGGTGGTCCCCGCAAGGGGATGCGGCCAACAGAGGCAATTATTCGGGTCGTGCGAGTTATCAGCCCTTCTTCGAGATGCAGTCGCCCGCGCAAAGGCGCGCGCTTTGTCATGTCTCGAAGGAGATTGAAATGGTCTGGAAAGAATATCCCGGTGGCCGGTGCTGGATTGGCCCCGGCCTCGTGCCCGGGTGGCAGGAGCGCGAACTGGCCAAGATGAACGAGAAACCTAGGAAGATTGGTTTTCTGCTTCCGCCGGATCGACCCCAAGGAAGCGGTATAGCGCTGCCGCCGAAATCAAAAACGGAGCGCGCGCGGGGTAAAGGAAAAGCGGGATGAGCACGCACCACTGCTCTCGCGGATTAGCCCGTCTGTTCGCGGCCGCTTGCGCGTTTGTTTTCATCACCACCTTCCCCTCACTCGCCGGTCCGTGGGAGGATGGTGTTGGGTCCTACCAACGGGGGGATTACCAGAGCGCCCTGCAGCTTTGGCAACCGCTTGCTGATGCCGGTGACCCACGCGCAAAGCAACGGGCAGGCAGGGAAGCCAGCATGGCGGGCGGTTAAAGATGCTCTCCGCATCGACAGCTCCGTTCGGGCAAAGGGCGGCGCAACTGAGCAAGATTAAGTCGGAAATGAAGGACGCGCTGGAGAAGCTCGGATTGCCACCTGAGGCCGTTACAGAAGAAGTCACATTGGTTGCGATTGCGCCCTGGTGTCAGGTTCTAGTGAAATCCGATCGGTTGTCGCGCATTACCTTCGAAGAGGCAGAAGAGGTTGGCAGGACAATAACCGCCAACCTCCTTCAACTCGCTACAGGAAAGGCGCGAAGGCGATGATCGGTCATTCGAGGCGAATAGGCTTGGCAAAGATTGTTCTTGCCGCCTCCTTCAAAGGGCTTGCCCCGGGGGCACCCCCTGACGAAAAAACGCTGAGAGCGATGACCGATGAAAACCCTTGTTACCTTTCTGCTCGATCGATCAAGTTCAATGAACCGCGTGCGCTCCGACACGATCGACGGCTTCAATACGTATGTCGAGACGTTGCAGCAGAGCTCCGTTGCCGACGACATCAGCTTTAATTTCCTTCAGTTCGATAGTCGCTCGATCGATCGCATTCACGACGACGTGCCGATCAGATTTGTGCGGAAGCTTGATAGGTCGACTTTTGTCCCGAGAGGAAAGACACCGCTAATCGATGCGGTAGCGAAGACAATTAGCGCGGTTGAAAGATCGCTCGAAGCTGGCGCTGTCGATAAACGGGCACCGCTCTTTTGCGAGAGGCCGACGAAGGTGGTCGTGGCCATCCTCACTGATGGTCAGGAGAACTGCTCGGTCGAGCACACATGGTCGGAGCTCACGGCCCTGATCAAAGCTAAGCTTGATGCCGGTTGGGAGTTTGTGTTTCTCGGCCTCTCGATCAATGCATATGCTCAGGGTCGCCGCATGGGCATTAGCGTCGACAAGACCATGTCCATGGCCGGGGACAGCGCGTCCGTTAGGGCGAGTTACGCTTCGATGGCTGCCAATGTCATGGCCTTTGCCGCAAGCGGCGCATCCGTTGATATGAACTTCCGGCCCGATCAGAAGCACGCGGCAAACGACAGGTTCGATCCCAAACACAAAGGACCGACACCTTGATGAAATTAGTGACGAGCTCCGCTCGCCATGCTCACGCAGGATGATTAAGTCGACCCCGAAAAGCTAGAGCGCCAGCGCTAAATCCGATGCCCGGTGGCCGTTGGTGTCGCGGGGTAGCACCCGGCACCTCTTCTGCAAATTCTTCGCTCTTTCGATGTCTGTTGCAGCGGCAAACGGGTTCGAGCATGCGCATACGGGAGATGTGATCTTGTCGAAGCAATCGGAGATGGCACAACGGCTGCTTGAAGATGGGAGGCTACAGCAAGCCGGGCTGTTGGCCATGCGAGCGGCGCGAGAAATTCCGGGCGACTGGCACTGCCACTACATTCTTGGACAGTGCTTTCGGTATGAAAACAACTACGGGAAGGCGTGCGTCTCCCTTGCCCGCGCACACGAGCTGAACCCTTCTAGTCCAAACGTGCTCTTGGCCCTTGGCATTGCGCATCAACTGAACGCCGACCTACCGTCCGCCATCAACGCCCTTCGTAAGGCGCTCGACCTCGATGCCGACTTTGTACTGGCATACAATTCGCTCGGGATGACGCAGAAATTGATGGGCGAATATGAGAAGGCACTGCACAACTATGATGCGGGCGCCAAGGTTCTCGCGGCGAATATCGCTCGCTCGCTGCAGAACAGTGCCAGCAGCCCGCGATTGCCGCATGGCGAAAGCCGCAATCACATTTGGCTGCAATATGCTTTAGGAGCCGCAATGGGACTGGCCCTGGATGCGAACATCGACGAGTTTGCTTGGCCAACTGATAAGATGGCGGAACGAGACCGACGGACGGGCTTTTTGCGAGGCTGGTATTGGAACGACGAACAGCATGGCACTAAGAAGCTCAGAATGTACTGCCCAAACTACTTCAACACTCTACGTGTCCGCCTCGGTGCCGATCTCCGCTTCTCGAACCTCATGGGCAATCGAAGCACCGTCCTCAGGATGGTTGGGCAGCAAGAGGAGGCAGATCGGCACGCCGAAGAGGCTGAGGATTTCATGCAGCAGTAAATCAATGCGTCGCTCGCTGTGACGAACGGGTTGGATTGAATGTTCCAGTCCGCGCAGGGGGACACGATCGGGGGGAAAGTGAGCCTGTTTGAGTTGCTCGTAGTGTTAGGGTTGGTTGCGGCAGCGCTCGCCTTTTGGGCTAACAAGCGCAACGAAGAGCGGTTGGTTAGACAACTCGCCGCGGTGGAGATGAAGAGGCTTTCGGACGAGAGCCTAGCGAGGAAGCAAGTCGCCTTTGAAAAAAGGTTGATCGATAACATCCACCTGCCCGATGGAATTAGATGGCAACAGGCTTTTATCTATTGGAACGTGATGCGTGGCTGTTACGAGCAGGTTATCGCCAGACATCGCTATGACCCTAATATTTGCGACCGAATTAAAAAAGATTGGCTCGTTTATATGGACCTGTTGGAAAGGAGACAAACAACCGCCTACTTATCTATGGAGGGGAAAAAGCAAAAGCGAGACCAATGGGAAGCCGAAGCCGCGGCTTACACACTCGAAATTGAAGCGATTGAAAATGCTATTGCCCATCTGGTCGGTAACGAGGCAACCACTATTCTTCAAACGGTTAGGGGTCGGTCGTATAATGCGTTCGACCGGTCGGGAAGAGAGCCCATTGCCCCGATCGGCTACCATTATTCCATGAGATCGGTTGATCCGTATCTGGAAGAGCTGGTGCCTGACTGAAACACCCTAGTTGACCTTTCTTAGGTGCGCTCTTGCGACGTTACGCAGATGTGGGCTGAACAAGTGGCCAGCAACGGAGGGCAAGCTTACGGAAGGGCAGCGGGAGTTGGCCGGTCGGTACTAAGATATGGAGAACTAGTTGTCAGCAGAGGCCGGTAGCATGAATGCCGCCCCCAAGAAGATCGGTGCCATCCCATAGCCTACAACACCGCGCACGGCTGCGTTGGTGAACCAGACGAAGGGGGCCCAGTTACAGCCCCTCGACGATGCGGATGTCGCGCTCGGCGCCGCCGTCGAGCGCCCTGAGCGCCTCCTGATATGCGAGACTGTCATGGGCCGAAGTCGCGGCTTCGACACTCGGAAACTCAATGATCACTACCCTCTCCGCCAGTCCAGCTTCATAAGTCTTCGCCGGAGAGCCCCGGACGATGAAGCGCCCACCCGCCGCTTCAATCGCTGAACCAGCCAGCTTTCGGTAGGCGTCGAGCTTCAGCGGATCCATCACTTTGCGGTAGGAGCCAATCCAATAAGCTTTCGCCATAACTACTTCTCCCAGTTGCTGTGGGCCCGACCGAGCCACCACAATTATCTTGGTGCGCTCAACAGCGTTGCGCAACGCCTGTGGGGTGCATGCGACCGGAGCAACAGACTGATCAAGGTCGGCCCATTCCCCATCATCGAAGTTGAAGCCCTCTCCGCACCTATTTCACCATGGATAGGGCGTCCCGCTCGCAGGATCAGCCTACACCCAGCCGCGTCAATGCCGCTATAAGTTGGGTGGGGGGCGATATTGCGGCTCATAGATAAGGAGAGGTGGCCCCACCCCATTTTTAAAAAATCGCGGTCATGATCGCCATTTCACGCCGACATATGGACTGAGTTCCTCAGACGATTTTTTAAAAATCAAGAACGCTAATATTTTTCGGTCGCCGACAGACGGAGATGCCGAGTGGGTGTAGCGCAAGTCGACCGCATCGACCGCATCATCGCAGATAGCCCGTCTTGGTCGGCCTTTTGGAACCGCCTCACGTCGAAGCAGTTCGAGGGGGCAGACAGCAACAAGTTCAAGGGTGATGTCTTTGAACGCCTCACCCAACTCTATCTGCTCACCACGCCCGAGTACCAGTCGATCCTGAGTGATGTTTGGCTCGCGCGGCATGAACTGCCCAACGAGGTGCGAAGGCGTCTCAACCTCCCTCCAAATGACGAGGGCATCGACCTCATCGCCAAAACCCGTAGCGGCGAGTACTGGTCCATCCAGAGCAAGTTTCGCAGCGACCAGACCAAGCCGCTCACATACAAAGAACTCTCAACCTTCAGCCACCTGAGCTTCGTGGCGTGTAAGGGCATTTCGCTGGCTGTCGTGGTTCACACCGCCAGCAAGCCCGTCCGCAAGCATTTACTCCTCAAGGACACGACTGAGATCGGGCTGGACCGATGGCTCGAACTTGGTGCCGACGACTGGGAGAGGATCAGGGCCTTATGTCGTCACGAAGAGAAGAAGCTTGAGCCAAGAACGCCAAGACCTCATCAGCGCGACGCAATCGCGGCAGCCGAGAAGCACTTCGTTGCCGACAAACATTCTCGGGGGCGGCTCATCATGCCCTGCGCGACCGGCAAAAGCCTCACCGCATATTGGATCGCTGAGGCTCTCGGCGCTAGGAGCATCCTTGTGGCGGTGCCGAGCCTCTCGCTTGTTCGCCAAAGCTTAAAGGACTGGACCCGAGAGTTCCTCGCCCATGGCATCGTTCCAGATTGGCTGTGCGTTTGCAGCGATGAAAGCACCGGGAAACTGGAGCAGGACGAGTTTGTCGGCGGTACCTACGATCTCGGCGTTCCGGCAACGACCAGCCAGCAAAAGATCGTCGACTTCCTAAAACCGCGCAGCAAAAATCACAGGATCGTTTTCACCACCTATCAGAGCAGCCCTGTTCTCGCGGCTGCCGCTCGTTCGGCAGACCATCACTTCGACCTCGCGATCCTGGACGAGGCCCACAAGACCGTAGGTGCAAAGGGCAAGAGCTTCGCAACCTTGCTCTTCGACAAAAACGTCGCTGCCAAGAAGCGTATGTTCATGACCGCGACAGAGCGTGTCCTACGCGGCGACAACGATGACGTTCTTTCGATGGACGACGAGAAGGTCTACGGCGAACGCTTCTTCCTGATGACTTTCAAAGAGGCAATCGCGCAGGGCGTCATCAGCGACTACAAGATCATCACGATGACGGTCAGCGATGCTCGCGTTCGGGAGTTGATCGAAGAGAACCGCATTCTCAACCTAGACCCCGACAATCTGGACGAAGCTGAAGCTCAGTCTGTCGCAGCTGGCATTGCCCTAAAGGACGTTTTCAAGAACCAGAAGATCAAGCATGCGATTTCGTTCCACCGCAGCATTCGCTCCGCTGACAGGTTTCGGGAACAACAGGATGCACTCAATGTCCTGACCGACGTCGGCCCACCCTCGATCAATCTTCACGTCTCCAGCCGAAAGAGTGCCGGGGATCGAGCGCAGTTGATGAGAGATTTTGTCGGCTACGAACGATCGCTTCTGACCAACGCCCGCTGTCTTACAGAGGGGGTTGATATACCGGCAATCGATTGTGTTCTGTTCGCTGATCCCAAGCAGAGCGTCATCGATACCGTTCAGGCTGCGGGGAGAGCATTGCGCACATCGCCCGAGACGGGGAAGAAGCTGGGCTACATCATGCTTCCGCTCGTCGTGCCGGGAGACATGAGCTTTGAGGACTTCTCCGAGACAACTGCATTCAAGCAGATAGCACGGACAATCGCGGCTTTATCGACGCAGGATGAACGCATCGTCGAGGAGTTCAGAGCGGTCGGACACGGTCGCCTGTCGAGCGGAAAGATCGTCGAGATAACTGGTGATGTGCCGGTAGGAATGAAGTTGAAGCTTGGCGAATTTGCCGACGCCATATCGACGCGGATTTGGGACCGTGTAGGGCGAGCGAACTGGAGGCCGTTTGAGGAAGCACGTGCATTCGCAAGGTCCCTCGGCCTCAAATCAAGAACAGCATGGTTCGAGTTTGCAAAATCGACTAAGCGCCCCGCTGACATACCGTTTAACCCCGCTGTCACTTATAAGGACAAAGGCTGGGCGGGTGCTGGCGATTGGCTCGGAACGGGCAGGGTCGCCGACCAATTGCGGGAATATCTGCCCTTCGAGGACGCCCGAGCCTTTGCTCGAAGCCTTGGCCTGAAGTCGGGCAGTGACTGGAGACACTTCAAGAAATCGGGATTATTGCCTAACGACATTCCGGGTACTCCTGAGCGCACATACAGGGGGAAGGGCTGGGCTGGCATGGGAGACTGGCTCGGCACGGGGACGATTGCTCCTCGCTATCGCAAATTCAGGCTCTTTGAAGAAGCCCGCGACTTCGCGCGTACCCTTAAGCTCAAGACTGCGGACGAGTGGAGAGAGTTCGCGAAGTCACCCAATAGGCCCGCAGACGTGGCAGCAGCCCCGTGGGAAACGTACAAGGAGCAATGGGTTACCCTTGGAGACTGGCTCGGCACAGAAGCTGTTGCGAACCAAAACCGCGAATACCGCTCATTCGAGGATGCTCGCAATTTCGCAAGAAGCCTTGGCCTGAAATCCGGATCGGACTGGATGAATTTCGCGACATCAAGACGGTTACCAACGGACGTGCCGGCGAACCCAGCGCGAGTATTCAAGAACTCGGGCTGGATCGGTATGGGCGACTGGCTCGGCACTGGGGCTATTGCCAACCGGAACCGTGAGTATCGGTCGTTTGAGGACGCGCGCAAATTCGCACGGGCCCTGAACCTCAGGTCGAGAACCGAGTGGCTAGAATATTCGAGGTCCGGCAATAGGCCTCCCGACATTCCGAGCAAGCCCGACCGGGCATACAGAAACGTAGGCTGGGCCGGCATGGGCGATTGGCTTGGGACAGGGCGCGCTAGGCGTCGTTCATCCGACCGGCCGCCGCGCGAAAGGTCCTCAACGGACCGCCCATAGCCTCACTGCTTGTCGGCGAGGCCGGCCGCCTTGCGTCCCAGCATCACCTAGCCTGAGGTTTGAGCGATAGGATGTAGGCGATTAAATCCCTAGCATCAGCGCCCGAAACTATCAGGTTAGGCATGGTTGGATGCGATGTTTGAAAAAAAACGGTGAGTGCGCGCTCCGACATCTGCGGGTCATTAGCGACGCTCTGCAGAGGCGTGGCATCCGGATCGGGCCTGCGCATATCACCTGCATCGACACCGTGGCATTCCCCGCACATTCCCGTCGCGTATTCATGCCCCCTCACGGGATCGCCGCTCTCCTGACCTAGCGCAGCTCGCACGGTCAATAGAAGAAAGAAGCACGCAAGTGCGCTCGAACGCATGGTCGAACTCCTACATTCGTCCGATCCGCCTGCCGTCGGCAATTCGCAACCCTCTTTATTGGCGGCGTGTACATACGGAGGCATCGATGGTGAGACTGAGATAAAGATGATCCGCTCATACGAGAGGCGCCTAAGGTCTCTTCGCAGGTCTCGGCCCCGTCGCGATAAGCGCCATGATGGGCCGCGACCAGCTTCGCAGATAATTCGGCAAACTGACGGAGCTTGACGATCGTTGTCGAAGGATCGTCACGAAAATAGCGTTCAGCCAGCCCACCGAGCGTCACGATCCACTCATCGTGCTCCGACATGAAGTCGAAGTTTGCTGATCTCATCCCGCGCCCCTGCGCGAACCCGATGAGGCAACTCTCACAGGAAAGGAAGTGATTGTCTATCGTGAGTTGCGGTTGGGCAGTGTCGGAAATTAGCGTATTATCAGTAGCCTAGGAGCTAAATCGCGTGGCCGCACGACATCTACCCTCAAAGGGTTCGAAACCCGACAAGCTCATGGCCGACGCCCTCCGCGTCGCGCTCCATCGCGAGGCGCTTGATGCCGACGGCAAACCAACTAAGCGCCTCTATCTGATCGCCGATCGCCTCGTGCAGAAGGCGGTTGATGGCGACATTGCCGCGATAAGGGAGGTGTTCGATCGGATCGACGGGCGGGTCGTTCAGCGGGAGGAGCCGGAGACCGGTGGACAGATCGTCTTCCACATCAACACCGGGATTATTCGCGAAGGCGACGGGGGTTTCTGTAACACCGACTTCGACAAGGCAGTGATCGAAGGAACTGTTGAGGTGGGCGGGTAAGGCGTGGCCAATTTTCACACTTGGCGTCGGGAAGACGCCAATTCCTTTAGTCGCGATACGCAGTCTGGGGGGCAGGCTGGGGGATCGACTTAGCCGACTAGCGCCCAAGGCATTGATTTAAAAGAGAAATCGCAAATGGCTTGGTGGAGCCGAGGGGGATCGAACCCCTGACCTCCGCATTGCGAACGCGGCGCTCTCCCAGCTGAGCTACGGCCCCATTTGGTCGCCCGGACGCGGTTTTGCGAACCCGGCCCGGCGGCTGGCGCCATTTAGGGTGGGGGCTCATTTGCTGTCAAGGAGCCGGCGCACACGGCTTGCGGCCGGGGACGCCGCTGGCTACATCTCATGTCCCGAGGGCGCCTTTTCGCGCCAGCGCCGAGGCGGAACGACGATGAATTCCCTGGTCAGCCTGATTGCGACGATCATCCAGATCTACATCTATGTGCTCGTCGCGAGCGCCGTCCTGTCCTGGCTGATCGCCTTCAACGTCGTCAACATGCGCAACCAGTTCGTCGCCATGCTGGCGGAATCGCTGTGGCGGCTGACGGAGCCGGCGCTCCGCCCGATTCGCCGCTTCATGCCCAATATGGGCGGCATCGACCTGTCGCCGGTGGTGCTGATCCTGCTCCTGATCTTCATCCAGAGCCTTCTCTACGAATATTTCTACGCGCGCCCCTTCTGAGCGGTTCTATCGCGCCGTCGCCGACGGGCTGGTCGTCCGTGTCCGGCTGACGCCGAAAGCCGGCCACGATTGCATCGATGGGCCGGGCTTGCTTTCCGACGGCAGCGAAGTCCTGCTGGTGCGTGTCCGGGCGCCGCCCAGCGAGGGCGCCGCCAATGCGGCTCTCGTCGCTGTCCTCGCCAAGGCTCTCGGCGTTTTGAAATCGGCGGTGTCGATCGTCGCCGGCGACAGCGCCCGGCTGAAGCGCGTTCATATCGGCGGGGCGGCCGCAACGCTTGCCGCCATCGCCGCGGCATGGCCAAGCCAACCGGCGAAATGACGCCGGCCGCCGTCAGGCTTTCACGGTCAATTGATCAGTGGCAATTGATCAGTGGCAATCGATCAGCTGGCCCGCGCCCAGGCGTAGGCGACCTTGGTCAGCGAGGTCTCGCCGAAGCGCTCATTGGCGCGCGCCACCTTGCGGCCGCCGGCATTGCGATAGAAGCGGCAGGCCTGGTCGTTGTCGGCAAGTGCCCAGACCACGACCGAATCGAATCCGAAGCGGCCGAGCTCGCGCCGCGCCGCCAGGAAAAGGCGCGTGCCGAGGCCGACGCCCTGATATTCCGGCAGCAGGTAGATCTCATAGACCTCGCCCTTCTGGACGAGGTTGCGCGCCCGGTTCGGGCCGAAAGTCGCATACCCGCAGATCGTCCCGCCGACTTCGATCACCAGGATCGCGGTGCCGCGGCGGATCGCCCGGTCCCACCAGCGCGGCCCGCGCCGCGCCACGATTCGCGCCAGTTCCTTCGCCGGGATCATCCCGTCATAGGCATAGCGCCAGGCTGCGTCGTGAACCGCCGTGATGGCCTCGGCGTCCCCCGATTCCGCCCGCCTCACACCGATGGTGAAGGTGTTGCTCATGAGACGAGCTTATGACTGCCCGTCGCTTCGCGAAAGAGGGTCTTTGCGTTTGCGCGAAGCTTTTGTCGCCATGTGTTGCATGGCTGCTGCGCTTGTTATGAATGGGGTTAGCGAGGCCTTTTCAGGCCGCCGGGCCGGGGGCTGTCAGGCCCCGACGGCCTCGGTGCTCTTGCTGCTGCGCTCGGCGCGCTTGCGGTCGTTCGGGTCGAGGATCGCCTTGCGCAGGCGGATCGCCTGGGGCGTCACCTCGACGAGCTCGTCCTCCTCGATATAGGCGAGCGCCTTCTCGAGGGTCATCCGGATCGGCGGCGTCAGGCGCACCGCTTCATCCTTGCCGGCGGCACGGATGTTGGTGAGCTGCTTGCCCTTGAGAACGTTGATCTCGAGGTCGTTGTCGCGGGTGTGCTCGCCGACGATCATGCCGCGATAGACCTTGGCGCCGGGCTCGATCATCATCGGGCCGCGATCCTCGAGCTTCCACATGGCGTAGGCGACCGCCTCGCCGGATTCGTTGGAGATGAGGACGCCGTTCCGCCGCCCGGCGATGTCGCCGCGGTATTCCTCGTAGGAATGGAAGAGCCGGTTCATGACGGCAGTGCCACGCGTGTCGGTCAGGAGTTCGCCCTGGTAGCCGATGAGGCCGCGGGTCGGGGCATGGAAGACGAGGCGTAGACGATTGCCGCCGGAGGGGCGCATCTCGACCATCGCGGCCTTGCGCTGCGAGAGCTTGTCGATGACGACGCCGGAATGTTCCTCGTCGACGTCGATGACGACTTCCTCGATCGGCTCGAGCAAACGGCCGGTGTCGGGGTCCTGCTGCATGACGACTTTCGGGCGCGAGACGCTGAGCTCGAAGCCTTCGCGGCGCATGGTCTCGATCAGGATGGCGAGCTGCAGCTCGCCGCGGCCGGAAACGACATAGGCGTCCGAGTTCGGCGCCGTGTCGACGCGGAGCGCGACATTGCCCTCGGCCTCGCGCATCAGGCGCTCGCGGATGACGCGGCTCTGGACCTTGTCGCCCTCGGTGCCGGCAAGCGGCGAATCATTGACGAGGAAAGTCATGGACAGCGTCGGCGGATCGATCGGCTGGGCCTGCAGCGGTTCGGTCACCTCGGGCAGGGTCAGCGTGTCGGCGACGTTGAAGCGGGCGAGGCCGGCAATCGCCACGATGTCGCCGGCTTCGGCCTCGTCGATCGGTGTCCGCTCGATGCCGCGAAAGGCGAGGATCTTCGAGACGCGGCCGGTTTCGACGACATTGCCCTTGCGGTCGAGGACCTTGACGGCTTGGTTGGGCTTGATCGAGCCGGCGAAGACGCGGCCGGTGATGAGGCGGCCGAGATAGGCGTTGGCCTCGATCAGCGTGCCCAGCATCTTGAAGGGGCCGGGCTCGATCTTGGGCTCGGGCACATGCTTGAGGATGAGATCGAATAGCGGCGCCATGCCCTGGTCGGTCGGCCCGTCGGGGGTGTCCGACATCCAGCCCTGCTTGGCGGAGCCGTAGATGATTGGAAAATCGAGCTGCTCTTCGGTCGCGTCGAGCGCCGCGAAGAGGTCGAAAACCTCGTTGATGACCTCGACCGGCCGGGCTTCCTTCTTGTCGATCTTGTTGATGCAGATGATCGGACGGAGCCCGATCTTCAGCGCCTTGCCGACGACGAATTTGGTTTGCGGCATCGGCCCCTCGGCGGCATCGACGAGAACGATGGCGCTGTCGACCATGGAGAGGATGCGCTCGACCTCGCCGCCGAAATCGGCGTGGCCGGGAGTGTCGACGATATTGACCCGGACATCCTTCCAGACGACCGAGGCTGCCTTGGCAAGGATGGTGATGCCGCGCTCGCGTTCGAGGTCGTTCGAATCCATCACCCGTTCCGCCACCCGCTGGTTGTCGCGGAAGGAGCCGGATTGCTGGAGGAGCCGGTCGACCAGGGTCGTTTTGCCGTGGTCGACGTGGGCGATGATGGCAACGTTGCGGAGGGCCATGAGAAACACCAAAAAGGGCGCAGATGTCCTTCTGCGCCCGCCAAGCTCTATTGCGCCGCAATATAGTCATCGGTTCGCCAAACGCAATCCGCTAGACCGCGTCGCCCGGTTGCGGCATAGCAGTGCGCATCGACAGGCCGCGTCGGGGAACTCCGCGTGCCTGCCGGCGGAGCGCTTTTGAGGGAGGCGCACCGGATTTCCCTTTGGATACAAGCGGATGCGTCCTGCACCAAGACGGCTGACCGTCCTCGCTTCGCTCGATGTGGCGGGTTATACGCCGCTCGTCGAGCGGGACGAACGGGGTACGCTGGCTGAGCTGGCGTCGATCCGGCGGCAGGTCCTGCGTCCAACTGTCTCGAATTACGGCGGCAATCTCTTCAAGACGATGGGCGACGGCGCCCTGATCGAGTTCCCGAGCGTCGAGGATTCGATTCGCTGGGGCATGGCTTTTCAGACCGCGATGGCGGCCCGGAACGCGACGCGCGGCGAATTTCCGATCCGGGCGCGGGTCGGCGCGCGCTCGCCGACGTCTTCGTCCAGGGCAATGACCGCTTCGGTGCAGCGGTCGGCTTTGCCGTCCGGCTGCAGCAGTCGAGACCGCCGGGCGGCCTCGCCATCACCCATTCCGTCCGCTGGCAGCTCGTCCGCAGCCTTGCCGCACAATTCAGCGAGCGGCGCGTGGTCGCGATGAAGGGCATCGACGAAGCCGTCGAGATCTTCGTCTGGGCGCCGCCGGGGGTGACCGATTCCCTGTCGGTCGGTGCGCCGCCGCCCGCGGCCGACGAGCCGGCGTTGGCGCCCGCGCCGTTGCCGCTGCCCGTGCCTGTCGTCCAGCCCTATCAGGCGGCGGTGACGACGCTACCGTCGATCGTCGTGCTGGCCTTCGACAACATGTCGGGCGACCCGGTCGCCGGGGCGCTGGCCGACGGCATCGTCGAGGAAATCACCGCTACCCTGTCGCGCATCCGCGACCTCACCGTCATCGCCCGCAATTCGGCCTATGCCTATAAGGGCCGCGCCGTCGACGTCCGCACCGTGTCGCGCGAGCTCGGTGTCCGCTACGTGCTCGAGGGCAGCCTGCGCAAGGCCGGCGATCGCGTCCGCGTCAACGCGCAGCTCGTCGATGCGACCACCGGCGCGCATCTCTGGGCCGATTCCTATGACGGCGTCGTCGACAACATCTTCGACTTCGAGGACCAGATCGCCGAACGTGTCGCCGGTGCGGTGAACCCGTCGATCCGTGCGGCCGAGATCGCGCTCGCCCGGCGCAAGCGGCCGGAAAACCTCGCTGCCTACGATCTCGTGCTGCGCGCCATGCCGCATCTCTGGGCGCATCGGCGCGACGACAATGCCGAGGCGATCCGTCTCCTCGGCCGGGCGATCGAACTCGACCCCGATTATGGCCGCGCCTCGGCGGTGGCCGCCTGGGCGCGCGCCCAGCACATCGTCTACAACTGGACGACGGATTTCGCGACCGAGCGGACGATCGCGCAAGGCCTCGTCGACAAAGCGGGGCAGCTTTCGCAGGACGATCCGACGGCGCTGACGGCGCTCGCCACCGCCGTCATGCTGCTCTTCGCCGATCTCGATCGCGCCCAGTATTTCATCGACCGGGCACTGACGCTCGATTCGAACCATGCCTGGGCGTGGACGCGGCGCGGCTTCCTCAATGTCTATCGCGGCAATGCCGCCGTGGCGGTGCCGGCCTTCGAGCGCGCCATCCGGCTGTCGCCGCTCGATCCCTTCAGCTTCAATTGCTATGTCGGCCTGGGCCTTGCGAGCTTCGTCGCCGGCCGCCCGGAAGAGGCGGTGAAGTGGACGCAGCGCGCCATGCTCGAGAAGACCGGCATGACCTGGGCCTATCGCGACCTTGCCGTGTTCCTCGCCCATGCCGGCGAGATCGATGGGGCCCGCGAGGCGCTGACCCGGCTGACGGATTCGATGCCTTATCTGTCGATCGAGACAGTCGAGCAGTCGCTCGAATTCATGGAGCCCAATTTGCTCGCCCGCTATATCCAGGGCCTACGCATGGCGGGCTTGCGCGAAAGCTAGAGCAATGTCAGGAAAAGCATGCCCCGGACATCGATCCGGGGTGGAGACCGGTTTTCCGTCCGACATTGCGCACAATCAAAGACTCTGGAGTATGATCCGCTTCGGTTGAATAGGGTCATGCTCTAGGCGCGCCGCGAGGCCGGCACGAAAGGCTGGTGCCAGTCGGCGGCGTCGAGCATCATCAGCTCCGACAAATTTTCCTGGCTGATATAGCCGACCAGCTTGCCGTTCTCGCCGGTCACGGCGACCAGCGGCGAGGCGCCTTCCTGCATCAGACGGACGGCGGTCTCCAGCGACTGGTCCTGGCGCACTGTCGGGATGTCGCGGGTCATGACGTCGATCACCGGGGTTCCGGGGCCGGTCGCTTTGAGGGCGCCGATCATCGCCTCGCGCGTGATGAAGCCGCGCAATTGCCCGCCGCCGTCGACGACCGGGAATTCATGCTGCGTCGTGCGGATCAGGGCGTTGGCGGCTTCGTCGACCGTCGCGTTCGGCCCCAGCGTCTCGAAGTTGGTGATCATCGCCGTGCGGACCGGGATGCGCCGTGCCGCCTCGATCAGGCCGACCTGACCGGCTTCGCCGGCGGCGGCGAGATAGACGAAGATGGCGATGAAGACGAGGATGGCGTTGCCGCTGAGGAGGCCGACGAAGCCGAAGCCGAAGGCCAGCGCCTGGCCGATGCGGGCCGCGATCTCGGTGGCGCGGCGGCGGCCGAGCCGGAAGGCGAGCAGCGCCCGCAGCACCCTGCCGCCATCCATCGGAAAGGCGGGTATCAGGTTGAAGAGGACGAGGAAGACGTTGACGCTCGCCAGCCGCGCCAGGAAGCCATAAGTCGGGTTTTCGATCTCCGAGAGCGCGTTCGGATCAAGGCGCGCCCCGAGGAAGACGATCAGGATCAGAGCGATCACCACATTCACCGCGGGTCCGGCGAGCGCGATGACGATCTCCTCCGACGGCTTTTCCGGAACGCGCGACAGACGCGCCAGGCCGCCGATCGGCAGCAGCGTGATGTCCGGCGTCGTGATGCCGTAGCGGCGCGCCGCGATGGCGTGGCCGAGTTCATGCAGCACTACGCAGGCGAAGACCGCGATGATGAAGGCGATGCCTTCGATCGCGGCATTGGCGCCGCCGGCCGAATATTGCGCGATGCCGATCCAGGCGAGGAGAAGCAGGAAGGTCAGGTGGATGCGGATCTCGCTGCCGGCGATGCGCGCGATGGTGATCGACCAGGACATCTCTCGGTCTCCATGAAGCGGCCGCCACCACGGTCGCACTGAATGGCGGAGGCAGCAAGCGGATGGGGTGCCAACTAACGGCACCCTCCATTGTACGTCACCCCGGCGAAGCCTGGGTCCATCGTGAGGTATGCACAGGCCGATGGTCAGATGGATTCCGGCTTTCGCCGGAATGACGAGTTCAGAGGTTGTGTGAGGCCTAAGACCCGCTGCGCCTCTGCGGGCCGAGGGCGGCGCGGGGCGAGGCCGATGCGAAGAGGCGGGAGACGGCGGCCGCAGGTAAGGGTGGGCTGAAGAGGAAGCCCTGCGCCTCGGTGCAGCCCTGGCGGCGGACCATGTCGAGCTGACGTTCGGTCTCGACGCCCTCGGCGCTGGTCGCCATGCCGAGGCTGCGGCCGAGCCCGATCACCGCCTTGACCATCGCGAGGCTGTCGCCCTCGGAGGAGAGCGCGTGGACGAAGGAGCGATCGATCTTGATCTTGTCGAAGGGGAAGGAGCGCAGATGGCTCAGCGAGGAATAGCCGGTGCCGAAATCGTCCATCGAGATGCGCACGCCGAGCTTACGGATCTGATGAAGGATCTTGATGGTCAGGTCGCTGTCCGACAGGAGGAGCGACTCGGTGACCTCGATCTCGAGGCGGGCCGGCGGCAATCCCGATTCGGTCAGCGCCTGGGTGACGTGGTGGACCAGATTGCGGTTCATGAACTGGATCGGCGAGAGATTGACGGCGACCGTGATGTTGTCCGGCCACTCGGTGGCGGCCTTGCAGGCTTCGCGCAGCGCCCATTCGCCGATCGGCACGATCAGCCCGGTCTCCTCGGCGACCGGAACGAATTCCTGCGGCGAGACGGTGCCGCGCTCCGGGTGGTCCCAGCGCAATAGCGCCTCGACGCCGGTGACGCGATTCTCGGTCAGGCTGAGGAGCGGCTGGTAGACGAGACGCAATTCATTGTGGGAAAGCGCGAGACGCAGGCCGACCTCGATCGCCCGGCGCTCCTGGATGGCCGCGTCCATGCCCGGCTCGAAGAAATGATAGTTGCCGCGGCCTTCGCCCTTGGCGCGGTAGAGGGCAAGGTCGGCATTCTTCATCAGCGTGCCGGCGTCGCGGCCGTCGGCCGGCGCCACGGCGATGCCGATGCTGGCGCCGATCAGGATGTGATGGCCCTGGACGTCGAAAGGCTCGGCGATCGCATTGACGATGCGGCTGGCGAGAACGGCGGCGTCTTCGGGCAGGGGCAGGGCGCCTTGCAGGACGGCGAACTCGTCGCCGCCGAGCCGGGCCACGACATCGACCTCGCGGGCGCAGGATTTGAGCCGCAAGGCGACCGCCTGCAGGAGGGCGTCGCCGATCGAATGGCCGAGCGTGTCGTTGACGCCCTTGAAATGGTCGAGGTCGACGCAGAGCACGGCCATGGTCTCGCCGCGGCGGATGCGGCCTTCGGCAAGGTCCATCTGCTCGCGGAAATGCGACCGGTTGGGCAGGTCGGTCAGCGAGTCGTGGCGGGCGAGGTGGCTGATGCGCGCCTCGTCGCGGCGCCGGTCGGTGATGTCTTCCTGCGTCGAAACCCAGCCGCCGTCGGGCATCGGCTGGTGGCGGATCATGATGGTGCGGCCGTTCTGTAGCTCGGCCGTCGTGACATCGGCGCGCCGGTTGGCCACGATCTCGAGCCGGTGGGCGAAATAATCGTCGCGTCCGAGCGGATGCGTGCCGTGCCTGAGGCGATGGTCGATGATGTCGCGAAGCGAGGTACCCGGCCGGACCAGCTCGGGCGTCAGGCCGTAAATGTCCTGGTAGTTGCGGTTGCAGATGACGAGCCGTTGCTCATTGTCGAACATCGACAGCGACAGCGGCATGTTGTTGATCGCCGCGTCGAAACGCATGTTCTGCTGCTGGAGCTTGGCCTCGCGTTCGGCAGCAAGGGTGAGCTGCGCCTTGTATTCGGTGATGTCTTCATGGGTCGCCACCCAGCCGACGCCCGCCGTGCGGGTGTAGGTGGTTTTGAAGATGCTTCCGTGCAGTTCGTGTTCGTAGGAGCCGACCGAGCCGGGCGCCGCCGTCTCGTCGAAGCGCCGGCGGAAGATGGCGTAGACTTCCGCGCCCGTCTGCTGCGGATAGTGACCGTTTACGACGTTGACGGCGCAGAAGTCGGCAAGGTCCATCCCCTTGTGAATTTTGTCGGCGGGCAGGCGGTACATCTCGATGTAGCGCCGGTTCCAGATAACGAGACGGCGCTCGTCGTCCCAGATCGAGAAGCCGTGCGTCATGCTGTCGAGCGAGATGTCGAAACGGTCCTTGTAGAGCTTCAGCTCGCGCTCGCTGTCGGCAAGAACCCGGCTAGCGCGCCGTTTTTGCGTCGCGTCGCGATAAAGGCTGAGCCAGTTGCCGCCGGTGATCGAGTGGTAGTTCACCGAAATGATCCGGCCGTCGGCGAGCGCGCGGTCGAGTTCGATCTTGCCGTCCGTCGCCAGGCGCCGGCGCGTCATCGCTTCAATGTCGGCGCTCGTGCGCTTCTCGTCGAGAAGCGGCGCGCTGGCGTCGAGGATGTCGGCGAGGCGCGCCCCGACCTTCAGGGCGTGCGGGGCGATGCCGTTGATCTCGCGATAGCCGGCGTTCCAGGTGACAAGCCGCAGGTCGGCGTCCCAGACGCAGACGCCGGCGAACATATTATTGATGATCGCGGCGAAGAGGGGGTGGGGCTCGCCCGGACCGACGGCCGCGGATCCACCGTCCGCTCCGAACTCGGTCAGTCCCTCAGCCATGCGACCTCGGAAATACAATCAGGACGTGAGGCCGGAAAGTGGCATTGCGCGCCTTAACGACGGCTTAAAAAGCGGTGCGACAAAACCGCTAAGAGTGTCGCCCGCCAGGAATAGGGCCGTTAAGACTGTCGGTCGCGCGCCGCCAGCGTCCGCAACCTGAGCGCGTTGAGGCGGATGAAGCCGGCCGCATCCTTCTGGTCATAGGCGCCGCGGTCGTCCTCGAAGGTCACCAAAGCGTCGGAATAGAGCGATTTTGGGCTCTTGCGGCCGGTGACGGTGGTGTTGCCCTTGTAGAGCTTCAGCCGAACCGTCCCCTCTACATGCTTCTGGCTCTCATCGACCAGCTTCTGCAGCATCAGCCGCTCGGGGGCAAACCAGAAGCCGTAGTAAACCAGCTCCGCATAGCGCGGCATCAGCGAATCCTTCAGATGCGCGGCCTCGCGGTCGAGGGTGAGGGATTCGATGGCGCGGTGGGCGACATGCAGGATCGTGCCGCCGGGCGTCTCGTAGATGCCGCGCGACTTCATGCCGACGAAGCGGTTCTCGACGAGGTCGATGCGGCCGATGCCGTTGTCGCGGCCGAGCTCGTTGAGGCGGGTGAGCAGCGCCGCCGGCGACAGCGCCTTGCCGTCGACCGCAACGGCATCGCCGTTCTTGAACTCGATCTCGACCTCGACGGCGCGGTCCGGCGCGTCTTCGGGGGCGACAGTCCGCTGGTAAACATAGGGCGGCGGCTCGACCCAGGGGTCTTCGAGCACTTTGCCCTCGGAGGAAGAGTGCAGGAGATTGGCGTCGACCGAGAAGGGCGCCTCGCCGCGCTTGTCTGTCGGGACCGGGATCTGGTTCTTCTCGGCGAAATCGATGAGGTCGGTGCGCGATTTGAATTCCCACTCGCGCCAGGGCGCGATCACCCGGATATCGGGGTTGAGCGCATAGGCGGTGAGCTCGAAGCGGACCTGGTCGTTGCCCTTGCCGGTGGCGCCGTGGGCGATCGCGTCGGCGCCGGATTCGCGGGCGATCTCGACGAGGCGCTTGGCGATCAGCGGCCGCGCGATCGAGGTGCCGAGGAGATAGACGCCTTCGTAGAGCGCGTTGGCGCGCATCATCGGGAAGACGAAATCGCGGACGAATTCCTCGCGCAGGTCCTCGATATGGATCTCGCGGATGCCCATCATCTCGGCCTTGCGCCGGGCCGGCTCCAGCTCCTCGCCCTGGCCAAGGTCGGCGGTGAAGGTGATGACCTCCGCGCCATAATTGGTCTGCAGCCATTTGAGGATGATCGAGGTGTCGAGCCCGCCGGAATAGGCGAGGACGACCTTCTTCACGTCGGCCATGAATGGCTCCGCTTCAGGATGAAAGTCGCTGGGCTTATAGGCCGCGGAACGCCCCTGCGGCAAGCCGAGGGCCACGGTGACGCGGCAGCCGTACCGGTGCTTGCGGCGGGCGGCGCGATTCTGCATGGTCCGGCCGGTTCATGCCGCCCCGCGCGGCGCAGCAGGGTTCATGAGGCATGAAGGCAGGCGCCGCCATTGCCGGTTACAGCCGCCGGGCGGGGCTCGACCCGGCCATCGTCGGGCTGGTCGCCTTTTTCGCCATCCACATGCTGATCCGGTTGTTCGGGACGTCGAATTTCAGCGTCGACGACACCGAAGCGGCCGTCCATGTGCAGGTGTTCCAACTTTATTACTCGCTGCGCAATCCGCCGCTCTTCGACTGGCTCTTCTACGGCCTGATCCAGGTCACCGGCCTCAGCGTCTTCACCATCCAGATCCTGAAGACGGCGTTGATGACCGGGGCCGCCGTGTTTTTCTATCTCGCCCTGCGGCCGGGTTTCCGCCATCGCGCGGCACTTACCGCGGCGCTGGCGAGCTACGGCGCCACCGCTTTCTACGGCTGGGACATCTTCCAGCAATTCTCGCATACCGTGACGCTGATCTTCGCCATGGGCTTCACCTTCTGGGCCCTGATGCGGGTGGTGCGGGCGCCACAGACCATCGACTATGTGTTTCTCGGCATCGGCCTCGGCATGGGGCTGCTCTCGAAATATCTCTTCGCGCTCTACTTCCTGGCGCTGCTCGTCGCCGCCATCCGCCGGCCGGCCTATCGCCCGGCGATTCTCTCGGCGCGGATGGGGCTGACGCTCGTCGCCGGGCTCGTCGTCGTCTCGCCGCTCCTCATCGGTCTCTGGGAGGCGCGCGACGCGCTGCTCGGAACGCTGGGCGGCAGGGTAGCCGGCGCGAGCAGCGGCCCCGGCCTCGAATCCTTCGGCTTCCTGATCCTGCTCACCGCCGAGTTCTGGCTGCCCTTCGCCGTCATCCTGGGGATTGCGTTGGCACGATGGCCGGCATCCGCGCCGGCGGCGGAGACCACCGCCGCAGCCTCGGAGGGCGACGGCGACGCGAACCTCTATCCGCTGCTTCGCGACGCGACGGTAATCATGGTCGCGGCGATGTTTTTCGCGTTCTTCTTCCTCGGCACGCGGATCGAAGGCGGGCGCTATCTCGTCGTGATGTTCTCGCTGCTGCCGGCGGCGGTTTTCGCGGGGCTCGATCGCCGGCCGAGTTTTCCTCAAATCGCGATGGAGCGGTTCTTCCAGGGCGCGATTGGCTTTGTCGTCATCATCGCGGTCTTTCGCTTCGCGACCTTCCTCTTCCTGTCGCCGCCCTTCTGCCTGCCGCGCTGCGTGCTCTTCGTCGACTACGCGCCGGTCGCCGCCAAGATCGGTACGCCGGATGGCAAGCAGAACGTCATCCTGTCGAACCATGTCCATATCGGTTCGAACCTCCTGAGGCTGGTGCCGAACGCCAAGGTGGTGATCGACGCCTATACCGCCGGATCGGATCTCGGCATCGCGCCGCCGGCAGAGCGCAATTGCTATTTCGTCTGGTTCCGGAACTACCGGAGCGTCGACGAGCTGCCGCTGGAGACGGCGCTGCGGCAGGCGCTCCGCCGCGATCCGCTGCCGAGCGAGCTGGCGGCGATCGGACCGATCGAATTTGCGACGGTCGACTGGCAGACGAAGATCCTGCGGTCGCACGGGCCGGACACCGTCGTCGGCATCGCCAGGATCGACAGCGCCGAACGCATCTGCGACGGCGGGCGGATACCGGGGCTGTCGCCGCCGCCGAGCAACAATTCCATGCAATGACGCCTGGCTTCAGTTGCCAGGCTCTCCCGTCGCCTTCCTGCCGCGCAGTCGCCAGCCGAACTGCGTCAGCCCGGCCTCCAGCTTTTCATCGCTCAGCCAGGCCGGCGGCTTGTCGACGATCAGCCGGTGCATGACGGCGAGGACGAGCGCGGTCAGCGCCCAGCCCATCAGCACGTCGGACAGGAAGTGACGGCCGAACGCGATCCGGTTGAAGGAGAGGAGTATCGCGAAGACGCAAAGGACGATCCGGGCACGCGGCCGCCAGGCGAGCGGCAGCAGGATCGCCGCGGCAACCAGCCAGATCGCCGCCGAGGCTTCGCCCGACACGAAGGAGCAATTGTTGAGACACTGGTCACTCATGTCCCAGATCTCGATGAAGGGCGCGTCGCCGCCGAAGGCGGCTGTCGCGTCGGGCCGCGGCCGTCCCCAATGCTCCTTGAAGAGCACGTTGACGACGAGGCCCGGCCCGATCACCAGCGACGAGAGAAGATAGATGACATGGCTCGGCCGGATCGGCGCGGCGCGCCAGGGCCGGGCGATCTTCACCAGCATCGCGCCGATCAGCAGGACGACGATCGCCTTGACCGCGAGGTCGCCGAGCCCGCGCAGCGCCGTGAAGGCGGGCAGGCGATCCATCGGGAAGCCGACCTTGGGGTTATAGAAGAGGCCGGTGAACCAGGGGTCGATGCCGGGCAGGGTCAGGAAGATCAGCGAGACCAGGAGGACGGCAAGGATCGACTGGACGATCGGGTCGGCAATCAGCGCCGGCGATCCATACCATTCCCGCAGATGATCGCCCTGGCGGTGCAAGCGGCCTCGTCCTTCGAATAACCGGGCGGACCATATAGGGGCGTTCCGGCCCGGTCCATGCGGCGCGGCGATCCTGTACGCCGCCGATCAGGCGGCTATAGTCGCGCCAGGCGAGGAGGGAGCCATGCCTGCCTTCATTCCCGAATTCCCGGTTCTGGCGGCCTTCATCCTGGCCTCGGTGGTGCTCGGCCTGACGCCGGGACCGGACATGACGCTCTTCCTGTCGAAGACCGTGTCGCATTCGCGGCAGGCGGGCTTCGCCGCCGCCAGCGGCGCGCTGTCGGGCGTCGTCGTGCACACCATCCTCGTCGCAGTCGGGCTGTCGGCGCTGCTTGCCGCCTCGGCGACGGCCTTCGCCATTCTGAAGATCGTCGGCGCGCTTTATCTCGCCTGGCTGGCATACGACGCTATCCGCAACGGCTCGGCGCTATCGCTCGATCGGCAGAAGGGCACCGAGACGCTGTCGGCGGTCTATCTGAAGGGGCTGCTCGTCGACCTCCTCAATCCGAAGGTCATCGTCTTCTTCGTGACCTTCCTGCCGCAATTCGTCTCGCCGGCCGATCCGGACGCGGCCAAGAAGCTCCTCTTCCTCGGCCTCACCTTCGTCGTGGTCAATGTGCCGGTGAATTTCGGGCTGGTGCTGTTCGCCGAACGGATCGCCCATCACCTCAAGCGGTCGCGGCGGGTAACGCGCATCGTCGACTGGGTCTTTGCCGGCGTGCTCGGCGCCTTCGCCGTCAAGTTGGCTTTGACGCAGAGCCGTTAGCAATGCCGGCGCCGGCCAGCCGGCCGGCGATCAGCCAATAGATGAAGCCGCCGACGAAGCCGGCCGCCAGCAGCGTCACATCCGGCCGCGCGGCGAAATCGAGCGCTCCGGACTGCTCCGTGAGATGGATGGCGAAAGCGCCGATCAGGCCGCCGGCCAGGAGGTAGTAGAGCACCGAGCGCCAGGCGAAGACCTCGGCGAGGATTATCGCGAGCGCCGCCGGCAGGAAGGCTATCGATCCAGCCGAGATCATATTCGCGATCGCGCCACCAATGTACCAGCCGATGACGTCGAGATCGAGATATTCAACGCCGAAGATGCCGAGCGTCGCCATCATGCCGGCCGCGATGCAGGCGGCGGCGAAGCCGAACGGCACCAGAAAGAGCAGGCGGAGGAAGGTGCTCAGGCGATCACTCCGCAGCACTCGGCAGCATGGCCTCGAGCGCCAGCCGCTCGCGGATCCGCAGACGCTCGCTCTCGCTCTTCAACTGGCCGCAGGCGGCGAGGATGTCGCGGCCGCGCGGCGTACGGATCGGCGAGGCGTAGCCGGCCCGGTTGACGATGTCGGCGAAGCGCTCGATCTGCTCCCAGTCAGAGCATTCGTAAGTGTTGCCCGGCCAGGGATTGAAAGGGATCAGGTTGATCTTGGCCGGTATGCCGGCGAGGAGCTTGACCAGCTGGCGCGCGTCGGCGGCCGAGTCGTTGACGCCCTTCAGCATCACATATTCGAAGGTGATGCGGCGGGCGTTCGACAGGCCCGGATAGGCGCGGCAGGCCGCCAGCAATTCGGCGATCGGATATTTCTTGTTGATCGGCACCAGTTCGTCGCGAAGCGCGTCGCGCACGGCATGGAGCGAGATCGCCAGCATGACGCCGATCTCGGCGCCGGCGCGCTCGATCATCGGCACGACGCCCGAGGTCGACAAGGTGATGCGGCGGCGCGACAGGCCGATGCCTTCATTGTCGGAGGCGATCAGCAGCGCCTTCTTGACCTCGTCGAAATTATAGAGCGGCTCGCCCATGCCCATCATGACGACATTCGAGACCAGACGTCCGGTGGACGGCACGGCACCCTCGATCGGGGCGCCGCCGGTGTGGTCGCCGAGGCGGTCGCGGGCGGCGAGGATCTGGCCGACGATCTCGCCCGACGTCAGGTTGCGGACGAGCTTCTGGGTGCCGGTGTGGCAGAAGCTGCAGGACAGCGTGCAGCCGACCTGGCTCGACAGGCAGAGCGTGCCGCGGCCCTCTTCGGGGATATAGACGGTCTCGATCTCGACCGGGCGCCCGGCGCCGCGGGAGGGATAACGGAACAGCCATTTCCGCGTGCCGTCATTGGAAATCTGCTCGGAGACGATCTCGGGCCGGTCGATGACGAAGGTATCGGCGAGCCTGGCGCGCAGATCCTTGGAGATGTTGGTCATGACCGAGAAATCGGTCGCGCCACGGAGATAGAGCCAGTGCCAGAGCTGGGCGGCGCGCATCTTCGCCTGGCGCTCGGCGATGCCGGCACCGACGAGGGCGGCGGCCAGCTCGTCGCGGGTCAGCCCGACCAGAGACGGCTTCTCGACGCGGCGTTCCACGCCCGCCTTCAGCCCGTCGGGAGCCTCAATCATCGTCATCCGAAGTCCGTCCGCTCATCGAAAGCAGGGATATGGGAGGCGAAAATGCCTTTCGCGACCCCACCTGCCGGAAAGCGGTCTTATAGCGCAGTCTGGGCCCGGAGGTCAGTCCCGCCGGAAACCCCCTCGAATCAGGGGCATTCCTTGGCGATGGCGTCGAGCCCGGCGGTGACGCCGGATAGCGAATAGGTATCGGTCGTGACCGTGCCGCGGCCCGACATGCCTTCGACGTTCATCGAGGTGCCCGACTTCATCGCCGCGATGAAGTTCGCCTCGCTGGCGCGGTCGTTGAACCAGGCATTGTCCTCGCGGGTGAACATCGTGAACTTCTTGCCGTCGATATCGACCGTCACGGTCGAATCCGGCTTGAAGGGGTAGCCGATGATGGTGCTCGCCTCGTTGCGGATGCTCTTCGACGCGTCGCCGGCGACGCGGGTCGTGATGAGGAAGAAGACCGGATCGCGGTCCGATATCTCACGACTGTATTTGGAACTCTGCGGCTGGGTTGCGATGTAGCAGGATTTCCCCTCCGCATCGGAATGCGTATAGGCGTTCCAGTTACGGAACGAGCCGAGCGGGCTCGGCGCCTGCGCCAAAGCGGCCGTCACCGATACGGCCAGAATGAACGCACCTGTCATAAGCGAGCGAATAGTCATTTCTTCCCACCGCCTCTTGCGCGAGTCGCCGATCGCGCGAGCCCTTCGAATGAAGGATTGATTAAAATTGGCCTGCCGAAGTTACTTTTCCGTCAACCGCGACGGTCGTGACCGCTGTTTATGGAAAAAGTCTCGATCCGCCAAATGTCTTGTGCGCGGAATTTCGACAACAATGTGATGCGATTGGAAAGCCGGACCGCCCGAACGGGAGTCCCTCGCCTCTTGCCGCCCCCGCACACAGCTACCGGCTGCGTCCCGCGTCTCCTGATGCCCCCATCGCGTTTACCATAAGCCAAGCCGGGTAAAAATCCGAGGCCGATTTACGGAGACCGATCAGGCGCGATCCCGATTCGGCTGCGTTTCCTCGCCGTCGATGAAGCGCTTGGCGGCTTCGCGGTGGACGGCGCTGATATGGCTGCGAACCAGCGTGATCGTCGCCAGCAGCACCGTCGCGTCGTCGCCGAAGCCGATGCCGACCAGGAAGTCCGGGATGACATCGGTCGGCAGGACGAAATAGGCGAGGGCCGCCAGAAGCATTCCCCGTACGCGGTGCGGCGTCGAGGGGTCGAGCGCACAGAAATAAGCTGCGACGACCTCGTCGGCGAAGGGAATGTAGCGCACCGCCTTGCGGAAGGTGGCCAGGAACCGGCTGCGGACGCGTTTCGCCCGCGACGCCTCTTCCTCGGGCGTCAGCTCAGGCCCGAGAATTTCGCCTTCGAGAACCCGGTTCATCACACCCTCCGTTTTCACGGGAAGGAAATGGGGATTTTTCGGCTCCACTGCAAGCAAAAGCCTAGACCTTGGCTATTTTATTCAGGGCGGCGGCGAGCTTGAAGTCGCGGGCGGTCAGGCCGCCAGCATCATGGCTCGACAGGACGACCTTGACCTTGTTGTAGCTGTTCGACCAGTCGGGGTGGTGGTTCATCTTGTCGGCGACGAGTGCGGCCCGCGCCATGAAGCCGAAAGCCTCGCTGAAATCCGCGAATTCGAAGGTTTTCGCGACCGCGGCGCCGCTTTTCGCCAGCCGCCAGCCGGAGATCTTGTCGAGTTCGGCCTTGGCCGCCTCGGCGCTCAGTCTCTCTGCCATGTCTCGGCCTCGTATTGTGCGGGAATGATTCGGCCGGCGTTTGCGCCGAGGGGATAATCCTCCTCGACCAGATAGGGTCCACCGCCGGTCGAGTTCCGCGCCGAGAAGAGAACGAAGCGCTCGACGGGGAAGGATTCGGTCGAGAAGCCGCCGCGCAGCGACAAATAGGTGGCGATGTCGTGGCCGCTGGCACCGCGCAGCCGCGCCAAGGTCACGTGCGGCGTGTATTTCCGGCTTTCCGGCAGGAGGCCGATGCGCTGCATGATGCGCTCATGCTCGGCCTGCAGCTCGATCAGGGCCGGGCTCGGCTCGGCGCGGACGACGATGGCGTGCGGCCGTTTGGTGCCGAGAATGCCGACGTCGCCGAGCTTCAGCGTGAAGGCCTGGCGCCGGACGCGGGCGAGTTCGGCGGCAACCTCGTCGGCGACATGCATGTCGACATCGCCGATGAAACGCAGAGTGAGGTGGTAATTTTCCCGATCGATCCATCGCGCCCCGGGAAGTCCGCCGCGCAAATAAGACATGCGGTCGGCGAGGGGGGCCGGAATCTCGATCCCGGTGAAGAGCCGCGGCATGGTGATTCTCCCTTCCAGCGACTCACTCAGTATGGGGCGTTCGCTCCCGCTCGTCGATGCGCTTCGGCCAAGTTTTTGCTGCAGCGCGGCAATCGGGATTTCCCTGACAAGTCATTCCGCTCGGCCTGCCGGTCACGAAAATGTCAGTTCGAACCTGACCACTTGTTTGGCTTTCGGGGAAAGACCATATTGCAAGCCGAGTGTGAGAGAAGGCGGGAGGTCCCGCGCTCGCTTCGAGGAGAGGGAATTTCGATGGCGAACTACGAGAACCAGCCGGCCCGCTACGGCGCTCGTGCGACCGGTGCGGTAGGCGCGGTCGACGAGGGTCTCCGCGCCTACATGCTGCGCGTTTACAATTACATGGCGATCGGCCTCGCGCTGACCGGTGCTTTTGCCTATGGCGTTTTTTCGGTCGCCTTCCAAGAGACCGCCAGTGGCTTGATGTTTACGGAGATCGGCCAGACGCTGTTCGGCTCGCCGCTGCGCTGGGTCATCATGCTGGCGCCGCTGGCGATGGTGTTCTTCCTGAGCTTCCGCGTTCATACGATGGCCGTCGGCACAGCCCAGCTCGTCTTTTGGGTCTTTGCCGCGCTTATGGGCGTGTCGCTGGCGACGATTTTTGCGCTCTACACGCAGAATAGCATCACCCAGGTCTTCTTCATCACCGCCGCTACCTTCGGTGCGGTAAGCCTCTGGGGCTACACGACGCAACGCGATCTGACCGGCATGGGCTCCTTCCTGTTCATGGGTCTGATCGGCCTCATCATCGCGATGCTCGTAAATTGGTGGCTTGCATCGTCGGCGCTGGGTTTCGCGATTTCGGTGATCGGCGTGCTTATTTTCACGGGTCTGACCGCCTACGACACGCAGAAGATCAAGGAAATGTACTTCGCCGGCGATGACGCCGCCGTTTCCGGCCGGAAGGCGATCATGGGGGCCCTCAGCCTCTATCTCGACTTCATCAACCTGTTCCTGATGTTCCTCCGCCTGTTCGGCCAGAGCCGTGAGTAAGGACATTCCGAACAACAACTGAATCACGCTCTGTCGGGCGTGCGTCGCTGTGACTCGGTTCTAGAGGATTCCTGAGAGCTTCGAACCGGCGTAGGTCGGTCGCATGATCGACGCGGATGCCATCAGGTATCGCTGGGATACGGTGGGGCGCAACCTCGATGAGCGCGGGCGGCGCATGTTCGCAGCGGCGGAGGTGCGTACTGCCGGGTGGGGCGGGCT
>CAMCWB010000027.1 GCA_945882315.1 Bauldia litoralis | reverse complement strand
CAGCGTTGCGGGACGATCCCTGTAATTTATCCGGAGGCGTTAACCGCTTCTTAAGCTTTACAGCCGTTAATGAATTCATCCAGTCATCTGGATTCGAGTGGCTCCTGTCCACTCTGTTTGACGCCTCCCTGTTAAACTTTTCAGAGCCGCTTCGTGCGGCTCTCTTTTTCTCCACAGCCCGCCTGGCCTGCTGGCGCGGCTTTTGCGGAGGGTGTAGGGGAGTCCCAAGGGGACACAAATTTCGGAAATTTTTCAGGGACAGGCCTGCCGGCGCAATGATCGACGATAACAGCAGGCCGAAATCCATCCGTCAGGACGCACCGATCGCCTTTGCGCGGCGCCTGGCCGGCTCGGACAATTTCAAGCTCCTGTTCCGCGAGGGGATGACCCTGGTCGAGGAGACCGCGAGCTATCTCGACGGTGACGGGCGGGTGGAATCCCGGAAGCTGACCCGGGCCGGCTCGCTCACCTATGCGACGGAATCCATGCGGCTGACGACGCGGCTCATGCAGCTTGCCTGCTGGCTGCTGCTGCAGCGCGCCGTCAATGACGGGGAGATGTCGCAGGAGCAGGCTGCCGCCGAAAAGGCCAAGGTCCGTCTCAACGGACTTTCCAGCGCCACCGACGGGACCGGCTGGGACGAACTGCCGGAGCGGCTTCGCGACCTGATCGGCCGCTCGACGCGGCTGCAGGAGCGGATCAGGCGCCTCGACGGCGCCATGGAACGGACGACGGAAAACGCGCCGTCAGACAACCCGGTCGGTCAGCAGATCGGCCTGATCGCCAAGGCTTTCGCACGCAGCTAGCCATTTCCGGGTATCAGACATGAAAAAGCCCCGGCCAAGGCCGGGGCTTTTGTCGTTTGAGCGAAGGCGAACCGGGTGGCTCAGCCCTGCATGAAACCCTTGTACTTGTTCTTGAAGCGCGACACGCGGCCGCCGCGATCGACGAGGTGCTGGCCACCGCCGGTCCAGGCCGGGTGGGTGGTCGGGTCGATATCGAGCATCAGCGTCGCCCCGGTCTCGCCATAGGTCGAGCGGGTCATGTATTCGGTCCCGTCATTCATCACGATCTTGATCTCGTGATAGTCGGGGTGGATGTCTTTCTTCATCGGAAATGCCTCGAAAAGCGTTGCGGCGCCGCAGGCGGCCGGGTTGGGGCGATCCTATAACGGAGAGCGGCCGGCCTTACAAGACGAGGATTGCTCAGCGCTCCGTGAGCTTCAGCTCGATGCGGCGGTTCTTGGCAAAGGCCTCTTCGCTCTCGCCGGGCTCGATAGGCTGGAATTCGCCGAAACCCGCAGCGACCAGTCGGTTTGCCGGGACGCCCTTGTCGATCAGGAAGCGGACGACCGAAATGGCGCGACCGGCCGACAGTTCCCAGTTGGTGCGGAAACGGCCGGTTCCGGAGATCGGCTGCTTGTCGGTGTGCCCATCGACCCGGAGCACCCAGGGAATGTCCTCGGGGATCTCCTGCATGAGCTCGATGACCGCCTCGGCGAGGGCATCCAGCTCGCCGAGCCCGGCCGGATTGACCTCGTCGGAGCCGGTGGCGAAGAAGACTTCCGACTGGAAGACGAAGCGGTCGCCGACGATGCGGATGTCGGGGCGGTCGCCGAGGATCTCTCTTAGCCGGCCGAAGAAGTCGGAGCGGTAGCGCGCCAGCTCCTGGACACGCTGCGCCAGCGCGACATTCAGCCGGCGCCCGAGATCGGCAATCTTGGTCTGGCTCTCGCGGTCGCGGTCCTCGGAGATGTCGAGCGCCCCTTCCAGCGCGGCGATCTGGCGGCGGAGCGCCGCGATCTGCTGGTTGAGAAGCTCGACCTGAGAAAGGGCGCGCTGGCTCGCCTGCTTCTCGGATTCGAGGTCGGTGGTCAGCCCGGCGATCTTGCCATTGGCTGCCGCCGTCGCGGCGCCGCCGCTGTCGAGCACCCCCTGCAGCCGGTTACGCTCCGCCTCGATCGTGGCAAGGCTTGCCTGCATGTTGGTCAGCGAATCCGACATCTGGCCCGACGAAGCCTTCTCGAGCGCCAGCATTTCGGTGAGCTCGGCGATCTGCGCGTTCAACTGCTGCAGAACGGTGTCGCGGCCGGAGATCTCCTGGCTCAGGAAGAACTGCACCAGCGCGAAGATCGACAGCAGGAAGATGAAGACGAGGAGCAGGTTCGTCAGAACGTCGACGAAAGCCGGCCAGAAATCAGCGCGCGGCGGACGATGACGTCGGGCGACCGCCATCATTCACCCGCTTGCGGCGGCGGCTGCAACGCTCTCGAAATCGATTCGAGCAGGACCTTCATGTCCTTCTGCTGTTCGGACTGCGTCTCGACCCAGGAGCGGATGACCTGCTGCTCGCTCCGCATATGCTGGACGAGGCCCTGGATGCCCTCGGCGAGATTGGCCATGGCGGTGGTGGCGCGTTGCGTCGAGCCGCTGCCGCCGGCTCCGGTCGTGCCTTCCTGGACCGTGCGCGACAGACGCTCGACGGCAACCCGCAGGTCTTCGGCCGTCGAGGCCCCGGTACAGGCGTCGATGGTCTCGGGATCGAGGTCGGTGACGGTCGACAGCCAATCCTCTAGGTCGTTGTAGAACATGTTCTGTGCCTGGCCGGCCTGGAGATCGAGAAAGCCGAGGATCAGCGAGCCGGAGAGGCCGAAGAGCGAGGACGAAAACGCCGTGCCCATGCCGTTCAACGGTGCCGCGAGCCCGGCCTTCAGATCCTCGAAGATGACGCCGGTATTGGCCGAGGAGACGTCGAGCGAGCGGATCGTGTCGGCGACCGCGCTGACGGTCTCGAGAAGGCCCCAGAACGTGCCGAGAAGGCCTAGAAAGACCAGGAGGCTGACGAGATAGCGCGACAGTTCGCGGTCCTCGTCGAGCCGCATCAGGATCGAATCGAGGATCGAGCGCATGGTCGTCGTCGAGATCGCCATGCGGCCGATGCGGTCGCCGAGCAGCGTCGCCATCGGCGCCAGGAGCACCGGCGGGCGCGCGACCTCGAGGCCGGGCTCGGCGATCCGGAAGGTGTTCACCCATTTGATCTCGGGAAACAGCCGCATCACCTGGCGGAAGATCATCAGGATGCCGATCGCCAGAACGGCGAGGATAACGCCGTTCAGTCCCGGGTTGGACATGAAGGCGATGGCGGCCTGATTGTAGAGAATGAGGCCGAGGAAGCCGGCGATGATCAGGAAGATCATCATCCGCCAGAGATAAATCTGCGGGCTCGCCAGCTTGTACGGATCGTAGTCCCGCGAACGGGCCTTCCTGAAAAGCACCTTGAGCCCTCTCTCGACGTTCTAAAAATCTAACGTGAATTTGGCGAAGAGAGAAACGGCAAAATAGCGGCAGCGACCGAACCGCCGTCAGCGAGGCGTTTTATTCGCGAGAAGGGCGACCAGTTCGGTGTGGATTACCTGGTTGCCGGCCAGGACCGAACCACGGTCGGTCAGTTTCTCCTTGCCGGTCATGTCGCTGACCTTTCCGCCGGCCTCCCGCACCATCAGGGCGCCGGCAGCAAAATCCCAGGGGTGCAGGTTAAAGTGCCAGTAGGCGTCGTAGCGGCCCGAGGCGACCCAGGCGAGTTCGATTGCCGCCGTGCCGAGGCATCGCATGCCGGCCGTCCGCTCGTTGATGCGCTGGGCGAGGGCGGTTTCGCCGGCATCGGGAGGATTGCCGAGATGCGGGACGCCGCTGCCGACGAGAGCCTCGGGCAATGCTTTTCGCGCCGCGACGCGCAGGCGCCGGTCGTTCAGGAAGGCGCCGGCGCCGCGTTCGGCCGTGTAAAGCTCGTTCAGCACGGGATTGTAGATGATGCCGGCGACGACCTTGCCTTCGCGCTCCAGCGCCACGGAGATGGCGAAGAGGGGGATGCCATGGAGGAAATTGGTGGTTCCGTCGAGCGGATCGATGATCCAGCGGTTAGCCTTGTCGTTGCCTTCGATGGCACCGCTCTCCTCGGTGAGGAAGCCGTAGGTCGGGCGCGCCTTGCCGAGTTCGGCGATCAATGTCTTGTCTGCCTTGCGGTCGGCGGCGCTGACGAAGTCGCCCGGCCCCTTCAGCGAAACCTGCAGGTTCTCGACCTCGCCGAAATCGCGCGCCAGGCCGCGTCCGGCCTTCAGCACCGCCGCGACCATCACATTCATCAGGGCTGTGCGCGCCATCTTTGAAAAATCCCGGTACGAATTCGAAAGTCCGCCTGTGCATCACATTTCGGCGGGCGAGACAAGGCGAGTGACGTGAAAGGGCGGCCTAGCCCGCCGGCCAGCGCTGCGCAGCGCTCATCGCGGCGGCGCGCTGCTGGTCGTTCAGCCCACGCACGAAATCTTCCAGGAACGGATCGTCGCGGCCGGCGGCGCGCGCCAGGAAGTGCCATTTGGCGGCGGCGACCGGATCGGCCGGGACGCCGCGGCCCGCCGCCAGGATGCGGGCGAGCCGGTTCTGGGCGATCGGATTGCCGATCTGGGCGGCGCGGTCGAACCACTCGGCCGCTACTGCTTCGCTTTTTTCGATGCCGGTGCCGTTGAACAGGCGGATGGCAAATTCGACTTCCGCGTCGATATGGTTGAGGCGCGCCGCCGCGGCAAACCAGCGGGTCGCGGTGACCTCGTCCTTGGCGATGCCGTCACCGGCTGCGTAGAGCTGCGCCAGCCGGAATTGGGCATCCGCCTGGCCGGCGGCCGCCGACCGGCTCAGCAGGTCGATTGCCCGCGCCGGATCACGCGGCTGGACGCTTCCCTCGAGATAGAGGAGGGCCAGTTCATACATCGCTGCGGCCTTGCCGCCGGAAGCCGCCTGTTCGAGATAGGCGAAAGCCTTGCCGCGATCGATGGCAATACCGTTGCCGCGGAGGTTCATCAGACCCAACGCGAATTGTGCCTCACGGTCGCCGGCACGGGCGGCGAGCCCATACCAGGCAACCGCTTCCTGGTAGTTGCGCGGCACGCCGTAGCCGCCTTCATAGAGCAGACCGAGCAGCGTCTGTGCGGCGATGGCACCCTCGCCGGCAGCTTTGGTGGCGTAGCCGAAAGCGGTCAGATAGTAGCCGCGCTGAAATGCACCATAGGCGAGATCGGCGGTTGGATCCGCGGCGCCGGCGGCCGTGCTTCGCGGCAGGCCGGGTGGCAGCGGCGGAATGGCGGCCACCGGCCGCGCCGGTGGTGGTGCCGGCAGCGGCGGCGGCTCAGCCGTAGCCTGCGGAGACTGGGCCGGCGGTGGGGCTGGTTCCATGGGCATCACCGGCATCCCGGCTGACGGCGCCTGCAGGACCGGCGGCGCTGCTGCCGGCGGTGCGGCGGCAAGCGGCGGCGGCTCGGACGGGGTTTCGATGAGGGCGCCGATCGGATCGGGACGCTTCGGTGGAATCGGCGGCGCGACGGCCTGCTTTCTAGGAGCTGCCGGCCGTGCCGCCGGCGCCGAAGGGGCCGGGGTGAGAACCATAGGCCCTTCGGGAAGGGGCGCTGATGGTGGGCCGCCGCCGGGCGTCAGGTCCATCGGCGCCTGGGCCGACGCGGGCAAGCCGGCCGCGCCGGCAATCAGAAGCGCGAGGACGACCGCGCGCCTCATTGCGCCTCTTCTGTCGCGGCAGCGAGGCGGGCGTTCGCCTGCCGCACGGCTTCCGCCGGTCCTTGCGGATGGTCCCAGACGGCGCGCCGGAGTGCGACGAATTCGACGCCGGCATCGCGCGCCTCGACGACCGAGTCGATCGACGCGCCGCCCATGACGATCGCCGGAATCTGGAACAGCCCGGCCCACCACGCGGCGAGGTCGAGCGTCTTGTCGAAGATTTCCGGGCCTGTATCGCCATCGAGTCGGCCGAAGAAGACATAGTCCGGATCGACTTCGCCGGCGGTCATGGCGTCGTGCCGCGAACGGACGCCGCCGGCACCGACCATCCGGGCGGGGCGGAACGATCCGATTGCCGCGGCAAGGTCGGCGCGGCCGCTGTCGATATGGACGCCGTCGGCGCGGGCATGGCCGGCGAGTTGCGTGTCGTTGACGACGATTGCCGCGACGCCATGCGCCTGCGCCACCGGGACGGCGGCCTTGGCCAGGGCGGCAATGGACGCCGGATCGCCGGTGATGAAGAGCGAGGCGACGTCGCCGCCGGAAAGGGCTTCGTCGAGCGTTGCGGCAAAAGCGTCAGGCGTGACGCCGGGGGGCGTCACGAGGCAGAGGCGGCAGGAATTGTTTTCGGTATCGGTCATGGCTTCGCCCGCGAAAGTCGCGACCGCGCTTTCGATCTCTCGCCGCCCGGAGTGGCGGCGCGAAGCCACTATATATGGAAAGCGGCGCTAATTCAGTCGATTAGGCAGCTTTCTTCTCCGCGTCCTGGCTCCACTTGCCGGCCGCGGCCAGCCCGTTCATGCGGGCGCGGTGCAGGAAGGCGCGCTGGGCGGCGGCAACATTCTCCGGTTTGCCGCCCCAGGTCTTGATCGTTGCCGCCTGCAAGGCGCGGCCATAGGAGAAGGTCAGGCTCCAGGGCAGGCCGCCGGCCGCGTTCATCAGCGACAAATGCTCGGTGGCGAGCCCGTCCGACTGGCCGCCCGACAGGAATGCGATGCCCGGCACAGCCGGCGGCACGCAGGCTTTCAGGACCATTACGGTCTTCTCGGCGACTTCGGCGGGCGAGGCTTTTTTGGGGCTGTTCTTGCCGGGAACGATCATGTTCGGCTTCAGCACCATGCCCTCGAGGTTGACGCCGGCATAATAGAGTTCCTGGAACACCGTCTTCAGCGTCCATTCCGTCACCTTGTAGCAGGTGTCGGCGTCATGGGTGGCGACGGGGCCGTCCATCAGCACTTCCGGCTCGACGATCGGGACGATGCCGGCTTCCTGGCAGAGCGCCGCATAGCGGGCGAGCGCATGGGCATTGGCGTTGATGCAGTTGTGGCTCGGCATCGACGGTCCGATGTCGATCACGGCCCGCCATTTCGCGAAGCGGGCGCCCAATCCGTAATATTCCTTGAGGCGCTCGCCGAGGCCGTCGAGGCCCTCGGTGATCGTCTCGCCCTTCTGGAAGGTCAGCGGCTTGGCGCCGGCGTCGACCTTGATGCCCGGCACGGCGCCGGATCTGGCGATCAGTTCGACGAGCGGCGTGCCGTCCTTGGCCTTCTGGCGGATCGTCTCGTCATAGAGGATGACGCCGGAGATGTAGTTCTTCATAGCGTCGTCGGAGCGGAAGAGGAGTTCGCGATAGTCGCGGCGCGCATCTTCCGTCGAGGTCAGGCCGATCGAATCGAAACGCTTCTTGATCGTGCCCGAGCTCTCGTCGGCGGCGAGGATGCCCTTGCCGGGGGTGACCATGCGGGCGGCAATGTCTTCCAGTCTGTCGCTCATATTCGTCGGTTCCCTCAAGCTCGTCGTTCGATGCAGTGGCCGTATCAAGATACCGGTCGCAAGGTGAGATGCGGCCGGCGGTTAATGTATCAGCGCGTCCACGCCGGGCAGCGGCTTGCCTTCCATCCATTCGAGGAAGGCGCCGCCGGCCGTCGACACAAATGAAAAATCCCCTGCGACTTGGGCATGATTAAGGGCGGCGACCGTATCGCCGCCGCCGGCAACTGACAGGAGCCGGCCGGCCTTCGTGCGCTCGGCAGCGTGCTGCGCAGCGGCGACCGTCGCCTTGTCGAAGGGGGCGATCTCGAAAGCGCCGAGCGGCCCGTTCCAGACCAGCGTCGCCGCCTTGTCGATCCAGGCATTCACGGCCGCGATCGATTTCGGCCCGACATCGAGGATCATGTCGTCGGCAGCCACCGCGTCCAGCGAAACGATGCGGCTCGCCGCGCCGGCCTTGAATTCCTTGGCGACGACGGCGTCCTCGGGCAGCACAATGGCGCAGCCGGATTTCTTTGCGGCAACGAGGATGCGGAGCGCCGTCTCGGCGAGGTCGGGGTCGGCCAATGACTTGCCGACCTTGACGCCCTGCGCCGCGAGGAAAGTGTTGGCCATGCCGCCGCCGATCACCAGCGCATCGACCTGGGCGACGAGATTTTCGAGAAGATCGATCTTCGACGAGACCTTGGCGCCGCCGACGATGGCGACGACGGGCCGCTTCGGGTTGCCGAGCGCCGCATCGAGCGCCTCCAGTTCCGCCTGCATCGAACGGCCGGCGAAGGCCGGGAGGCGGCGCGCCAGGCCTTCGGTCGAGGCGTGGGCGCGGTGGGCGGCGGAGAAGGCATCATTGACGTAAAGGTCGCCGAGTTTCGCCAGTGCATCGACGAGGGCCTTGTCGTTCTTTTCCTCGCCCTTGTGGAAGCGGGTGTTCTCGAGGATCAGGACGTCGCCATCCTTCATCGCAGCGACCGCGGCCTCGGCCTTGGGGCCGATGCAGTCCTCGGCAAAAGCGACCGGCCGGCCAAGCACGGCAGCGACGGCGGGGACCACCTGCTTCAGCGAGTATTTCTCTTCCGGACCGTCTTTCGGGCGTCCGAAATGGGCGAGCAGGATGGCGCGGCCGCCCCGCTTCGTGATGTCGCTGATGGTCGGCTCGGCGGCCCGGATGCGGGTGTCGTCGGTGACCTTGCCGTCGGCCATCGGCACGTTGAGGTCGACGCGGATGAGGGCGCGCTTGCCCTTCACATCCGCGTCGTCGAGCGTATGGAAATGCCCCATCTCCGGGCCGGTCTCAGATCAGCTTCGCCATCGCGACGGCGGTATCCGCCATGCGGTTCGAGAAGCCCCACTCATTGTCGTACCAGGCGACGACGCGCACGAAGGTGTCGCCAATAACCTTTGTCTGATCAAGGGCAAAGGTCGAAGAGTGAGGATCGTGATTCAAGTCGGAGGAGACCAGCGGCTCCTTCGTCCAGGTCAGGATCGGCGACAGGCGGTTCGACTTCGCAGCCTCCATGATGGCGTTGTTGATCTCTTCGACATTCGTCTTGCGGGAAGCGACGAATTTGAAGTCGATCAGCGAGACGTTCGGCGTGGGGACGCGGGTCGAGGAACCGTCGAGCTTGCCCTTCAGCTCCGGCATCACCAGGCCGATCGCCTTGGCGGCACCGGTCGAGGTCGGGATGATGTTCAGCGCCGCGGCGCGGGCCCGGTACAGATCCTTGTGCATCGTGTCGAGGGTCGGCTGGTCGCCCGTATAGGAGTGGATCGTGGTCATGAAGCCAGTCTCGATGCCGACCGCTTTGTGCATGACATAGGCGACCGGAGCGAGGCAGTTTGTCGTGCAGGAAGCGTTCGAGACGACGAGGTCGTCCTTGGTCAGCTTGTCGTCATTGACGCCGTAGACGATCGTCGAGTCGGCGCTGTCGCAGGGGGCGGACACCAGAACGCGCTTGGCACCGGCGGCGAGATGGGCCGAGGCCTTTTCCTTCGAGGTGAAGATGCCTGTGCATTCGAGCGCGATGTCGATGCCGAACTCCTTGTGCGGAAGCTGGGCGGGATCGCGGATCGCGGTCACCTTCATCGGGCCGCGGCCGGCGTCGATCGTGTCGCCCTTGACGGTCACCGTGCCGGGAAAGCGGCCATGCACCGAATCGTAGCGCAGCAGATGGGCGTTGGTCTCGACCGGGCCGAGATCGTTGATCGCGACGACTTCGATATCCGTGCGTCCGGATTCGATGATGGCGCGGAGAACGTTACGGCCGATGCGGCCAAAACCGTTGATGGCAACCTTGACGGTCATAGTCTTTACTCCCGGTCGGGCGTCGCGGCCCGCGATGGTTGACGCCGGATCGCTCCGGCATGGGGTCCTTACTTGTTGGCAGTCAGCCGCGCGAGCGCCGCTTCCGCGGCCTTCTCGGCGGTGATGCCGAATTTCGCGTAGAGCTGTTCATAGGGCGCGCTGGCACCGAAGCTATGCATGCCGATGAAGATGCCGTCATTGCCGATGAAGTGGTCCCAGCCCTGGCGGATCGCCGCTTCGATGGCGACCTTGACGCGCGCGGTCCCGATCGTCTCGGCCTGGTAGTCTTCGCTCTGCTCGGCGAAAAGCTCGAAGCACGGCACCGAGACGACGCGGGCGGCGTAACCCTGCCGCTCGATCAGCGTCTTGGCGGCGAGCGCGATTTCGATCTCGGAGCCGCTGGCGAAGAGCGTCACCTCGGCGTCGCCATTGGCGGCGGCAAGCTCGTAGGCGCCGCGCGCCGTCCGGTTCTCCTCGGTGAATTCGGTCCGTACCGCCGGCAGATTCTGGCGGGTCAGGGCCAGCACGCTCGGCGCCGACCGGCTTTCCAGCGCGATCTGCCAGCTTTCCGCAGTCTCGGTGATATCGGCGGGCCGGAAGACGAGGAGGTTCGGGATGGCGCGGAGTGCTGCCATCTGCTCGACCGGCTGATGGGTCGGGCCGTCCTCGCCGAGGCCGATCGAGTCATGCGTCATGACGAAGATGACGCGCTGGCGCATCAGGGCGGCCAGCCGGATCGACGGCCGGCAATAGTCGCTGAACACCAGGAAGGTGCCGGAATAAGGCACGACGCCGCCATGCAGCGCCATGCCGTTCATGGCCGCGGCCATGCCGTGCTCGCGCACGCCCCAATGGATGAAGCGGCCGGAGAAATCGTCCGGCGTGATCGCCTTCTGGTCCTTGGAGCGCGTGTTGTTCGAGCCGGTGAGGTCGGCCGAGCCGCCGATCGTCTCGGGAACGACCGGGTTGATCACGTCGAGCGTCAGTTCGGACGCCTTGCGGGTCGCGACCTTCGGCTTGTCGGTGGCGAGCTTCTTCTTGAAAGACGTAATCGCCTCGTTGAAGGCGGTCGGCAGTTCGCCGCGGATGCGCCGTTCGAACTCGCCGCGCTTGGTGCTGTCGAGCGCCGAGAGCCGCTTTTCCCAATCCTTACGCGCATGCGACGCCTTGAGGCCGGCAATCCGCCAGGCATCGCGGATGTCGGCCGGGACCTCGAAGGGCGCCGCGGTCCAGCCGAGCGCCTTGCGGGCGCCGGCGATTTCTTCCGCGCCGAGCGGCGAACCATGCGACGAGGACTTGCCCGCCTTGGTGGGTGCGCCGAAGCCGATAGTCGTCTTGCAGGCGATCATCGAAGGACGGTCGCTTGCCTGCGCCGCCTCGATGGCACGGGCGATCTCATCGGGATTATGGCCGTCGATCCGCGTCGCATGCCAGCCGGCGGCCTCGAAGCGCGCCACGGCGTCACCGGTCTCGGAGAGCGTGAGCGGTCCGTCGATCGAGATGCCATTGTCGTCGTAGAGGACGATCAGCTTGCTGAGCTTCAGGTGCCCGGCGATCGAGATCGCCTCATGGCTGATCCCCTCCATGAGGTCGCCATCCGAGGCGAGCACATAGGTTCGGTGGTCGACGACGGTGTCGCCGAACTGCGCCGAAAGGATTCTCTCGGCCATCGCCATGCCGACGGCGTTGGCGAGACCCTGACCGAGCGGACCGGTGGTCGTCTCGATGCCCGGGGCATGGCCATATTCGGGATGGCCGGCGGTGACCGAATCAAGCTGCCGGAAATTCTTGATCTGCTCGATGGTCACTTCCTCGACGCCGAGGAGGTAGAGCACCGAATAGAGCAGCATCGAGCCGTGGCCGGCCGACAGCACGAAACGGTCGCGGTCGG
Source organism: Bauldia litoralis (assembly GCA_945882315.1). Lineage (GTDB taxonomy): Bacteria > Pseudomonadota > Alphaproteobacteria > Rhizobiales > Kaistiaceae > CAMCWB01. The sequence continues at coordinate 34,221 of CAMCWB010000027.1, read as the reverse complement.
GCCAGTAGGGGTCGCTCGGGTCGAATTTCAGGTAGCGCGTGAAGAGGACGGTCGCGATGTCGGCGGCGCCCATGGGCAGCCCCGGATGGCCGGAATTCGCGCGTTCGACTGCGTCCATGGCGAGCGCGCGGATCGCGTTTGCCATGCCTTCGTGTTTGCCGTGATCTGCCATTGGATTTCGATGCGGTGTCGGTGACGGGGCGCCCTGGCGGAGCCGGCTCAACCGACCCCGTTCGGACGGCGGAAGCCGTGCCCGCGGACCAGTCCGGACGAGGCGGGAGAGACATAGCAAATCGGTCCCGCGAGTCAAATCGAACCGGCGCGGAAGTGCCTTCGGACAGGCAGTTGGCGACACTTATTCGCGTATCCGCCTAACCATTGACGCAATTCCGCATGAAGACCTAATCTTCTAAATGTATCGTTTGCGTGACCGCTGATTCCCAGGGCCGGAATCGGGGTTTTGAGGCGGCGTTCGAATGTATCGGGCGAAGCCGGCGCGGTCTGGGTGAGGCGGGGATGGCCGTATCGGCAAATGCCGCGCTGAAGCGGCTGGAATCGGCTCTGGATTTCCTTGAAAGCGCGGTCGAGCGGCGCCTCGAAGGCACGCTTGAAGTGGCGAGTCTCGAGAACGAGCTGCACCGGCTCGGCACCGACCGGTCGCGGCTGGCACAATCGCTGGACGCCGCCGAGGCGCGGACGGCGCGGCTCGAGGAAGCCAATAACGAAGTGTCGCGGCGGCTGATTGCGGCGATGGAATCGATCCGCAGCGTGCTCGACCGCCAGCAGGGGCTCTGACATGGCGCAGGTCAATGTCAGCATCAGCGGCAAGCTCTACCGGATGGCCTGCGACGACGGCCAGGAGGATCACCTCAACCGGCTGGCGGCGCGTCTCGACGAGACGATCGAGCAGCTTCGTGGCCAATTCGGCGAGATCGGCGACCAGCGCCTGACCGTCATGGCAGCGATCACCATGGCCGACCAGAATTCCGAGGCGGAACGACGGCTTTCTGTGCTTGAAGGCAAGGTCGCCCATATGGAAGAGGCCCGTGCCGCCGTCGTCGAGCAGCAGCAATTGCAGGAAATGGCGATTGCCCGTTCGATCGAGGCCTTTGCCGAACGGGTCGAAGCTCTGGCGAGCCGCGTCTCCGACGGCCATCATGCCGGAAATGGCAGCGGTTAATCGCTGGCGCCATTCCTTCCGCCGCACTATATCTCGCTAGCGAGGCTGCGGGGCCCGGCAGGAGACATGTATCCCCGGGGCTTATCGATCCTAAAGGGAGCTGTCCCTGAGCGGGCCCGTGGGCTCGTTCACATGGCCCCCACCTATACTGTAGGTCTCCGGGATCGAACCTCCACCGACCACTGTGGCTTCGCACGTCTTTGCTTCCAGGGAATCGCCGACCCCAATGACCACGCCGCACGCCGCCGTCGATGCGATGAACAAGGCGACGCAGCGCGGCCAGGCGCTGAAGAGGCGGAACGCGCTCAGCGAGGCCGAACGGGCCCGGCTCTCCGAAGCGATTGCCGAGCGGGCCGGCGACATCATGGTTTCGCTCCTGCCCGACTGTGTGGCCCTCTACCGTCCGATCGGCAGTGAGTGCGAGACCCGCGCCATCATGGTGAAGGCGACCTCGACGGGTGCCGAGGTCGCGCTTCCCGCCATCATCGACAAGACCACGATCCTTTTTCGCCGCTTCATGCCGGGCGACACGCTGGTTGCCGGCGGTTTCGGCACGACGTTCCCGTCGGCGCGGGCGCCGACCGTGGAGCCCGACGTGATCGTGCTGCCGGTCGTCGCCTTCGACCGCAACGGGACGCGCCTCGGCTATGGCCGCGGCTTCTACGACCGGGCGATCGCGCGGCAGCGCGCCGCCGGACGCAGCCCGAAGCTCATCGGCATCGCCTTCTCGGTGCAGGAGGTCGAAGGCATCCCGCAGGAGCCGCATGACGTGCGCCTCGACTGGATCGTCACCGACAAGGAGGTCCTCGATTTCACCGGCGGACCCGCCGCAAGGGGGGGCTGACCGGTGCGGCTGTTATTTCTCGGCGATATTGTCGGCAAGGCGGGACGGGCGGCGGTGGTCGACCGGGTGCCGCGCCTGATCGAGCAGAACCGGCTGGATTTCGTCGTCATCAACGGCGAGAACGCGGCCGGCGGCTTCGGCATAACCGAGGATATCTTCCGCTCGGTCATCGATGCCGGCGCCGATGTCGTCACCACCGGAAACCATGCTTTCGACCAGCGTGAAGCGCTGGTCTTCGCCGAACGGCAAGAGCGCTTCCTGAGGCCGCTCAACTACCCGGCGGGCACGCCCGGCCGCGGCGCCGGGCTCTTCACGGCCCGGAACGGTGCCCGGATCCTTGTCGTCAACATCATGGGCCGCGTCTTCATGGATGCGCTCGACGACCCGTTCGCGGCGATCGACCGGGAGATTTCGGCCTGTCCGCTCCGCGAGCAGGCCGATGCCATCGTCGTCGACCTGCATGCCGAGGCGTCGAGCGAGAAGCAGGCGATGGGCCATTATCTCGACGGGCGCGTGTCGCTCGTGGTCGGCACGCACACCCATGTGCCGACCTCCGACTACCGCATTCTCCCCGGCGGCACCGCCTACCAGACCGATGTCGGCATGTGCGGCGACTACAATTCGGTCATCGGCATGGACAAGGACGAGCCGCTGCACCGCTTCCTGCACAAAATCCCCTCCGAGCGCTTCACGCCGGCCAACGGTCCGGCGACGCTTGCCGGCATCGCCGTCGAGATCGACGAGGCAACCGGCCTTGCGACCGCCGTGGCGCCGCTCCGCCTCGGCGGTTCGCTCACCGAAGTCCTGCCGGCCTTCTGGTCGTGAGGGTTCGGCGCGGCGGTTCGTGGTAGCGTCGGACCCGGCAACTCCCTCATGCGACCACCCCTTCTCTTCATTCATGGTGCCTTCGGGCAGGCGGCGCATTTCGAGCCGTGGCTCGACTATTTCCGTCAGGCCGGCTACCGCGGCAGGGCGATCTCGCTGCCCGGCCACGGCCCCTCCGATGCGGCAGCACTGGGCAAGCTGAGGCTTGCCGACTATCTCGCAGCGGCTGCCGCGGCAGCGCAGCAGTTCGACCAGCCGCCGGTCGTCGTCGGCCATTCGCTGGGCGGTCTGATCGCGCTGATGCTCGCGGCGGAAACCGATTGTGCCGGCGCCGTGCTGGCCGGCGCTCCGGCGCCGGGCCTGCCGCCGACCCGGCCGACCGCCTTCCGGTTCGCGCTTCCCTTCGTGGCGCGCGTCCTTGCCGGCCTGCCGGTTCCGCCCAATCCCGTCGCGATGCGGCTCCTAGCGACGCATGACCTTTCCTCGGCCGAAAGCGACGAGATCATTGCTCAAAGCGGCATGGAATCCGGTCTCGTGCTGCGCAAGGTGGCCTTCGCCAACACGACGGTCGACTATGAGGCGATCCGTTGCCCGATCCTGTGCCTGAGCGGCGGCGCCGACAGGATCATTCCCGATTATGCGGCGCGGAAAATCGTCGCCGCCACCATGGCCGAGCATGTCGTGTTTCCGGGCAGCGGCCACTGGCTGATCGCCGGTTCGCTGACCGGCGCCGTCGCCGCTGCGGTCAGGGGTTGGCTCGACCGGCACTTCGGCGCCGGGCCAGGATGACGGCGCCGGTCTTTTCTTCGTAAAAGGGCCGACGTATAAGCCGGCACAGTATTCAACGGGCGCGTTGCGCGGGTTGGCGCCGCTCTTTGGGGATTTCCATGGCCGGACATTCGCAATTCAAGAACATCATGCATCGCAAGGGTGCCGCCGATGCGCGGCGCTCCAAGCTTTTCTCGAAGCTCGCCAAGGAAATCACCGTGGCGGCCAAGATGGGCGCCCCCGACCCGGGCATGAATTCCCGCCTTAGGCTGGCGATCCTCAACGCCCGCGCCGAGAACATGCCGAAGGACAATATCGAGCGAGCGATCAAGAAGGCCTCCGGCGGCGACGCTGAGAATTACGCGGAAGTCCGCTATGAGGGCTACGGCCCGGGCGGCGCCGCGATGATCGTCGAGGCGCTCACCGACAACCGCAACCGGACCGCCTCGGCCGTGCGGTCCGCCTTCTCCAAGTTCGGCGGGGCGATGGGCGAGACCGGATCGGTCGCCTTCATGTTCGACCGGGTCGGCCAGATCACCTACCCGGCCAAGGCCGGTAATCCCGACCAGATGATCGAAGCGGCGATCAATGCCGGCGCCGACGACGTGGCGAGCGATGCCGAGGCTCATGTCGTCACGGTCGCCTTCGGAAATCTCGGCGAGGTCGCGAAGAATCTCGAGGAGACTCTTGGCGAGGCCGATACCGTGAAGGCGGTCTGGTTGCCGCAGACGGCGACATCGCTCGAAGAGGACAAGGCCGGGATGATGATGAAACTCGTCGCGGTGCTTGAAGACGATGACGACGTCCAGGCGGTCTATTCCAACTTCGAGGTCTCGGACGAGATCATGGAGAAGCTGACCGCGGCGTGAGCGCGTCTCTGCCCATCGGCTTCGTTGCCCGCGACGGGCGGAGCATCGGATGAACGCCGGCGGGGAGCAGGCGACGCTGCTGCGGCTTCTCGCGGACGACACGCTTCTCGTCTTTCTTTCCGACTGCCACATCGGCGGCGACGAAGGCCGCGATATCTTCGAGTCGCCGGACGATCTCGCCGCCCTGTTTCGCGAGCTCGGCGACCATCCCGGCCCGGTCGAACTGGTCCTTGCCGGCGATTTCTTCGATTGCCTCAGGATAGGCAGCGTCGCCACCGGCGAGAACCGGGTCTCGCAGACGCTGGCGCGGCCCGAATACGCCGACCTCTTCGCGACTTTGCGTGCGCTCGCCGCAGGCCCGGACCGCAAGGTCATCTACATGCCTGGCAACCATGATGCCGAAGTCTGTTGGAACGTGGACATCCGCGGCGCGCTGGAAGGTGGCGGGCTCGTCCACGGCTTCGCGCTTTCCTACGCCGCCGCTTTCCAGTCCGATCCGGCCAAGCTGATCTATTGCGAGCACGGCAACGAATTCGATCCGGCCAACCTCAAGCGCGACTATGACGATCCCTACGACACGCCGCACGGCGACCATATCGTCACCGACATCATTCCCCGCCTGCCGCGGGGCTGGGCCGGGTCGGCGCTGCAACTCCACGAAATCGATCATGTCTTCCCGCTCGACACGCTGCCGCAGTGGGTGGCCGGCCGGCTCTTCTATGCGCTTGTCACGGAAGCCGTCCGCTGGCTCTTCGCGCCGCTGCTCGTCGCCTATGTGGCCTTCGAGCTGATCGCCTATGCAACTGGCCTCGGCCACCGCGAGATCAACACGCTGTTCTTCGAGATCGCCTATGAGGTCGGCTTCCTGCTGCTCGCTTTCGGCGTCTTCTTCTTCGTTGCCTGGAAGGTCGCGAACCGTGCCATCCGTTCCGCGCCGCCTCGTCCTGTCGAACGAGACGCGATCCGGGCGCGGCTGAAGCGCGGTGAGGCGCCGCCGCTGGCCGGTCCGCTGCCGGCCGACATCGCGGTTTTCGTTTCTGGCCATACGCACGCGCCGGCGCTCAGCCAGTTCGAGGCGAGCAATGGTGCGCCGGGGCTGATCGTCAATTCGGGATGCTGGCTCCGGCAGCTTCAATCATTGCCGACGCATCTGCGCGCACCGCAGGTCTTCATCAATCGCTTCGTGCAAACCCATGTCCGCATCCTGCGGCGCGACGGAGCGCTGACCGTCGAACTCTGGGGCCACCCGCGGCCTTCGCCGCAGTCGCTGCGCGTCGTCGAGCGTCTGGCGGTGACGCGCCGGCTACCGCCAGAGCCGCTCGACCTGCGGCCGCGCGTGATGGCGAATGCGGTCCTGCCCCCGAAGCGTCCGCCCGAGAATCGGAATCCGCCGCCTGCCGCAATCGACTGATTTCTGAATCTTTTTCAGCGCAGCCAGCCGTCGAGGGCGGGCACGCTCGAAATGGCCGCGAAGGCGATCAGCGCGTAGACCACTGGCCGGTAGTTGGCGCCCGCCGTGCTCCCGAAGAAACGCCCGCCGAAGAAGAGCGAGACGGCGTAGGCCGGCCCGACGATCAGCGCCACAGTCAGGCTCTCCTGCGTGAAGAAGCCGTTCCAGAAATAGGCGGCGAAGGACGACAGGCTGAGCAGGCCGAAGAAGCAGAACATGTTGGCGCGGATCACCGCGACCGGGGAGGGGCCGCTCATCCAGAAGGCCGCGACCGGCGGGCCGGACACCTGGCCGATGCCGCCGAAAATCCCGGCTATGCCGCCGACCCCGGCCGAAGCGACGAGATGGGGTTCGCCGCGATAGCGGAGACCGGAGGTGATGAGGGCGAGCAGCGCCATGACGAGAATGCAAAGCGTCCAGCGGACGGCGACGGGATCGCCATTGGCGAGGAGCCAGGCGCCGAGCGGCGCCGTCACCATGCCGGCGAGCGCCGCCGGCAGGACCGTCGGCCAGCGGCAGGTCGGGAAAGACCGCGCCACCATCGGCAGCGTCAGCAGATAATCCATGACCAGGAAGATCGGCGCGGCGAGGCGCGGGCCGAAGACGGCGCTGGCCACCGGCATGAAGATCAGCGCGCCGCCGAAGCCCGCGAAGCCGCGGATGAATCCGCCGATGATCGCCGCGACCAGCGCGGTGACGAGCGCGTAAGAAAAATCCATCAGGGTTCCGGGCGCGATCGCGCCAGACGGCGTGCGGGTATTCTGACGCGCCTTATATCAGTCCGCCAGCGTTTCCGATATCGGCGGGCGCTAGCCGCCACCCATCATCTTCATCATGTCGGTGACGTTCACCTTCATGCCGCCCGGCATGAGCATGTCGCCCGGCTTCAGCCCGTCGGTGCAGTCCGTACCCTTCCATGTCGCGGTCTGGGTCATCGTGGTCGGGCCCGACGGCATTCCGGGAATGCTCGGCATGCCGGAAACCTCCGATGTCGTCACGACCTGGTAGGACGACTGGAAATCGCCGCTCATCACCGTATGCGACTTCGTGCTCATGCCGGCGATCTGGCAGGTCGCGTCGATCACGAGGCTGTCGCCATCCTTCGTCATCGTTTGCTCGGAGCACATGCTCTTCGACATGCTGAGCCCCGCCGCCATCATCTGCTTGTCGCTCGCCTCGTCGATGCAGGCCTTGATCGACATGTTCGGCGCACCCGCCTGGCCCTGATCTGCCTGGATCTCCCACATGCCCGGCTGGCGCGTCGGAAACTCCACCTCTTCCGCCACAGCGGCGCCGGCGATCAAGCAGAGGCCGGTGGTGGAAAGGAGCAGGGAAGCGAGGGTCGCGCGCATGGTTTCTCTCCGTTTCGAGCCACTTTAGGTGTGGCGTCGGAGGGTATCAGCCGGTGTCGGGCGCGGCCAGAGATCGCGGTCACAGGAGGTTCTCATCGGGCGGCGCGATGGACGCTCCTTGCCAGAATCGCGAGGCAGCCCGCCAGGAGAAAGAGGCTCGCCGGCAAGGCCGGAACGCCAAGCAATTTTACCGCGGCAGCGACGGCCGCAATCAGAATCACCGCGAAGAGCGCCAGGCTCTCGTCGTCGACGAACATGCCGATCAGTTCCTGGACGATGGCGCGAAGGATCTTCATCAGGCGGGCTTTCCCGGGGAGGACGGAGCGGGGCTGCGGAACCAGCGGATAATGGCGAAAGAGAAAAGCGTCACCACCGCGAATATCGCGAGGAGCGCGAGGTCGGCTCCCGGCCAGTCCGCTCCGAGGCCTTCGCCGGTCCAGAAAATGCCGAAGCTGGTCAGCATCAGGCCGACGGCGAATTTCAGCGCATTCTCCGGAATGCGGGAGAGTGGGCGATGCACGACGAGCCCGATCACCGCCACGAGCAGGAACGCCGCCAGGGCTCCGACGCTGGCATAGAAGGTCTGGCTGTGCGCGGCGCCGACGGCGATTACGATGAAGACAACCTCGACGCCTTCGAGCAACACCGCCTTGAAAGCGGCGACACCCGCCAGATAGTCGGCGCGCCGGTCATTGGCCTGCTGCTGCAGGAGCGAGGTTTCCTTGGAGAAGGCGGCCTCTTCGTCATGCAGCGCGATGACGCCCAGCGAGCGCAGGATGGCTTTTCGCAGCCAGCGCATGCCGAAGAGGATCAGCAGGACGCCGACGACGAACTGAAGGAGCGTGATCGGGACGAGCGACAGAAGCGGCCCGAAGACCAGCACCAGCGCCGCGAGCACGGCGAGGGCGAGGGCTGCGCCGATGAGCGCCGGGCGCCAGCTGCGCGTGACGCCAACGGCGAGCACGATGGTGAAAGCCTCGACGACCTCAACGAAGGAAGCGAGGAAGGCCGCGGTGATGGTCGAGATGATCGGTGTGAGGCTATTCATGGAGACGCTCTGTGATTGCTGGTTTCTGGCGGCTGCGGCGGCACATCGCCTAGCTCTTGGCTTTCTTCCGGCCGCGCTTGCTCCAGGCCTTGTCGATCGAACCGCGGAGCGTGCTCAGCCGGTCGAGCGTGTCGAAGGCCGGCGCGCTTTTCTGTCCGGCCAGGCCGATGATCATGGCCTCGATAAGCACCATGGTGCCGCCATGCATGGCGAGGTGATCGGCCGTACCGCGCGGCACGGGCAGCACTTCGGAGACTTTGCCGGCGACCAGTGGGCCAAGGCTGTCGCTGACCAGGATGACCGGCACCGCGCATGCCTCGGCCTGGTCGAGAACGATCTCGACTTCGCGATAAAGAGGCGCGTAGGCGAGCATCAGGACGGCATCGCCGTCGCCCAGCCAAAGCAGGCGGTCGGCAAGGGCGACCCCGGAGGCCGAGAGGGCGAAAGTGGGTAGTCCGATCCGGTTGAACTGGAGCGTCGCATAGTCGGCGAGGGCGCCGGACGGGCCTATGCCGAACACATGACGGCGACGGGCGCCTGCCAGGATGTCGATGCTCTTGGCGAAACGCGCGGCAAAGTCGGGGCCCTTCAGCACGTCGAGCACCGTCTCGTGGATGTCGATGACATGCCTAAGGGCGCCGGCGGCGTCATTGCCGGTCTCCTCCAGGCTGCGCGCCAGACGCTTGCCGGATGACGGCGCTCCGGTCAGGTCCGAGAGCAGCACCTGGCGAAGCGCCGAAAGGCTGTCGAAGCCCAGCGAGCGGGCCGTACGCACCACGGTCGCATCGCTGGTCCCGGCCAGTTGGGCGATCTCGGCGGCCGAACTCAGCAGCGCCGACGACTTCTGGTCGACGAAGAAGCGGGCGATGCGCTGCTCCGCCGGTGTGAGGCTGCCGAATGCGGCCTCCACCTGGCGGTCGAAGGCCGGCGTCTTTTGAGCGGTGGTTTTGGCCAAGCGGATATGCCCTGCGTCTGTAGTAGATACTACCGAATAGAATACCAGTAGTATTTACGACATGCGTCGATGGCTGTCGAGCCTCCGCTCAACGGAGCGAAGGCGGCTCTGCCGCGCTGTCATCCTATCGCCCCATTAGGGCTCATGGTGCGAAGGCGCTGACCGTTGTCGGTTTGTTGCTTTCAGGGAGGGAACGCCATGACAGCCTATGCCGTCGCCCATCTCCGCAATGTCAGGATGGGATCGGGCATCGTCGCCTATCTCGAAGCGATCGATGCCACGCTCGCGCCCTTCGGTGGCCATTACATCATCCACGGCGGCAAGCCGGCCGTGCTTGAAGGCAACTGGCAGGGCGACCTCGTCGTCCTCGCCTTTCCGAATCGCCGTTCCGCCGAGGACTGGTACGCATCGGAGGCCTATCGCCGGATCCAGCATTTCCGAACGGACAATGCCGATGGCGAGGTGATCATCGTCGACGGCGTCGACAGGGGGCACCGGGGCGCCGACATATTGAGCGGGCTCGTCGCCGGCTGAAGGGGGCGCGCTCCCTGCATTCTGCATGGGATCACGGAGCATGACCGCGCGACAACCCGTCAATATCGGTCTCGGCATTGCGCTGGGCGTCGCCATGCGAACGTCGTCAGACGGAGACTGAGATCTCTCCGCTGCCCGTTTTGCGCGCCATGCCGATCGGGATTACCCCTTGAGCCATGATCAATCCCCCGATTCGCATTCTCGGCGTCGATCCGGGTCTCCGCCGCACGGGCTGGGGGATCATTATCGTGCGCGGCAATGCGCTGTCTTTCGTCGCGGCTGGCACCGTGCGGGCGCCGCTTGACGGCCAACTGGCGCTGCGGCTCGCGGCACTCCATGACGGGCTCGATGCTGTCGTCCGGGAGCATCGGCCGGACGAGGCGGCCGTCGAGCAGACCTTCGTTAATCGCGACGGCGCCGCCACGCTGAAACTCGGCCAGGCGCGGGGCATCGCCCTTCTGGTACCGGCGCGGGCGGGTCTTTCGGTCGCCGAATATGCACCGAATGCCGTCAAGAAGACCGTTGTCGGCGCCGGTCATGCCGAAAAGGCGCAGATCCGGGCGATGGTCAGGGTGCTGCTGCCGCTGGCCCGGTTCGACAGCGACGATGAGGCCGACGCGCTCGCCATCGCCATCTGTCATGCCCATCATCGCCAGGCGGCGGTCCTGAGGGTGGTTGCCTCAACCTGAGAAGCATGTCCCTTGAACAAGCCGCATCGTCCAGTCTTACCCATTGGGCCGGCACTTAAATTGCAGGCCAGACCCGGCAGCCGAGCCGGGTTTTCGGAGTTCCATGCCGATCTTCACCGTTCGACACGTCACGACTTACCGCTACCAGCGGCCTATGGCTTTCGGCGAGCATCGGCTGATGCTGCGGCCGCGCGAGAGCTATGACCAGCGGCTGATCGACTGGCATCTCGAAATCTCGCCGAAACCCGCCAGTATCCGCTGGATCAACGATATCTTCGGCAACACTGTCGGCCTCGCCCGTTTCGACGGGAAGGCCGAGGAGCTTCGCTTCGAGAGCGAGATCGCGGTCGAGCACACGCCGCAGAACACGCCCGATTTCGAAATCGACAAGGCGGCGCTGGTTTATCCTTTTGCCTATGATGCGAGCGAAGCGCCGGATCTGGCGCCGTGGCTTGCATTGAGCGAGGCCGACCAGAATCCGGCCGTCGCGACATGGGCAAAGAAGCTCCTGCTCGCCCGCCGGAAGATGGAGACCGGCAAGCTCCTGATGGCACTCAACAACGCCATCAAGGAAAGCTTCGTCTATGTCCGCCGTCCCGAAGCGGGGACGCAGACCCCGGGCCAGACGCTGGCGCTCGGGCGCGGCACCTGCCGCGATTTCGCGGTCCTGATGATCGGCGCGGCGCGCAATCTCGGCATGGCCGCACGCTTTGTCTCCGGCTACGTCTATGTCCCCAGCCGCGACCGGGCGGAGATACGCGGCGGCGGTTCGACGCATGCATGGTGCCAGGTCTATCTGCCGGGCGCGGGCTGGATCGACTTCGACCCCACCAATGCCATCGTCGGCAATCGCGAGCTGATCCGTGTCGCCGTCGCCCGCGAGCCTCTCCAGGCGGTGCCGATCTCCGGCACCTATGAGGGCGAGCGCGAGGACGCCAGCGGCCTTGAAGTCGAAGTGCTGGTCGGCCGCAAGGCGGAACTGCTGGCCCGTTCCGGAGTTGCTGCGGGGCGCTGACCCCACGCATGGCACTCGACTTGCTACGAATTTTCGGGGGAGAGGCGGCAACGAGAGGATTCCCATGAAGATCAGGGCCGGCTAACGCATTTCCTATGAATGTCAGCAGCCGACGCCGATGCTTCTTGCTCTCAGTCTCCATCCATCCCGATTGCCGGACTTGCTGGCGCCCCAGATCCTGACCGTCGAGCCGAAGACGCCGACCCATGACTACCGCGACAGTTTCGGCAATATCTGCACGCGCATCCAGGCGCCCGCCGGCCTCACCACCTTTTCAGCGGACTTCGTCGTCTACGACCCTGGCGTGCCCGACGCGGTCGATCAGTCGGCGGCGCAGATACCGCTCGAGCAATTGCCGGACGACACGCTCGTCTATCTGCTGGCCAGCCGCTATTGCGACACCGACCGGCTGCTCGATACGGCCTGGTCGCTTTTTCAGAATACCCCGATCGGCTGGGGCCGTGTCCAGGCGATCTGCGACTACGTCCATAGCCATCTGACCTTCGGCTACGAGCATGCGAAGTCGACGCGCACGGCCTATGACGGCTTCACCGAGCGCCTCGGCGTGTGCCGCGATTTCGCGCATCTCGCCGTCACCTTCTGCCGCCGCATGAACATCCCGGCGCGCTATTGCACCGGCTATCTCGGCGATATCGGCGTGCCGCGCGATCCGGCCCCGATGGATTTCAGCGCCTGGTTCGAGGCCTATCTCGGCGGGCGCTGGTACACCTTTGACGCGCGCCACAATCATCCGCGCATCGGCCGCCTGCTGATGGCGCGCGGCCGCGACGCAACCGACGTGGCGCTGATGACCACCTTCGGACCGAGCCGGCTGGCCGGCTTCGAGGTCATCACCGAGGAAATCGCCGAAGCTTAAAGGGAATAGAGACCGGCGTCGGGGTCTTCATCGCCGCTGAGCGCCGCGCGGATGATGTCGGCGGCGATGCGGCTGTAGGTGATGCCGTTGCCGCCGAAGCCGAGCACCGCCCAGCAATTCTTCCGCCCGGACACCTCGCCGATCATCGGCAGGCCGGTGTCGCTCGAACCGAAAGCACCCGCCCAGGCGAATTCCGCCGTCGTGTCGATCTGCGGCAGGAGCCGTTGAAGCTTGCGCTCGATCGCCGCGATCTTCTTCGGAATTAGGGCGTCGCGTTTCTCCGCATCGGAGAAATCTTCGTCCTCGCCGCCGCAGATGACGCGCCCGTCCGGCGTGGTGCGGAGATAGAGGTAGGGATCGGAGGCTTCCCAGATCAGGCAGCGCTCCGGCCATAGCCGGCGCGGTTGCGGTTTCGTCGCAAGGGCATAAGTCGAGATGATCGAATGGCCTTTCAACGGTACGAATTTCGGGAACTCGTAGCCGGTGGCGAAGATGATCGTGCGGCAGCGGATCGTCGGCCCGTCTTTAGTCTCCGCAATATGGCCGCGCGAATGGCTTTCGATCTCGGTGATCTCGGTCGGTGCATGGAGCGCGGCGCCGTTCTCCAGCGCCTTGCGAAGATATCCGCTGGTCATGCGGCGCGGGTCGGCGGTCATGTCTTCGAAAGCGAGAAGCCCGGCCGGGCGGGCGATTCCGAAACGCTGCTTCAGCGCGGCGCGCTTCAGGAAGACCGTTTCGAGGCCGATCGAGCGGCGCGCCTCGAACTCCTTCTCGATACCGTCGGCATCGAGCAAGTCGCCGGAGAGGTAGAGGCTGTCGGCCGGCACGAGATCGCAGTCGATACCGAGATCGTTGGTCCGGGCACGGAGCGCATCGACGGCAAGGCGCGAGCGCTGCCAGGCCCGGTCGGCCTTCTCCCGGCCGATCTTGCGGCGAAGTTCGGTGAGGGGCGTGTCGATCTCATACTCGATCAGCGCCGTGCTCGCCGGCGTCGATCCGCTGACCGGCTCGCGGCGGTCGACGATCGTGACCTGGTGGCGCCAGGACAGCGCCTCGGCGATGAGCGCCCCGGAAATGCCGGCGCCGACGATCAGGACCTCCGTCTCGATATCACGCCTCAGGGCTTTCGCCGGCACGCGCGGCATCGGCCGGCTCAGCCAGTAGGTCCGGCCGGTGCGAAGGTCTCTTTTGACGGTGGTCACGCCGGCCCCGATCCCGAATGAACGAGCCTGACAACGCCCGAGCCGCATGAACGATCCTTTCATGCGGGGAGAGATTGTGTGCGTTTCTGATATGTTCTATCGAGTCGCAGGGCCGCGCATGAGCGGGGCCGGCAGTCGTGAACCGGGACGCATGATCGGCAAACTCAGCGGCATCGTCGATTCCTATGGCGAGGACTGGGTCATCGTCGATGTCGGCGGCGTCGGCTATCAGGTCCATTGTCCGGCCCGTGTCCTGCAGTCCTTGCCGCAGGTCGGCGAGGCGGCGCGCCTGTCGATCGAGACCTATGTGCGCGAGGACGCGATCCGGCTCTATGGCTTCGCCAGCGATCTCGAGCGCGAGTGGTTCCGGCTCCTGATGACAGTGCAGGGCGTCGGCGCCAAGGTAGCGCTCGCCGTTCTCGGCATCCTCAAGCCCGGCGACCTTGCCACCGCGATCGCGCTTCAGGACAAGGCGTCGCTCGGCCGGGCGCCGGGTGTCGGCAAGAAGGTCGCCGAGCGCATCGTCGCCGAACTCCGCGACAAGGCGCCGGCCTATTCCTCCGCCGATCCGGGTCTCATCCATCTGCAGACCGATCTTGCCGAAAACCGCGCCCCGCGCCCGGTCGCCGACGCCGTCTCGGCGCTGGTCAATCTCGGCTATGCGCAGGTGCAGGCGAGCGCGGCCGTCGCCACGGCATCGCGCTCCGCCGGCGAGGAAGCAACCGCCGAGACGCTGATCCGTCTCGGCCTCAAGGAACTGGCGCGATGACGGCGACACCTGCCGCAACCGCTCCCGAGGTGAGCGCCGGCCGCAAATTCCTGCATGTGCTCGGCGTGACCGCGCTGTTCGGCCTGCTCGGGCCGCTGGTCGGCGGCTTCGTGACGATCGCCGGCTTGGGAATCTGGATAGGGTTTCCATCGCCGGGCGATATCGCAATGGCGATCCTCGCCATGATGCTTTACGGGCTGTGGATTGCCTATCCGATGGGCTTTGTTCCCGCGGTTCTGGTGGGGGCCGTCATCGGTTACATGGATGCGTATCGCGGTGGCGCCGGCTTTAGCTTCGCAGTCGCGCTCGGCGCGGCGATGGGTGTCGGCTGGAACATGATGATGGGCGACGGCTCAGACCTCCAGACCAATGTGGTCCATATCCTGATCGGTTTTGCCTGCGTGGCGGCGACGATTACCTGCTGGCTGGCGACACGCTGGCGGAGGCCGGCGTGAGCGACGAAGCCCATGCGACGGATGTACCGGGCGCGGCGAGCCGCTGGCGTCGTGTGCTGATCACTGCTGCGACATTCGGCCTGCTCGGTCCGATGGTTGGCGGCGCGGTCTTCATCGTTTGCGTGGCGGCCTTCCTTTGCTTTGTCATGGATTCGGGCGATGGGTGGAGCGGCGTGCCCGGTGCGGCTTCCGTGGTGCCGTGGATCTGGATTCCAACGGCCGTCCTGCCGGCAGCGCTTGTCGGGCTCCTGATCGGCCTCATCGATCAGTTGATCGGCCGCACAAGTTTCGTCCTTGCCGTAGCCATAGGCTGCTTCGGCGGCATTGCGTGGAGCGCCGTGAATTTCGGAGCCGAGACCGACATCGACGCGGTGATGGCGAGCTTTGTCGCGGTCGCCGCGGCATTCGCCAGCGGTGTCTGCTGGCGGCTCACCCGCTGGAATGTGAGGCCATGATGCGGCGGGTAGAGTCATGAGCCGCCTCGTCACTTCCGAAACCCGCGCCGACGACGCGCCGGAGACGTCGCTGCGGCCGCAGCATCTTTCCGAGTTCGTGGGCCAGGCGCAGGCCTGCGCCAACCTCAAGGTCTTCATCGACGCGGCGCGGTCGCGCGAAGAAGCGCTCGATCACGTCCTCTTCGTCGGGCCGCCCGGCCTCGGCAAGACGACGCTGGCGCAGATCGTGTCGCGCGAGCTTGGCGTCAATTTCCGCGCCACTTCCGGCCCGGTCATCGCCAAGGCCGGCGATCTCGCCGCGCTTCTCACCAATCTCGAGGAGCGCGACGTGCTCTTCATCGACGAGATCCATCGTCTCAGCCCGGCGGTCGAGGAGATCCTTTATCCGGCCCTGGAGGATTTCCAGCTCGACCTGATCATCGGCGAGGGACCGGCGGCGCGCTCGGTGAAGATCGGCCTTGCGCCCTTCACGCTGATCGGCGCGACGACCCGGATCGGACTGCTGACGACGCCGCTTCGCGATCGCTTCGGCATTCCGGTGCGGCTCAATTTCTATACGGTCCCCGAACTGGAGAGCATCGTGCGGCGCGGGGCGCGGCTCCTCGGCCTCGACCTCACCGCCGACGGCAGCACGGAAATCGCCCGCCGATCGCGGGGCACGCCGCGCATCGCGACGCGCTTGCTACGCCGGGTCCGCGATTTCGCCGCCGTCGACGGCAACAAGCCGGTCGATGCCGCGGCCGCCGATCGCGCCTTGCAGCGGCTCGAGGTCGATGTGATGGGCTTCGATGCGCTCGACCGGCGCTACCTGAAACTGATCGCCGAGAATTTCGGGGGCGGGCCGGTCGGCATCGAGACGATCGCCGCCGCCCTGTCGGAGCCGCGCGACGCGATCGAGGAGATCGTCGAGCCCTTCCTCCTCCAGCAGGGCTTCATCCAGCGGACGCCGCGGGGACGCCTGCTGACCGGCCAGGCCTTCCGGCATCTCGGCATGGCCGAGCCGGCGGGAAGCGCCGCACAGAGAGGGTTGTTTGCCGATGACAGCGAAGACTGACTGGCCTGACCTCGCCGGCAGGATGGTCGAGGGGGCGCATGTGCTGCCCGTCCGTATCTATTTCGAGGACACCGATTTCTCCGGCCTCGTCTATCACGCCGCCTATCTGCGCTTCATGGAGCGCGGGCGGTCCGACATGATCCGCCTGATGGGCGTCAGCCATGAGGCGCTCGCCAGCGGCACCTATGGTGAACCGCTCGCCTTCGCGGTCCGCCGGATGGAGATCGATTTCTTCCGGCCGGCGCGGATCGACGACCTGATCGAGGTCCATACCAAGGCGGTTCACGCCGCCGGCGCCCGCATCGTGCTGGAGCAGGCGGTCCGCCTCGGCGAGACCGATCTCGTCACCGCCAAGGTGACCGTCGTGATCATCAATCTCGAGGGCAAGGCACGCCGGATGCCTGCGACGCTCCGAAGCACGCTCGGCATGCCGGAAGAATGATAAGCTTTTGTTAACCGTAAGACCCTTAGAAACTCCAATGGTTTGCTGTGTATGGCAGGTTAACGGACGGCCCTCGTTTCGCCAAATTTGGAAGCGAGACAGCCGAGGTCGGAATTCCAAGGCCGGCCAATACCTTGCAGGATCGATTTCGTGTTCGCCGAGCGGCCCGGTCCGTCTCGGCGCTGCCGCGTGAGCCGGGCAGAGCTTTAACCCTTTAGAGGTTCCGACAAATGCCTGAAGACGGCGTGACGCAGGCGATCCTGGCGGCCCCCGAAATCAGCTCCGACCTGTCGCTGATGACCCTGTTCCTTCAGGCGCACATCGTGGTGAAGGTCGTGATGATCGGGCTGATGCTCGCCTCGGTCTGGAGCTGGGCGATCATCGTCGACAAGACGATCCTGTTCAGCCGCATCCGCAAGCAGATGGACCGCTTCGAGAAGGTGTTCTGGTCCGGCAAGTCGCTGGAGGAACTTTATCGCTCGCTGAGCGGGCGGACGCCGACGGCAATGGCCTCGGTCTTCGTCGCGGCGATGCGCGAATGGAAACGGAGCTTCGAGGCGGGCGCCCGCTCGCCGATGGGCCTCCACATGCGCATCGACAAGGTGCTCGAGGTGACCATCAGCCGCGAGCTCGAGCGGCTCGAGCGGCGGCTCCTGTTTCTTGCCACCGTCGGTTCGGCGGCTCCCTTCATCGGCCTGTTCGGCACGGTCTGGGGCATCATGACGAGCTTCCAGGCAATCGCCAGCTCGAAGAACACGGCGCTCGCCGTCGTGGCGCCGGGCATCGCCGAGGCGCTGCTTGCCACCGCGCTCGGCCTGCTTGCCGCTATTCCCGCGGTCGTCGCCTACAACAAGCTGTCGAACGAGGCCGGCAAGATCGCCCAGCGGCTCGAAAGCTTCGCCGACGAGTTCTCCGCGATCCTGTCGCGCCAGGTCGACGAGAGGGTCTGACCGATGAGCCCGCCGATCGGCCCCGGAGGCTTCCGCAGCAATCGTCGCAGCCGGCGCGCGCGCCCGATGAGCGAAATCAACGTGACGCCGTTTGTCGATGTCATGCTGGTGCTGCTCATCGTTTTCATGGTCTCGGCGCCGCTATTGACCTCGGGCGTGCCCGTCGATCTCCCCGAGGCGCAGGCGAAGCCGCTCGCCATCGAGAAGGAGCCGATCACCATCACCATCGATCCGGAAGGCCGCGTCTTCCTCAAGGAGGATGAAATCAACGTCGACGACGTCGTCGCGCGGCTCTCCGAGATCGCCCCCAACGGATTCGACGAGCGCATCTATGTGCGCGGCGACCGCACCGCGAGCTATGGCGCGATCATGCGCATAATGGGCCTCATCAACGGCGCCGGCTACCGTCACATCGGCCTGGTGTCGGTCGAAAAACCGGATAGCTGATCGACTTATGCGAACCGGGCTTGCCGTCTCGGTCATCGGCCATGTCGCCCTCGCTGCGTGGGGCTTCATATCGCTGCCGTCGCCGAAGACACTCGACATGAGTAATCTCGAATCGATCCCGGTCGACTTTGTCCCGATCGACGAATTGACGCGCCTGAACCTCGGCGTCACCAAAGCCGAGGCGCGCGAGGAAGTCGTGCCCGAACCGCCGGCGCCGAAGGTCGCCGAGGCTCCACCGCCGCCTCCACCGCCTCCGCCTCCGCCACCGAAGCCCGACCCGGTCGTGCCGGAGCCGCCGCCGCCCGAGCCGGAGCCGACGCCTCCGCCGCCGGAACCCGAACCCGCGCCGCCGCCTCCGGAACCAGAGCCGGCGCCCGAGCCGACGCCGGAGCCCGCGCCCGCGCCTGAACCGAAGCCCGAGCCGCCCAAGGAGGCCGTGGCCAAGCCGCCGGTGCCTGCGCCGGTGCCGCGGCCGCGCCCGGCACCGCCGAAGAAGACGCAGGTCGCCGCGGTGCAGCCGAAGGAAGAGAAGAAGGAGGAGACGCTCAACACGGACGAGATCTCCGCGCTTCTCGACAAGAGCAAGCCGACCGGTTCGACGAAGCCGGCCGAGGCGCAGCCGACGCTTGGCAGCCGGACCGGCAGCCCGGTCGACCAGATGTCGCTGAGCGAGATCGACGCGCTCAGCGGCAAGATCGCACAGTGCTGGAATATCTCCGGGCTCATTCCCCCGGACGCCACCGATCTCATCGTGAAGGTGAAGATCTTCCTGAACCAGGACGGGTCGTTGTCGCCGTCGCAGCCGCCGCAGATACTGCAGTCCGGTTCGAGCGAATTCGCCCGCACGTCGGCCGAGGCGGCCGTGAGAGCGATCCGTCGTTGCGCGCCTTACGAGCTTCCGGCCGAGAAGTATGCTTCATGGCAGGAAATCAATCTTACCTTTGATCCAAGGAAAATGTTCGGCGGTTGAGCCGCAGAGCCGAGGAAGAACATGACCGGTCTGATCACGAAGAACCTTTCCCGGCTGCCGCGCCTTGCCGCGGCCGCGATCGTTTCGCTGCTTGCTGCCGGCGCGATGATCGCGCCACAGCCGGCTTCCGCGCTCGTCGAGGTCGACGTGACGCGCGGCACCATCCAGCCGCTGCCGATCGCCATACCGGCCTTCGTCGCGGCGGCGACCGACGTCCAGCTCGGCGCCGACATCGCCAATGTCATCTCTGCCGACCTGAAACGGTCGGGCCTCTTCCAGCCGCTCGAGCCGGCAAGCTTCATCCAGGCCGCGATCGATCCCAACCAGTCGCCGAATTTCGCCGACTGGCGGATCCTGAACGCGCAGGCGCTGGTCACCGGTGGCGTCACGCGGCAGCCGGACGGCAGGCTGCGCGCCGAGTTCCGCCTGTGGGACATCTTTGCCGGCCAGCAGATGACCGGCCAGCAATTCTTCACGACGCCGGACAACTGGCGGCGCGTTGCCCATATCATCGCCGATGCCATCTATGAGCGCTTGACCGGCGAGCGCAGCTATTTCGACACGCGCATCGTCTTCGTCGACGAGACCGGCCCCAAGGACGGTCGCGTCAAGAAGCTCGCCATCATGGACCAGGACGGCGCCAACGTCCGCTACCTGACGCGCGGCAATGACCTCGTGCTGACGCCGCGCTTCAGCCCGTCGAACCAGGAGGTCACCTACATGTCCTACGGCGGCAACGAGCAGCCGAAGGTCTACCTCCTCAATATCGAGACGGGGCAGCGCGAGCTGGTCGGCGATTTCCCGGGCATGACCTTCGCGCCGCGCTTCGCGCCGGACGGCCAGCGCGTCGTCATGAGCCTGCAGCAGGAAGGCAATGCCAATATCTTCCTGATGGATCTGCGCTCGCGCAAGACGACGCGGCTGACCGACAGCGCCTCGATCGATACGAGCCCGTCCTATTCGCCGGACGGCTCGCAGATCGTCTTCGAATCCGACCGCGGTGGATCGCAGCAGCTCTACATCATGGGCGCCGACGGCTCTAACCCGCAGCGCATCAGCTTCGGCCAGGGCGCGTCCTATTCGACGCCGGTGTGGTCGCCGCGCGGCGACCTCATCGCCTTCACGCGCCGCAGCGGCGGCCAGTTCGGCATCGGCGTGATCAAGCCGGACGGCAGCGGCGAGCGCATCCTGACCGAGAGTTTCCACAATGAAGGCCCGACCTGGGCGCCGAACGGCCGCGTGCTGATGTTCTTCCGCGATACGCCCGGCGCCAATGGCGGGCCGCAGCTCTGGACCATCGACCTCAGCGGCTACAATGAGTACCGCGTGCCGACGCCTGCTTTCGGATCGGACCCGGCATGGTCGCCCTTGATCAATTGAGTCCCCGCCGCTACGCTCGCGCCGAGCGGCAAAGGGGCGCCGGCATGTTTTGCCGGCATTGCGTGTCAGGCGCGTCGGAAATCACCCCCGAAAGGGCCCACAACGAATTCTTAACCACCTTTTTGAACCTGGCCTTAACCAACAACGGTTAGGTAGGTCACATGTCCGTTATGGTGGACGGGGAGTTATCGGAATGACGATGAACTTAACTTTATCACGTGGCGCCCGCATGGTTGCCATTATCGGCCTCGCCCTCATGGTGGCGGCCTGCGCCAACAAGCCGAAGACGACCGGTGCGACGGCCGGGGTCGGCGGTTCGGCAGTACCGGGCTCCAGCCAGGACTTCGTCGTCAATGTCGGCGACCGGGTCTTCTTCGAGACCGACTCGACGGACCTGACCTCGGTGGCGCGCACGACGCTCGACCGTCAGGCCCAGTGGCTGAAGCAGTATCCGCGCTATGCGATCACGATCGAAGGCCATGCCGACGAACGCGGCACGCGCGAATACAACATCGCGCTCGGCGCCCGTCGCGCCGAAATCGCGCGGGACTATCTTGCTTCGCTGGGCGTCGGCGCCAACCGCTTCCGCACCATCTCCTACGGCAAGGAACGTCCGGTTGCGGTCTGCGACGACATCTCCTGCTGGTCGCAGAACCGGCGCGCCGTCACGGTGGTCAACACCGCCGGTTCGTGACGCTTGCTTCTATCCCGAGCGATATGATTTCGAACGGCGGCCCCTCGGCCGCCGTTCTCTTGTCAGGCGCCCAAATTTGGCCGAACTCCGCAATCCTATGCTAGGGAAGGCGAAGCCGGACGCGGTTCGGTGCCTGCCTCGCAGTGCGGGAAGCAACGCGACCATGACAATGAGACAATACCGGGCGGCCGTGCTCCTTGCGGCTGGCGCCCTTCTGATGATCACACCGTTCTCCGCCGATGCGGCCTGGCGGCCGTTCGGACAGAAGCCGGCGGTCGAATCGCCGGTCATCGAGGCCCAGGCGGGCGGCGGCGCCGAAAGGCTCAACCGCGTCGAAGCGCAGATGCGGACGCTGACCGGCCAGATCGAGGAACTCACCTTCCAGCTTCGCCAGCTTCAGGAACAGTTGAAGCGGATGCAGGAAGACAATGAATTCCGCTTCCGCGACCTCGAAGGCGGCAAGAGCGGGGGCAGCCAGCCGCAGCGCTCGGAAGCGCCGCCTTCAGCCGAGGCGACGCCCTCGGAATCCGCCGCCCTGCCGCCGGCCGAGCCGCCGATGCTGTCGCCCTCCGATGGCGGCGGGATAACGCCGGATGTCGGCGGAATGCCGTCCGATGCGATCGGTGCCCTTGCCGGTGCGCCGCCGGCTGGCGAGGCCCCGATGGGGGGCGGCCTCGGCGCGCCGCCAGGGCCGCTTGGCTCGCTTACCCTCGACGGGCCGCCGCCGGCGCCCGACCAGCCGATGGATCTCGGCGCGCCGATCACGCCGGGTGGCGGGTCGGGTCCGGATGTCGCCTCGATCGCGCCCTCGGGGGATGCCCGTACCGACTATGAGCGCGCCTATGGCAGTATCCTCTCCGGCGACTACGACACGGCGGAGGCCGGCTTCCGCCAGTTCCTGTCGGCCTATCCCAGCGACGCGCTGGCGCCGGATGCGCAATACTGGTTGGGCGAGAGCCTTTTCGTGCGCGCCCAATTTCGCGAGGCGGCCAATGAGTTTCTTGCCGGCTACAAGGCCTATCCGAAAAGCGGCAAGGCGCCCGACGCGCTCCTGAAGCTCGGCCTGTCGCTTGCCGGACTGGGCGAGCGCGATGCCGCCTGCTCGACATTCTCGGCGGTGCTGAAGCAATATCCGAATGCGTCGAACGCGCTTCGCCAGCGCATCAAGGTCGAACAATCCAGTGCGGGCTGCTGAGCCGACCGGGCCGATCGACGATTCAGAACTCCCCGCGCTTTTCGCGCCGGTCGAGCGCGCCACGCTGATTGCCCTTGCCGTTTCGGGCGGCGCCGATTCCCTTTCCCTTCTCGACTGCGCCGATCGTTGGCGCCGACGAAATCCGGGCACACCCTCCCTTCTCATCCTCACCGTCGATCACGGATTGCGCCCGTCTTCCCGAAAGGAAGCGGCCGGCGTCGTTGCGACCGCACGGTCGCGCGGCCTCGAGGCACGAATTCTCCGCTGGATCGGCCGAAAACCGAAGGGTGATGTCGAGGCGGCGGCACGGGCCGCCCGCTACCATCTGCTTCTTTCTGCCGCGCGCGAGGCCGGTGCCAGCCATCTCCTGCTTGCCCATCATCGCGACGACCAGGCCGAGACGCTGCTTCTGAGGTTGGCGCGCGGCTCGGGCCTGTTCGGGCTTGCCGCCATGCGGAGCGAGATTCGGGTCGGCGAGGTGACGATCGTCCGGCCCTTCCTCGGCGTGCCGCGCTCGCGCCTTCGGGCAAGTGCTGCGGCGGCCGGCCTTGCACCGGTCGAGGATGCCATGAATGCCGATCCGCGCTTCGCGCGCGCCCGCATCCGGCAGTTGATGCCGTCGCTGGCGGCGGAGGGCATCGATGCCGCGGGCCTCGCTGCGACGGCGCGGCGTCTCGCGGCGGCGGCCGAGGCGATCGATGCCGGCGCGGGGAAACTGCTGGCCAGGGCCGTTGCTCTGGACGAGCTGGCGATCGCGGTGGTCGATCCCGTCCTTTTTCTTCAGGCCCCGGCCGAGTTGCGGGCGAGGGCCCTGGTCCGCTTGCTGCTGGGCATCGGCGGCGACCAGTATCCGCCGCGCTATGAGCGTCTTCTGGCACTTCTGCGCGACATGGAGGCGCATCGCGGCACCGTCCGGTTCAAGCGGACGCTTGCCGGGGTGGTCATCGAAGCTCGCCGGGGCCGCTTTCTGCTCTATCGGGAGGTCGGCCGGGAAGGACTGCCCGAAGTCAGGCTGACGCCGGGGTCCTCCGTCGTCTGGGACAATCGATTCCGGGTCGATGCCGCAACCGGAGCGCGGCGGCGGCTCCGGCTTGCCGCGCTCGGCGAGGGTGGGCGCCGCGCCGCCGGTCTGCGCATCGACCTCAAGCCCGCGGGCGCGGTCGCGGCCCTGCCGGCCCTATGGACCGGCGCGACCCTGGTCGCCGTGCCGTCAATTGGATATTTTGCTGGTGTTTCCGGCGATCCCGGCGTGGTTGTCCGCTCGATCCTGTCCGATCGGCTGGCCGAACCGCCGCGCTTTCCGGATTTTCTCGCCCCGGCCTGAAGCCCGGCCGTTCACTCTGCCGTAATTTCAGCATGATAAGCTTCGAATGTTGTCTTGGCTTCGAGGGTGGGCGCACCTATCTTAGCGGATCAGATTAGGGACGGTGGGCGAGGGGCGGTCGCCTTGGCCGGGCGTCGAAGGGAACGCAATGAACGCGAACTTCCGTAATTTCGCCTTGTGGGTGATCATCGGTCTCGTCCTCATCGCGCTCTTCAATCTTTTCCAGAATTCCGGACAGCGGCCGGTGGGCAACGACATCGCCTACTCGCAGTTCCTGTCCGACGTGGATCAGGGAAGAGTGCGGAGCGTGATCATTTCCGGTCAGCAGATCGCCGGCGCCTATAGCGACGGCTCGGCTTTCCAGACCTACGCCCCTGAGGATCCCGAGATCGTCAAGCGCCTCGAGCAGCGCGGCGTCGCCATTTCGGCGAAGCCCGTGACAGAGGGTGGCACCTCGCTGATCGGCATGCTGATCTCCTGGTTCCCGATGTTGCTGATCCTCGCGGTCTGGATCTTCTTCATGCGCCAGATGCAGGGGACGGGCGGCAAGGCGCTCGGCTTCGGCAAGTCCAAGGCGAAGCTTCTGACGGAGGCCCACGGCCGCGTCACCTTCGACGATGTCGCCGGCGTCGACGAGGCCAAGGAAGATCTCCAGGAAATCGTTGAATTCCTCCGCGACCCGCAGAAATTCCAGCGGCTCGGCGGACGCATCCCGCGCGGCGTCCTGCTCGTCGGGCCTCCGGGCACCGGCAAGACGCTGCTCGCCCGCGCCATCGCCGGCGAAGCCAATGTGCCGTTCTTCACGATTTCCGGTTCGGATTTCGTCGAGATGTTCGTCGGCGTCGGCGCCAGCCGTGTCCGCGACATGTTCGAGCAGGCCAAGAAGAACGCGCCCTGCATCATCTTCATCGATGAGATCGACGCGGTCGGCCGCCATCGCGGCGCCGGCCTCGGCGGCGGCAATGACGAGCGCGAGCAGACGCTGAACCAGTTGCTCGTCGAGATGGACGGCTTCGAGGCCAATGAGGGCATCATCCTCATCGCCGCGACCAACCGGCCCGACGTGCTCGACCCGGCGCTGCTGCGTCCGGGCCGCTTCGACCGCCAGATCGTCGTTCCCAACCCCGACGTCGTCGGGCGCGAGCGCATCCTCAAGGTCCATGTCCGCAAGGTGCCGCTGGCGCCGGACGTCGACCTCAAGACCGTGGCGCGCGGCACGCCGGGCTTCTCCGGCGCCGATCTCATGAACCTCGTCAACGAGGCGGCCCTGCTCGCGGCCCGCCGCGGCAAGCGCCTCGTCATGATGAAGGAGTTCGAGGACGCCAAGGACAAGGTGATGATGGGCGCCGAAAGGCGGACGCTCGTCATGACCGAGGACGAGAAGCGCCTCACGGCCTATCACGAGGCCGGCCACGCCATCGTGGCGCTGAATGTTCCCGCCACCGATCCGGTGCACAAGGCGACGATCATTCCGCGCGGCCGGGCGCTGGGCATGGTCATGCAGTTGCCGGAGCGCGACAAGCTGTCGATGAGCTACGAGCAGATGACCTCGCGGCTCGCCATTATGATGGGCGGCCGGATTGCCGAGGAGATCACCTTCGGCAAGGACAAGGTTACGTCGGGTGCCGCCTCGGACATCGAGCAGGCGACCCGGCTGGCGCGTGCCATGGTGACGCGCTGGGGCCTGTCCGAGGAACTCGGCACGGTCGCTTACGGCGAGAACCAGGAAGAGGTCTTCCTCGGTCATTCGGTGTCGCGCCAGCAGAATGTCTCGGAGCAGACCGCCCAGAAGATCGACTCGGAAATCCGCCGGCTGGTCGAGCTGGGTCTCTCGGAAGCGCGTCGCATCCTGACGGTGAAGCACGCCGATCTCGAGGCGCTGGCGCAAGGGCTTCTCGAATATGAGACACTGACCGGCGACGAGATCAAGGGCCTGATCGTCGGCAAGGCGCCTGTGCGCGACACCGGCGAGGAGCCGCCGGCCTCGAAGGCGTCGGCGGTGCCGTCGACCAAGGGGCCGAAGTCTCGCGGCGCCGAGCTGGACGGGCCGCTCGAGCCGCAGCCGCAGGCCTAGGCGGCGACCGGGCAAAACGGGGCGGCCGTTCATTCGGCCGTCCCGATATGACCCTGAATTGTTAAAGTCTTTTAAGACGAAATAAGCCGCAACTTCTTGAAGAAGCTGCGGCTTTTTCTTTATTGCCTCGCCGGACGCGGATTTTGCCGCAGCCTGAACGTGGTTAAGCGGGTTTTAACAATTAACCTTGATAGTTCCTTTCCAAGACTCGCCAAACGGCCGGGGTCGCGTTGCCTTTGGGGGCAGGAAAGGGATGAAAATGGGTCGCCTTTTGAAAGCCGCTCTTATCGGAGCGTTCGGTCTGGTCGCGCCGGGGACGGTTGCGATCGCAGCAGACATGCCGGAGATTCCGGTGTTCGAGCAGCCGGCGCCAATTGCCTATGGTGGATGGTATCTGCGTGGTTATCTCGGCATGACCAACCAGCAGTTCGACCACATGGAGCATCCGGCGTTCGAGGCCGCGAATTACTTCGAGTGGCTGGACGAGGGCGAATTCGATTCCGGCATGCTGTTCGGCGCCGGCATCGGCTAAACCTTCAACGACTGGTTCCGGGTCGACGTGACCGGTGAGTATCGCGGCAAGACGCAGTTCCACGCGCTCGACCGCTACTCGGGCGACGCCATTCCCGATTTCGACGATGAAGAGGAATGGGGCGTCAACGACTATCGGGCCAAGAAGTCCGAGTGGCTGTTCCTCGCCAACGCCTATCTCGACCTTGGCGAGTGGCACCGGATCACGCCCTATGTCGGCGCCGGTATCGGCGCGTCCTACAACACGATCAGCAACTTCCGCGACTCCGGCACGAACTACGATTTCGGCGACGTGACGCCGACCGGCGGTTATGTGGGCGACGGCAACAACTGGGACCTCGCCTGGGCGCTCCATGCCGGCATGGCCTTCAAGGCGACGAAGAACCTGACGATCGACGTCGGCTACTCGTTCCTCAACCTGGGTGACGGCAAGACCGGCGCCTTCACCGCCAATGACGGCACCTGCAGCGTTGATCCCTGCTCCGACGTGACCTTCAAGGACATCATCTCGCACGACATCAAGGTCGGCTTCCGCTGGAACTTCGGCGGCGACGATTATTACGACGCCGCAAGCGTCAAATACTGATCCGACTCCTCGACAATCCGGGACGCCGTCCGCCGCAAGGCGGGCGGCGTTTCGCATTTCCGGTCGCGACAAGGTCGCAGTTGACTTCCTTTCTCCTGGCTCGTATCTGCGTCGGCGGGCCACCTCTCCCCAACGAGAGGCTTCTATCTGAGAGGATAGCCGCTATGACCACCGCGTCCGCCGCGCCGACCGTGCCGGCCAGAAAACCCCAAAATCCGAATTACTCGTCCGGTCCCTGCGCCAAGCGCCCGGGCTGGTCGCTCGACGTTCTCGCCGACGCGCCGCTCGGCCGTTCGCACCGCGCCAAGATCGGCAAGGCCAAGCTCAAGCAGGCCATCGACCTGACCCGCGAAGTGCTCGAAGTGCCGGCCGATTATCGCATCGGCGTGGTGCCGGCATCGGACACCGGCGCGGTCGAGATGGCGCTCTGGTCGCTGCTCGGCGAACGCGGCGTCGACGTGCTCGCCTGGGAGAGCTTCGGCCTCGGCTGGGTGACCGACGTCGTCAAGCAGCTCAAGCTCAACGATGCCCGCATCATCAAGGCCGACTACGGCAAGCTCCCCGATCTCTACCAGGTCGATTTCTCGCGCGACGTCGTCTTCACCTGGAACGGCACGACCTCGGGCGTCCGGGTGCCCAACGGCAACTGGATCCCGGCGAGCCGCGAGGGCCTGACGATCTGCGACGCGACCTCGGCCGCCTTCGCGCAGGACCTGCCCTTCGACAAGCTCGATGTCGTCACCTTCTCCTGGCAGAAGGCGCTCGGCGGCGAAGCCGCGCATGGCATGATCATCCTCAGCCCGCGCGCCGTCGCAAGGCTCGAGAGCTACACGCCGTCCTGGCCGATGCCGAAGATCTTCCGCATGACCAAGGGCAACAAGCTGATCGAGGGCATCTTCGTCGGCGAGACGATCAACACGCCGTCGATGCTCTGCGTCGAGGATTATCTCGACGCGCTGAAATGGGCGAAGTCGATCGGTGGCCTCAAGGGGCTGCGCGGCCGCGCCGATGCCAACCTCAAGGCCTTCGCGACCTGGGCCGAGAAGACGCCCTGGGTCGATTTCTTCGCCGCCGATCCGCTGACGCGCTCGAACACCTCGATCTGCCTCAAGATCGTCGATCCGGCGGTCGCCGGCCTCGATTTGGCGGGGCAGGAGGCCTTCGTCCGGGCGCTCGCCAGCCGGCTCGACAAGGAAGGTGTCGCCTACGACACCGCCTTCCATCGCGACGCGCCGCCGCATCTGCGCATCTGGGCGGGCGCCACGATCGAGACCTCGGATGTCGAGATCCTGACCGAATGGCTCGAATGGGCCTTCGCGACCGAGAAGGCAGCCCTCAAAGTCCCGGCCTAGGCAGTTTCCATTTCTGTCATGCCCGCGCAGGCGGGCATCCAGTAAACGCTGCCGGTAAAGATTTCCGATGTCGGTGGTTACTGGTTCCCCGCTTGCGCGGGGATGACAGGCGCAGTTTCAGCAAATTCACCCCACCCGGCGCGATGCGCCGACCCTCCCCCTCGAAGGGGAGGGTGAAGGAGCAGAGCCATGACCACTCTCCGCGTTCTCGTTTCCGACAAACTTTCCAAGACCGCCGTGCAGGTCTTCACCGACCGCGGCGTCGAGGTCGACTACCAGCCCGATCTCGGCAAGGACAAGGACAAGCTCCTCGCGATCATCGGCAATTATGACGGCCTCGCCATCCGTTCGGCGACCAAGGTCACCGAGAAGCTGATCGGCGCCGCCGGGCGGCTCCGCGTCATCGGCCGCGCCGGCATCGGCGTCGACAATGTCGACGTGCCGGCGGCGACCTCGCGCGGCATCATCGTGATGAACACGCCCTTCGGCAATTCGATCACGACCGCCGAACATGCCATCGCCATGATGTTCGCCGTCGCCCGCCAGCTCCCCGCCGCCGACGCCTCGACGCAGGCCGGCAAGTGGGAGAAGAACCGCTTCATGGGCGTCGAGCTGACCGGCA
Organism: Bauldia litoralis; assembly: GCA_945882315.1. Taxonomy (GTDB): domain Bacteria; phylum Pseudomonadota; class Alphaproteobacteria; order Rhizobiales; family Kaistiaceae; genus CAMCWB01. The sequence continues at coordinate 5,313 of CAMCWB010000027.1, read as the reverse complement.
AGGTGCTCGGCATCATCGGCTGCGGCAATATCGGCTCGATCGTCGCCGAGCGCGCCATCGGGCTGCGCATGAAGGTCATCGCCTTCGACCCGTTCCTGTCGGCCGAGCGCGCCATCGACCTCGGCGTCGAGAAGGTCGAGCTCGACGAGCTTCTGAAGCGCGCCGATTTCATCACGCTGCACACGCCGCTCACCGACAAGACCAAGGGCATCATCGATGCCGCGGCGATCGCCAAGACCAAGAAGGGCGTCCGCATCATCAACTGCGCCCGCGGCGGCCTCGTCGTCGAGGAGGATCTGGCGGCAGCGCTCCGCTCCGGCCAGGTCGCCGGCGCCGGCGTCGACGTCTTCGTCGAGGAGCCGGCCGAGAAGAATGTTCTGTTCGGCTTCGACAACGTCGTCTGCACGCCGCATCTCGGCGCCTCGACGACGGAGGCGCAGGAGAATGTCGCGATCCAGGTGGCAGAGCAGATGGCCGACTACCTGGTTAACGGCGCCGTCACCAACGCGCTCAACATGCCGTCGATCTCGGCCGAGGAAGCGCCCCGGCTGACGCCCTTCGTGCGGCTTGCCGAGCAGCTCGGCGCCTTCGCCGGCCAGCTCACCGAAACCGGCATGAAGGCGATCCGCCTCGAATATGCCGGCGAGGTCGCCGACATGAACACGCGGGCGCTGACGGCGGCGGCGCTCGCCGGCGTGCTGCGGCCGCTCCTCCAGAGCGTCAACATGGTCTCGGCGCCTGCGATCGCGCGCGAGCGCGGCATTGCCATCCAGGAAACCCGCCGCGCCCAGGAAGGCGCCTACGAGAGCTATATCCGGCTGACGATCATCACCGACAAGCAGGAGCGCTCGGTCGCCGGCACGGTCTTCTCCAACGGCAAGCCGCGCCTCATCCAGATCAAGGGCATCAACATGGAAGCCGAGCTCGGCAACCACATGCTCTACATCACCAACCAGGACAAGCCCGGCTTCATCGGCCGCCTCGGCACGCTGCTCGGCAATGAGGGCGTCAACATCGCGACCTTCAATCTCGGCCGGCAGGCAGCGGGCGAGGACGCCATCGCGCTGATCGAGGTCGACGGCGACATCAACGAAGCCGTGCTCGCCAAGGTCGGCCAGCTCGAAGGCGTCGTGCAGGCAAGGCGGCTGGCGTTCTGATGATTTGTGGGGTGGACAGAGGTGCGTGAGCGCCGTGCCAACCTTGCAGTACCCGTGCGAGCCGATACGTGGGCACGGCCTTCGGCCTTTGCCCACCCTACGGTATTGCCGAAAGGACCAAGGGCGAGAAGTGTCCTGCCGACGTTATCGGTGGCGCAGCAACGGTCGCAAGGATCGCTACGGGTGAGGAAGAGGACGAACGCAAAAGGTTTGTCTAGCGCGGCACCCGAGCCTGGCCGGAAGGGTAGTCAGGCCGGGCTGCGAATCTGAGCAAGAAGAAGCGAGATCGCAAAGAAAGCAGCGACCACTAGATGGAAGCAGCGGGATTAAATCCCGCCGCTCTTTTCATGATCTTCTTTGAAGAAATCCAAGGCCATTGTTTCGTTGTAGCGCGGGTGGATTCGATCCAGCTTCCGCTTAAAGTCCGCATAGTCGTCACTCAATTTCATGGCAGTAACCACTGATGCCATGTGTTCACGAAGCTTTGGGTGTCCAAGGTCGGGGGTCATGCGGCGGTGCAAATGTGTCTTCAGGCGTCCTGATGGGGTCTTAGGGGTGGTGCGCTTCAACTCTTCTAGGACCCCGGGAGCGATACGACTGTAAACAATATCGTTGGTCAGGTGACCGAAGTACTGGGGTCGTTTTACAGTGTCTCGGGGGAAATCCAGCCCCTTCAACCGGAACAGCTGCTCGTAAAAATCGTCAGGGAAGGTGCGCACCCACGGCTGCAATTCCTTAGCAATGAACGCCTCCAAAATTGTTGCCAGGGCATCGGATGCTCGATCCCGTTGAAAGCCGGTCGCCTCGTCAACAAGGGCGATGATGCCGACGTGCGCCAAGGCGCGCATTAGAAGCTTTGCCTTGGCCGCGATTTGCTTCTGCCGCGCTCCAAGGGAGCCATGCTCCTCGGCGTCCATCCAAACATCGCAGATCTTAGGAATAATCTCCGCCTTGATGCCGTGAGCAACGCTGCCGCGTTCGGTGCGATACTTTACGATGATGGACTGCAGGTCACCTAAATGCTTGTCTACAAAGGGCTTTAAGCTTTTGAAGGACAGGAAATGTGGGACATCTGCAGCAGCATCTGCGGCGGGTCGGTTTTTGGCGACCCAGCCGCTGTAGTACATTCCCATCCCCTTCATGAAGTCGCTTTGGGTAAGGATGCGCGTCCCATCCGAGAGGACGGAGCAGGGGAACGAAAGGTCTCCGATGACCAGCTTTCCTGAATAGGCGGTCTGCGGAATACCTTTTTCCTTGTCCCACCGTGCAGCGGCGCCCTTTCTGGCAATAGCTGTCTTTGCCTCTGGACTCAGAGCTACAGCCCTCGCTACTCCACCCAACACTTTCGTTTCGTTTTTCAAATCGCAAACCTCCTGCTTGCAGATATTAGATGCAAGCATAATGCTTGCAGAATTGATTTGCAAGCATCGGTCGATATGTCGAGTCTTTGAGGAGTCTCTTCGCCGGGCGATCTAAAGCGACTGACGAGCGACCCAAGTTCGACGGCTTCCCGCGTCGCGGCGTCACCGAATGGATCGGCGGGTCACGCCCGCCGATGACGCCGAGGGGGAGGAAGGCTCTGAGCCTCGATGGCCGATGTTTTTCGTTATGCGAAGGTTTCTCAGGAGAGAAGTCACGTAGGGCGGAATAGCGAAGCGTATTCCGTCGGGTGGTTGGCGCGTTGCGCCCCGATCAAGTCGAGGGCTAACCCGCCCTACGGAAGCGTTGTGCCGCGAAGATGCCGGTGCGGATGAGGGTGTGGCCGATGGCTACGGTCCAGGCTCATACCGCATCGCCACCGCCCCGGAGCCGAACTCCAGCCGGCTTGTGAGCCGCAAGTCGACATGCTTCGATAGCCCCGCGAACAATGTCGGCCCGTGGCCCGCCAGCCTGGGGTGGACGACGAACTCGTATTCATCGATCAATCCGAGCTCCGCCAGGGCCAGCGGCAATTTCACGCCGCCGGTGAAAAGTCCCTTGCCCGGCTGCTGCTTGAGCGCGCGGACGGCGCTCGCCAGATCGCCGCGCAGCAGCTCGGCGTTCCAATCGACCCGGTCGAGCGAGCTCGACACGACATACTTTTTTGCCGCGTCGATCGTCCGGGCAAAGGGCTCCGTCCAGTCGGGCCTCGCTTCCGTCCCCGCCTGCGGCCGGAACGCTGCCTCCATCATCTCGTAAGTCACCCGCCCCAGGAGGAGGGCATCGGCCCGGTCGAGGTTTTCGACGGCGTGACGATGCAACTCTTCGTCGGCGGGCATTGCGCGGTGATCGCAGCAGCCGTCCAAGGTGACGTTGATGGAATATCGAAGAGGTCGCATCGCGTCAGCTTGCCACGATCAGAGTTGGGTTGGAAGTTTTGGCGGTACGGTCGAGCCGATGTGGCGGACGGGCATGGACCTGCGTTTCACGATTTGCCAGAGGCGCCGGGATACCCTCTCACAAAGGGAGAGGGCTTTGAGCCTTAATGACCCCGGACTTGATCCGGGGGAATTTAGGCGAGAAGGGTGAGGGGTTGTAGCCTGTCCGTATCGCTCGAAAGCTTCCCCACCGAGCAAATCACCAGCGCCTGAACCCCTCACCCCGCCGCGCTAAGGCTCCTGCGTCGCCAAGCGCGACGGCCCTCTCCCTGCGGGGAGAGGGGGACCGGCCGATTCCGTCGATCGATGAACCGTTCTAACCCGCCCTCCGGAAGCGTTGGGCGGCGAAGATGCCGACGAGGATGAGGGCGTAGCCGAGGACGTGGTAGAGGGCCGGGCGCTCGCCGAGGAAGAAGAAGGCGATCACCGAGCCGAAGACCGGGATCAGGTGCAGGAACGGCCCGGCACGGTTGGCGCCGATGAGATCGACGCCGCGGTTGAAGAAGAGATTGGCGAGGATCGAGGGGAAAATCACGACATAGGCCAGCACCAGGAACGCCTGCGGCGTCGGGTTGATCCTGAATCCGAGCGCGTATTCCGCGACGGTCGCCGGTATCTGCAGCGTTGCGCCGGCGATGATTGTGAAGGCGAGGAAGGACAGCGGATGGATGCGTGGCCGCAAGCGCATCGCCGCCGCGTAGCAGCAATAGAAGACGAGGGCGAGCAGGAACCAGAGGTCGCCCTTGTTGAGTCGGAGGCCGAGCAGCGCCGACAGGTCGCCGCCGGAGATGATGACCAGCACGCCGACAAAAGAGAGAGTGATGCCGGCGGCCTGTCCCGCCGTCAGGCGCTCGCGAAAGAAGAGATAGGTGAAGAGAGCGATCATCAATGGACCGACGGACTGGATCAGAAGTCCGTTGATGGCCTGCGTGTACTGCACGCCGTAGTAAGCGAGCGTGTTGTAGAGCGTGATGCCGCTCAGGCTGAGGAGCAGCATCAACCCGAATCTCTCACGGATCAGCGGCCAGTCGCGGCGCAGATGATGGAGCGCGAAGGGCAGCAGGATCAGCCCGGCGCCGGTCCAGCGGATCTGCGCCAGCATGATCGGCGGGATCGTGCCGGCGATGTAGCGGCCGAGCACGATGTTGATCGCCCAGAAGAGCGAGGTCAGCGAGAGCAGGAGATAGGGGCGATCGAGCAGCGATTTCGCGGCGGGATTTTCGGGGGGCAATTTTATCCGTCGCCTTTCGATGCACCGTCGGGGAGTACGCGCCGGTGGACAGAAGCAGACGGCCGCGCCGGCGCGCAATCGGGGAGCTTAGATCGTTTCACGATCGGCCAGAAGCGCGGTTGGTCCCCTCGCCCGTGGGGAGAGGGCTTTGAGCCTTAATGACCCCGGACTTGATCCGGGGGAATTTAGGCGAGAAGGGTGAGGGGGTAGGGCCCGTCCATGTCGTTCTGAGGGCTCTATCGTGGGGAGCAAAATAACACGCGCTTTAACCCCTCACCCCGGCGAGCTAAGTCGCTACGCTCCTAAGCGTGCCGGCCCTCTCCCTGTGGGAGAGGGGGACCGGTGCAATGCCGTCGAACAGGAGAGACGGGTTGGCGCGCTTCGGCATGACGGCGTTTGTCATCTGCCCTTTCGCTTCAGCCGGTGCCGTCGCGAAGTTGGTTGGAATTGAGGGTGGCGTAGTCTCCGGGTGCTTTAACCCGAACGAGTCCAGCGTTGACGCGCCGGACAGGAGACCACGCCATGACGAGCACTACCACGAAGCCCGAAGCCGTTCAGCCTGATACCG
>CAMCWB010000026.1 GCA_945882315.1 Bauldia litoralis | reverse complement strand
CCCATGTTCTTCACCGCCAGCAGGATCTTCTGGCCGTCCTCGCGCACGCCAATCACGACAAGCAGCGAGATCGAGGTGGCTTTCCGGTCGAGACGGACCTTGACCACCGTCCCGTCAAGAATCAGGCGGACGATCGGCTCGTTGGCCATCCACCCGCGGCGGGAGGCCGGCGGCACGCAATGCATCTATCGCAACCTTCTGGCCAACGAGTAGAAGGTCGGTCCGGGCGCTGCTGCGACGGCATTGGCGCGCGCGGAGCGCGATCCAGGCCGCGAGCTCGCGGAGGCGTCTCGTGGCCGCCCTGCGATCGGCCTCGGATGCGTCGGGTTGGGGGGTCAGCGCACGAGCCGAGGTCGGGCTGCCGGTGACCTGTCGGATCCGAACATGGGGCTGGCGCGCGGCAACGGGAGCGCCGATATCGATGCGCGGCAGATATGTCTGGACCAGTTCGGGGCGCAGCGTGGCGTCGAGATGGAGGATCGGGGTCTCGGCCGCCCAGCCGGCGCGCATCTTTGTGCGCCAGCGGAGCTTCAGTGCGCGAACGGATCCGTTCTCGGTGTGCTCGTTGACGAGATCGGCTCCCGCGGCGTCGTGGCCGGTCTCCAACGCCTCGGCGAGGATCAGCCAGAGCGTGGCACAACGACCAGGCGGTGCCCACGGCTCGCCTGCAGGAGGCAAAACGGCTTCGACGCGCTTGCGCCGAAGGGCAGGCGACATGCCGGGCCGAAGCCCGGCATCGCGCAACCGGCGCCGCTCAAGTGTCGCGGCCTTCAGGCAGTCCTCGGGCGTCAGATCCACAGCGGCGAGCAACCCGCAATTCAGGGGGCCGGGCTCCGCGACCTGCAGCGCCTTCCAAAGCCGACCGCGGGCCGCAACGAGGTCCGCCGTAGCGCTCATATCGACCTCGCCCGTCGCGCCGTAGCAGACGAGCGAAGCCCTACCCGGTTCCAGCCCGTCCTGGGTGAGCGTCGCCTTGCCATCAAGCCCCCGCAGGCCCGATTGCCAGAACGCCTCGTCGATGACGAGAAGCCCGACGTTGCCGATGGCCTCTGGCTTCATGTGGAACAGGCTGTCATGGGCACAAACGATGACCTGAGCGACCTGTGCATGTGGCTTCTGGCGCTGGTATGAACGGCGCAGGATATGTCGGCGGCGGGGTGGCGATCTTTGCCGCGCGCCCGACGATGGCCGCGACTGCCTCCGCCCCCTCTGCACAGAAGACATCGTTGACGTCGCCCGGAATGGCCGGCACGGCGAGATGCGCATCGACGGCGAGGGCGGCCTTGCGCGCTGCCTCGACCCCGGGATTGGCGTGGCGGCCGGGCTTGGCGTCATTATCGGCGACCAGGACGAGATCAGCGTTGGGGAACCGGCTTCGCAGCGCCTCCGCGACCGGCAGAAGGTTGCCTGCATCCATCGCGGCGATGACGGCGTAGCCGGTTGCAAGGCGCAGGCTCGCCGCCGTCGCCCAGCCTTCGCAGATCAGGATCGGGCCGGTGGGCTCTGTGATCGCGGCCGGGTTCGCCCCGATGATGCAGAAATGTCCACGCTTGGCTCCGCCCGCGAGGAATCGCTTGGCCCCGTCAGGGGCGATCGTCTCGAGACTGTGAAGGTGTCCGTCTGCGTCCTGGAGCGGCACGACCAGGTGCCCGCGGGCATCGGCGCGCAAGGCGAGCGGCCGGACCCGCTTGCGGATGAGATAGGGATGATCCTCGGGGGCCGGATGCGTCGTCGCCCAGATCCGTGCAGCGCGGGTGGTGGCCTCAGCGGGGTGGTTCGTGACATCAGGATCGGGCAGCCTGGATGCATCACCAATGGGCCTAACGGCGACAGAGGCATGGCACGGCTTGAACGCATTGCCGGCTACGGGATGTGTCACCGGTTTGGCAGAGTACGGGCGAATCCCGAAATCGCCCGCCATGCCGATACGGTCGGCAGTCCAGTCGAGTGCTCCGCTCCGGCTCATCCCGCGAACGCGCGCTACCAGGCTCACGAGCCCGCCGCCTTCACCCGCCTCGTGGTCGAACCACATCCCGGCCCTCGCGCCGGCGATGACGACCGACAGGCTGCCCTTGCGGCCCCAGCGCCACTCCCCGCCAGCACGGAAGGTCGGCTTGCCCATGAGCTCGATGACAAGCTCCGGCACCCGCGCGCGCATCTCCGCGTCAAAGGCCTTCCAGTCCCGCCCGCTCATCACTGCCCCATCGGATTGGGCACAGGTGAGCGCATCGGCCGAATGGCCGCGGGTGTGCGGAGCGGATGGCGACGGCAGTCTGACAAGGCGGATCGGAACCGGGCTCGGGGTGTCGTTGCACCTCGGTTCTGCCGCCTTTTTCGTGGCCCTCGCGACGTTGGAACCGGTCTGCCCGACGGAGCATCGTCGCGCCAGAAAGGGCGGAACCCTTCCAACAAACCGTTGAAATCACCTCAGCTTATGGGGTGACCCCAAACTCGCGCAGTCAGGTCCGGGAACGCCTTGCAGGGCAGACGTTTCAACGTGGGTGGCACCTTTCTCCGCGCGACTCCCGGGATCGGTTCAACCCCTCTTCGTGCATCCATCGACGCGCGTTACCTCGCTGGAGAGACCGGCGCTGCCGCGGATGCCTGGAGGGCGCATCAAGGACGGACTTCTTCCTGCTAGGTATCTCGCCACCGAGAATTACCGTGACTTTCTCGAAACTCGCGTCTGCCGTATCGTCATGGTGGGTGCATACCGGCAATCGTGGCCTACGGGCCCTTGGCACTTCAGGGGATTTAAATTGAGCAAGGTGAGGGGCAGGGCCGACGGGATCGTCGAATGGTCGCGCCGCGATCCCTGGCGCGAACGGATGGGCGAGATGGTGGAGAAGCATCTCCGCCAGGCCTGCGATCTGAACGACATCGACATCTACGAGCTACCCGACGTGATCGGGGATGCGGCCATGGTAGCGTTCGACTGCGCCTTCGAGGACTGCTGCACGTCAACCTGGGAGGACGGCGCCAATCTGTGCAACGACTATCTCAAGCGGCGCGGCTGGAAGGAGACCGCGATGAATCGCGCCTATATCGAGGCGCTGCGGGACTCGGTCGTCAGTCTGTATGAAGTCAGCGACGTGCAACCGGGCGCGAGTTTCCTCGCTCGCGATCTGGTGCGTGGCGGAGAACCCGTCCGCGTGTCCGAACGCACCGCGACGAAGACGCTGGTGGCCTGGGACATCATCGCCACCCGGATCGTGACGGTGCGCGGCGAGGTGCAGATGACCGGTGCGGTTCTGCCGATCAACCGAAATTTGGCGGAAGACATGCTGGGCGTGCTGCACCGCACGAAGGCGCGTGCGCCAGGCGTGGCTGCCGAAACCTTCGGTTCGGCATATCCTGCCTTGCGCGACCGGCTGACGGCGGAACTGGCGGATGACGCGTCTTTTCTACGCGTCGGCGCGGCCATGATCACCACGCTCTGGCTGAATGACATCATTCGCCGCCGCCTCGCCCCGCCGCCGCAACTGGCCAACACCGATGGCGAGCCGATCGTGTTCATCACGATGCATTACCAGCTCACCCCCAACGCCACGGCGGCGGACATTGTCAAGGCTGTCGCCGCGGTTCCCGACCTTCGTGCCGATCGCGACGGCACGCACTGGACCTGGTTCGCGCCTGCAAAACCCGCCAGCAAGGGTCGCAAGCACAAGGGCGACGAGGCTACCGATGTCGGTCGCATGATCCACGGCGAGGTCGTCTTGTACGACGGAAAGCTGGAAGTCAGGGTAAACTCCGAGGCCAGAGCGGCACGCTTCCTGGCATTGCTGATGCCCGTATTGGACGGGCTGGTTCGGGAACCGCTGACCGAGCGAATGACGCCCGAGAAGGCCATGGCAGAAGCCCGGCCGGCGAGGGAATCGGCACCTTGGAGCATCGAGGGCGTCGACCCTGGCGATCTGCGCAAAGCTATTCACGAGCTCGTGGACCGCCAATATCGCGAGACACTGGACACGCCGATACCGCTACTGAACGGCAACAGCCCGCGGCAGTCCGTGCGCAGTGCGAAAGGTCGGATTGCCGTCGCCAACTGGCTCAAGGGGCTGGAGCAGACTACGGCGCGTATGCCTGCGGATGATCCGATGCGTGACTACGATTTTGGCTGGATGTGGGACAAGCTGGGGATAACCGACCTGCGGTTCTGACCGCCGAAGTGCCGGGCTGACGACGCTGCGTCGGCAGTCAGGATAGAGTACGCTCTCCTTGAGACGGCGGCCACCCGGCGCAGGCAACCGGGCATCATCCCGCCTGCCGCAGATCCGGTCCGATTACCCGCTTGGCGCCGCCGCGCTGCGCGGCCGGAAGCCGGATCAGCGTGGCCATGGCGTCGGCGAGATTCTTCGACACAGGCTCACCCTCGATCTGCTGTTCGAGAAACCAGTCAAGGAGGCATTCCTTCTTTTCCTGGTTCTGGGTCGAGATCCCGAAATGCTCGATCGCCGCCTGCATCAGCTCGAGATAGGGCGTGGTGTAAGCGGTAACTGATGCGTCGGGGCGCACGGCCTCTGGCACGACATCCGGCCAGATCGCCTTCACCATGAAACGCTGAATGCGGATGTCGATGAACTCCCAGTTCAGCGCCGTCAGCCGCCCCGTCAGATACTTCCCCTCCCGCCACTGCTCGGGTCGAATGCTGGTGTGATATCCCGAGTGCAGGCCAAACACGCTGCTGTGGTCGTGCGCGCGCCATTGCGTCCGCTCCTCGGTGTAGCGGCCCCGTGCAATCAGATCGCCGTCGCGCAGCGCGACCAGAAGCTCGTTCTCCGCCTCGGCCTTCCAGAGCTCCACGGGATCCTGCGGGCGGTTCCAATCGTGATACATGACCTGCGGCTTTGGAGGCTGGCTGACCACTTCCCTCGACCGCCGCGCGACCGTCACGGTCTGAACATGCTTCAGCGCCTCGGCATAGCTCCAGAGCGTGCGGTCGAGCCTCTCAAGTGCCATGGGCCATCTCCTGAGTTGAGTTTTGAGAAAGTGAACATAATAGGAACATTCGAACCCATCAACCCATTATGGTGCTGCAACACCGAACGGTTCCAAGCTTTCCAGACCGAGGGGGTGGACCCCCTCCAAGGTCGCGCCGTGCGGCGCAATCCGGCACCGATGGGCCATGGTGTTCAATTCCGGTCCCATCCGTCACCCCAATCCCTTGCCGACCTCGGCCATGCCGCCAGCCGAGCGACTCGCCGAAATCGCCGAGATCCTGGCGGTCGGCCTGCTTCGTCTCCGGGCGCGACAGTCCACTCCTTTATCTGCTGACTGCGGAGAAAGTTCGCTCGACTGTGTCGGCCACCAGAGCGGTCATGCCATCTCCAAAACGGAGAATGGCCGATGAACGACACTGTCCTTGCTCGTCTGGCGGCACTGAAGACGACGCCAACGCCGGGGCTCAAAAAGCAATGGCGCGATCTCTTCGAGACCGAGCCGCCGCCCTATAACCGGCGCTTCCTCGAAAGCCGGCTCGCCTACCGGATTCAGGAACTCGCCTATGGCGGGCTGAAGCCCACCACCGTGGAGCGCCTGGAGGCGCTCGGCGAACAGATTACCAACGGCAAGGGTATCCCTTCACGGTCGGGCGAGGAAAACCGGCCGATTAGCGGAACGCGGCTCGTTCGCGAATGGCAGGGCATCGAGCGCTGCGTGACCGTTCGCGATAATGACTACGAATTCGAGGGACGACCATACAAATCGCTCTCGGCCGTCGCCCGCGCCATCACCGGCACACAATGGAACGGCTGGGTATTCTTCGGTCTCAAGAATTTTCGGGGCCGGGCATGAAGAAGGCTACCGCCCGATCAGCGCCGATCATCAAAAAGCGCTGCGCGCTCTATACGAGGAAGTCGAGCGAGGAAGGCCTCGACATGGAGTTCAACTCCCTCGACGCCCAGCGCGAGGCCTGCGAGGCCTATGTCGCGAGCCAGAAGGCGGAGGGCTGGCTGCTGGTCCCCGATCACTATGACGACGGTGGCTTCTCCGGCGGTACCCTGGAGCGACCGGCACTGAAACGGCTTCTCGCCGATATCGAGGAGGGTCGCGTCGATGTGGTCGTGGTCTACAAGATCGACCGGCTCAGCCGCGCATTGATGGACTTCGCCAAGCTGGTCGAGGTGTTCGACCGTGGCGGTGTCACGTTTGTTTCCGTCACCCAGTCCTTCAACACGACCACGAGCATGGGACGGCTGACGCTCAATATCCTCCTGTCCTTCGCCCAGTTCGAACGGGAGGTCATCGGCGAGCGGATTAGGGACAAGGTTGCCGCGTCCAGAAAACGCGGCATGTGGATGGGCGGCTGGGCGCCGCTCGGCTACGACGTCAAGGACAGAAAACTCATCGTCAACGAAGCCGAGGCCACGGTCGTCCTTCGGATCTTCGAGCGCTTCGCCAAAGGCGGTTCGGCGACGACGATCGTCCGCGAACTGACGGCTCACGGCTTCAAGAACAAATATGGCCAGCGCCTCGACAAGGGACGGATCTACAAGCTCCTCAATAATCGGGTCTATGTCGGCGATGCCGTCCACAAGGGCGTTGCCTGGCCCGGCGAGCACGAGGCGATCGTCTCCAGGGCACTGTGGGACAGGGTCCACGCCGTCCTTGCCGAAAGCCCGCGGAAACGCGCCGGCAGAACCAGGGCGCAGACGCCGGCACTCCTCAAGGGATTGATCTTCGGACCGAGCGGCCGCGCGATGTCGCCGACGCATACCCGCAAGGGCGGCCGGCTCTATCGTTATTATGTCAGCCAGTCGGTGATCAAAGGCGGCGCCGACGAATGTCCGATCAGCCGCGTTCCGGCGGCGGATATCGAGCGCACTGTCATTGACCAGCTTCGCGTCCTTCTCCGCTCGCCCGAGATCATCGTCGCGACGTGGCGGGCAGCGCGAAACGAAAACGCGGGAATCACCGAGGCCGAGGTCCGCGCGGCGATCGAACGGCTCGATCCACTCTGGGATGAACTGTTCCCGGTCGAACAGGCGCGCATCGTTCAGCTTCTCGTCGAGCGGGTCGATGTCGGTATCGACGGTGTCGACATCCGCTTGCGGACCGAGGGGCTGTCGAGTCTGGTCACGGAACTTGGCGCCATCGAGACTGCCTCGCGGAAGGCCGCCTGATGAACGCGTCAAATCTCGCCGGCGATGGCCGAACCGTCACCGTCCGCATCCCGATTTCTATCCGCAGGCGCGCCGGCCGGAAACTCGTCCTTGCGCCCGATGGCACGGCCAATGCCGGGGCGGCGCCGCCCCGGCGGATCGACAGCGCGCTGGTCAAGGCGATCGCCCGTGCGTTCCGTTGGCGAAAACTTCTGGAGACCGGCGTCCACGTCACTGTCGGGGAAATCGCCGCGGCCGAGAAGCTCAACCCGTCCTACGTCAGTCGGGTTCTGCGGCTCACGCTGCTCGCGCCGGCCATCGTCGAGGCGATACTGGACGGACGGCAGCCGGCGGAGATGACGCTGGCGGTGCTGATGGAGCCGTTTCCGGTAGGGTGGCGGGAGCAGCAAGTCTGATTCGGCCACCAATAGTATTTTTGTTTGCAAGGCTTAATGCCGCCTCACGGTGAAGTCCTAAACTTGCTGGAAAATCGCCGCCGGGGACGGACGGATTATCCAGAGCGTCCGACATAGCCGAAATGCCGTAGGAGCAGACGGCATCTGCGTTCGATCCGCGCCACCTCCTCCTTCGACAGGACTGCGTTATGGCTGCCGATGCTTTCCGCCGAGGCCGGGCCGTTGTGCAGTTCGGTGATGTAGCTGCGCCAGTAGCGATGGGTTGCGATCTGAAGGAGGCTCGGGCGCCGGTTCAGACTCGCCGGCGCCAGCGAGCCTTCCCGCAATTCGATATCCTGCCAAAGCTGCGCGAGTGCCGAGGCCGGATTGCGGGCGGCATCTTCGTAGCGGACGAATCTTATGCGCGGCCCGAGCTCGGACCGGCGGCGCAAAAGGCGCAATGCCGGCAGATAGGCGCCGTTGTACGCCTTGCAGAGGCTCGAAATATCGCGGCTTATGACTGCGCTGCCTTTGCCGACGCGCAACAGCCTCTGCTTTCGGGCGACCTTGACCATCGAGGTGATCGTGTCGCGCGGGTCGCGCACCGAGACTACGAAGCGCGCATCGGGCAGCAGGTCGGCGAGGAGCGGAACCACCGGCGCAAGATCGACGCTGCGCATGACCAAGGCGGACGGGCGGCCGCAGTTTTCCCAGGCGGCGTCCATCCGGTCGCGGATGAAGCGGCGGGTGGCGGCCGTGATGTCGTCGCCCGGCGAGAAATAGTCGTCTGCAAAGGGACGATCGACGCCGACATAACGGCGATAAAGGGTCAGGCTGTCGGAGATGTAGCGCGCCGGCGCCATAGGCGGCCCGGCATCGGGCGAGGTGCAGAGAAGGGAGTAGAGGAGCGAGGTGCCGCTGCGCATGCAACCGGTCACGACGATCGGCGTGTAGGGCATGGCCGTCACGCCCTCGCGCTTCCGAACGGGGACGTCAGCATCCTCCATATCCTCCGGCGGCGGGCCCGGAAGTGTATTCTGCCGTGCATGGCCGCAAGCGTCCGCGCGTTGGCCTCGTCAGCGGAGAGCGTCCGGCGCCGTCCGGCGAGATCGGACGGCATCGGGAGCGGCGGTCCCTCGAAATCCGCGAGCGGCAGCATCTGCGACTCGTGCAGGGCGGCGAAGAAATCCGATTCGACAAGCGGGTTGCGCTCGCTCGGGACGCCGATGATCGCGGGATTGGTGTTGATCTCGTAGACTTGGATACGGCCCTTCATGACGGAGTAGTCCATGCGACCGTAATCGACGCCGGCGAGATCGAAGATCGGGCCGACCTTTTCGAGATTCGGATTGGCTCTGACCGCCTCGCGCGACTCGGCGACCTCGGCTGGACCGATATCAGGAGGCACGCTCTTGCCCAGCCAGTCCTTCGTCACGTAGCAGTGCTGATGGAAGAGCCGGTCGCCGATGCGCTGGACCCCGTATTTCCGATAGCGTCCGTCGGCATAGGGCGCGTTCGCGAACTCGATGATCATGAGTTCGTCCGCCTTGCGGTCGCGCCTGAACCTGTGCACCGCCGAGGACAGCGCCGCCGCATCGGGCAGGAGCGGGCTCCTCGGTCCCTTGTGGTCCATCTCCCGGCGGATGAAGACCGGAAAGCGCTTCGCTTCCTGCCAGTCGTGCAGACGAAAGACGTTGTAGTCGTTGAGGCCGAGGTCGTGGAGGCGGCGCAGAAGGTCGAAGCGGAAGAGTGCTCGCCGCGGGTGGTTGAGGACGGGCCAGCCGGATACCGCGAGATGGTCGGCCAGACGCGCCGCGCGGGACAACTCCTCCGGCGTAAGCCGGTCGAGGTCCGTGAAGATGTAAGCCGCCGCCGGCAGCTCCTTCAAAAAATAGATCAGCTCGTACGGAACGAGGCGCACATGCGCGGCGAGCTTGCCCGGAAAGAAGTGGAGCTGCACGCCGAGCGTATAGGCATGCCTCTGCCTGCAGATATAGACGATCATCGCCGCGCTGCCCGCCAGCTCAGGCCGAGATGACGCAGGCCGCGGAAGGAGCTGTTGTTCAGCCACGACCAACCGTCGTCGCTCACCTCGACCTCTTGCCACGCTGCCAGCAGCGTCTGGAGGATTGTCTCGCCTTCGAGCAGCGCCAGCGGGCGGCCGAGGCAGAGATGCGCTCCCCAGCCGAAGGAGAGCTCGGCGCTTTTGCTGCGGTCGATGTCGAACATGTCCGGCTGCGAATATTCGGCGGGATCGCGGTGGGCCGCGCCGATGAGCAGCACGAGCAGCCGGCCGCCCTCGACCCCCCGGCCGCCGATCTCGATCGCATCCGGCGTCCATCGGCAGAGCTTCTGGATCGGGCTTTCGATCCGCAGCGCTTCGTTCACCGCCGCCTTGGCGAGATGAGGTTCGGAGCGAAGGCGCGCCCACAGGCCCGGCCGCAGGGCCAGATGGAGGAACATGCTGCCGACAAGATGCGAGGTCGTATCCTGGCCGACGAAGGCCAGCATGGCGAGGTTGGCGGCGACCGCCTCCCTCGGAAACGCCCCGAGCAGGGACGCAAGGCCATGCGCCGTCTTTCCCGACTGCCAGGACGCGTCGCCGACGAGATCAAAGAAATAGGCCTTTATCCCGTCGAAGGTCTCCGTCACGACTGCATCGTCGGGACCGGCGCCGGAGTCGAGGACACGCCGCAGGACAGAGCCCCAGGCGGTCAGCAGATCATAGTCGGAGCGCGGCAGGCCGAGCAGCGCGAGCAGCACGGTTCTGGGAACGCGCGCCGAGACGAGCGGCACGAAATCGCCGCGGTCGCTGGCGCCTTGCAGAGATGCCAGCGTCAGTTCGCTGATCAAAGGACGCAGGGCGCCAATATCGGCGGTCCGGAACAGTCCGAGAAGACCTCTGCGCAACTGGGTATGCTTCTCGTCATCCGCGAAAAGGAGCCATTCGCGGAGTCGCGCGGCGATGACCGCGTCGACGTCGACAACGCCGCCGGCGCCTGTGATTCCGTCGAGCGGCGATCGCCGCAAAGCCGCGTTGCCCAAGGCATGGCGCACGGAAGCGAAACTGGAGAGATAGATATCGCCCCAAGGGCTCTCCCAGAGCGGAGCACCGTCCCGCAGTCTTGCGCAGAGCGGATAGGGATCGAAGCTGTCGGGCTGTGCGCCGGCTTTCAAGAAGCCGACATCCATGGAGGTCGCCGCAACTGCCGCAGTCACGCAGGAATTCTCCGCGCCCGGCCGCGCTCGAAGTAACGCCGTAGACCAGGCCTGATGTTGTCGGGATCGATCCGCGCCAGGCAGACAAGCTCGTCGCCCGCGGCGAAGCGCGGATTCCGGGAGATAAAGAACCCGACCTCGCGGCGATGGGCGTCCTTCGGCGGGACCACGGCCAAAGGCGCCGTCAGCCGGCCGCTCGAAGGCGCCGCGAGGATCAGACCCCGCGCGGCGTCGAAACGGTCGGGGAAGAATGTCCTGCCGACATCGCCCGCCAGCCCGGCCAACGATTGGTCCCCGTCAGCGGAGGGATAATAGCGGCGAAAGAACAGCGGCAGCGCGCGGTAGGTGCGCGGGCTCATGCTGATCAGCATCCAGTAGAAGGGCACCGGCGGTTGCACGGCATGGAGCGCTCCGATCGTCTCGAGCCATTTGACGAGAAAGGAGCGGTCACCCCAGGAAGCCGGCTCGATCACGGTATCGCCGGAGAACAGGATGCGGATCGGTTCGGATGGTTGCTCCACCGTCCAGACCACTAGAGTCGAGAAGCCTCGCAAGCGACCGGAGCGGTCATGGACCAAGATGACGTGCGACTTCGCCAGCAGATCGCGGTCGAACAGGGGCCGATTCACGTCCTCGTAATTTTCGGAGAAGAGTCCGTACATGGCGTCGACGGTGGACGCGTCGATTGCGGCGACCGGATACACACTCGCAACGAGGGACGACCTCTTCGACATGACGGCTTCGGCCGCCCCGCCAAAGGAAGCGTCACTGTCGGTCAACAACGAAGCGGATAGGTTCGTCACCGGCACCGCAACTCCCCGGTATAAAGTTCCATGGCCGATCGAGGCGCGCCACCCGGGTCCGTAACATGAAAAGGGGCCGGTTGTCTTCTGCCCCAAATTCCGGCAAGCGCGCGGGTCAAGGCCCGGATGTAGCCGAGCCTGACGCAGTTGACCGGGTAAGGGACCGCGCGAATTTTGACCGGTTAAATTGCGTACCAAGCGGGCCGCCCAATCCAAGGATTTTCACCGCTCCTATTCGACGCCAGTTCCTCTCGCGAGCCGAGAGGGATGCGAAAGGTACGGATTTCTTGCGTCGAATAGTCGAGTCAAATCAGCGGCTTAAGAGTCCGTACTAAATCGGCGAAGTCATGAGGTTTCGAGAATACTGGCCGCAGAGAGAGAAAACAGAGGCAAAACCCGACCGAGGAGGTCATAAGCTTTCGTCGACAAAGCCCGCAATTCCTGGGCTTTTCAGAGGTCGTCGGAAGCCAGAGAGACAGTTCGCTTGAGCATAGCTGGCGGAGGGAGAGGGATTCGAACCCTCGTTACGGTTTCCCGCAAACACGCTTTCCAAGCGTGCGCCTTCAACCACTCGGCCACCCCTCCGGGCGATTGCCGTCGCTCAGGGCGCGCACTATAGCCAAGGACCGAAGAGGCGCAAGCGCGCCGCATCGCAGAAAATTGACAAGGAACCGGCAATTGCGACAGCCTCCGCGAATGCTTACATCAGCACCATTAGCGCGGAGACGCCGGACGGGCCGGCGGGACTGCCGATGATCGCCTTTCTCTCACGTTTCATCGGTCTCTGGATGGTGGCGGGCAGCCTGGTGGCGCTCGTCATCGACGGCACCAAGACGATCGCCGCATCGGCGCTCACCATGACGCCGATGGGCCTTGCCTGGTACTCGATCAGCCCGTCGAGCCTGATGCAGACACAGGAATTCGTCCAGCGAACGGTCGAATCCTATGTCGGCCACTGGCTGTGGGATCCGGTCATCCAGTGGATCCTGATGGCGCCCGCCTGGGCCGTCCTCGGCATCCTCGGCGGATGGCTTCTTTATACCGGCCGCCGCCGGCGACCGCAGCCTGCCTACGCCTGACCCCGCCTCGCCGCATGCGGCCGTTGCGCGGCAACGGCCCTTAAGGAGGACCACAATGGGTATTCTCGAAATGCTCGGCAAAAAGACGAGCCTGCCTTCGCCCGCCGATGCGCTGAAGGGCCGGCCAGACGCGCTCGCCACCGCCGACATCCACTTCGTCAACAAGCACAGGCTGCAAGGCCCCTATCCGGAGGGCTCCGAGACCGCGGTGTTCGGCCTCGGCTGCTTCTGGGGGGCGGAGCGCGTCTTCTGGCAGCTCTACGGCGTCCATGTGACGGCGGTCGGCTATGCCGGCGGCCCCACGCCGAACCCGACCTATCACGAGGTGTGCAGCGGCATGACCGGCCATAACGAGGTCGTGCTCGTCGTCTATGACCCGAAGAAGATCAGCTACGAGGCGCTGCTCAAGACCTTCTTCGAGGCGCATGACCCGACGCAGGGGATGCGGCAGGGCAACGATATCGGTACGCAATACCGGTCCGGCATCTATGTCGCCAACGACGTGCAGCGCCAGGCGGCGGTTGCGGCCAAAGCCACTTACGAGCAGGCCCTGAAGAAGCGCGGCTACGGGGCGGTGACGACCGAAATCGTCGACGCGCCGGCCTTCTATTTCGCCGAGGACTATCACCAGCAATATCTCGCGAAGAATCCGCGCGGCTATTGCGGCCTCGGCGGCACGGGTATTTCCTGCCCGATAGGCGTCGGCGTCGCCGGCGGCTGAGCGGCGGCACCCCGAGATGAACGCAAGGCTGGATGCGGCCGAGGGAAGATGACCCACCGGATCGGCAGGCATGAAGCTATCGGACCGGCGCTGTTGAGGCTTGCCGCGGAGGATCTTGCCGCGGCGCGCCTGGCGCTCGCCGGCGGGGCTCCCTCGGACAGAACCATCCATCGTGTCCGCCAGAGGCTGAAGCGGACACGCTCGGTGCTGCGGGTGCTGCGCCCGGCGCTCGACGGCAGGGCGGAGCGCTGCGCGGAGAAATTGCGCGCCGCGGCCCGCCTTCTGTCGCAGAGCCGCGACGCCGATGTCGCGGCGGAAAGCGCCCGCCAGTTCACCTCGACGGCGCATGGCGACGATGCCGGCTTCGGCCGCGTCGTCGTCTTCCTCGACCGCGAGGCAAGGGCGCACCAGCCGACTTCGGTCGAGCGGGTCACGCGGCTCATCGCCGACAGCGAGCAGCAGCTTGCGCGGGCATCGAAATCCGTCGCCGGCACGGCGCTTCTCGGCAGGGCGATCGACCATGCCTACCGGCGCGGGCTCGCGGCGCGGCGGCGCGCCGAATTCAGCCTGACGACGCCCGACCTCCATCAATGGCGGAAGGCGGTCAAGGATCTGTGGCACCTCCTGCGGCTGGCGCGAAAGCGCCTGCCGCGCCGCTCGGCATCGCTGATGGCGGAATTCGAACGGCTCAGCGAATTGCTGGGACTCGACCACGACCATGCGGTGCTCGCGGAGAAGCTGGCGATCGCGCCGACCGACGACCCTTCACTGATGGAGCAGCTCGGCCTGATCGCCCGACGCCGCCGGGCGCTCGAAGCCGAAGCTTTTATCCTCGGCGCCGCGCTCTACCGGCAGAAGCCGAAGACATTCCGCAAGCGGATGGCGCTTGGCTGATTCGCGTCAATTCGCGGGACGCATCGTCGGGACCGGTGGGGTAACCCCTGCCGGCGCCACACCGGCGCCCGCCCTCAGAACCTCGATGCAGGCGGCGGGAAGATCGGACAGCATGATCTCCTTCGGCGGCGGCGCCGGCTTGGCGGGCTTCGGCGCCGGCTTGAACGGCGCCGGGCTCAGCCAGTAGGTCAGATTCTCGCCGCAGCCGTCGCCGGCCGCCGTCGCTTCCTGGGCCTTGCAGCCGGCCTGGCCGGCCGGACATTTCAGGCGGACATGGAAGTGGTCATCATGCTTGTACCAGGGGCGGATCTTGCGCAGCCACGCCCGATCCGTGCCGGCGCGCTGGCACAGCACTTTCTTGATGCCGGGATTGACGAAGATGCGCTCGACCTCGGAGTAGCTCGCGGCGCGCTTGAGAAGATCCTCGTATCCCGCCGGCCATTTCTTCATGTCGATCTCGACATTGGTGCCCTTCACGAGGAGCGTGCTGGCGGCCGTCTTCTCGCGCTCCTCGCCGCTCAGGCGACGGTCGGGCATCGGGTCGAGCCAGATATCGACGTCGAGCCCGGTCTGGTGGCTGACATGGCCGGAGGGGGCGGGGCCGCCGCGCGGCTGGCCGAGATCGCCGACCAGGAGGCCGGGCCAGCCATCCTTGTCGCGCGCATCGCGGGCGAGCTTCTCGATATAGGCGATGAGCTGCGGCATGCCCCAGTTGCGGTTCCGCGACAGGCGCATCGCCTGCCATTCGGGGCCATCGACCGGCAGCGCGATGGCGCCGGCGACGCAGCCGCGCGCGTAAGAGCCGATCGAGCGCGCCGCCAGCGGCGCCGGACCATCAATCTTCGAGAAAAGCATTTTCGCCAGCGTTCCTTCCGCCGCGGCGGGCAGACCGGTTGCGAGGCTCATCGCGAGCCCGATTGCGGCGATGGCCGGCAGTGTTTTTCGCATGGCGAATCCCTTGTCGCTGTCGTCGCCGGCCAATTATCGCCCGCAGCGCAGCATCGGCAAGTCACCCGAAAGTGATTCGCCGGCAACCCTTCGCCAAGGAAAAGTCCGATTCCGGCAGCGAGATGTCATCGCACCGTCAACAAAGGATCACGGTCGAACGGCATCTTGCGGACGGGGCGGGGTGATACAGAGGAGGAGAGAGCATGTTCACTCCGATCGAATCACTGCCTTCGGGCATCATCGGCTTCGAAGCCCATGGCCAGATTACGCGCGCCGATTCCCTGGAGATCCTGTCGCCGCGCATCGACAGAGCCGGGCGCTGCGGCGCCAAAGTGAAGCTTCTCTATGTCGCCGCGCCGGACTTCGACGGCTACGCCCATGGCGGCGTCTTCGACGATGCGGTTTTCGGCACGCGGCATTTCAATGCCTTCGAGCGGATCGCCTTCGTCGACCAGGAAGGCCCCTATTCGCGTGCCGTCGAGGCGATGGCCGGACTTATGCCGACCGCGATCAAGCGCTTCGCCCGCGACGACCTCGAAAGCGCCAAAGCCTGGATCTCCGGCCGCTAGCGGCCGAAATGCAGGTCGCCTGACCTGCGGGACACCATCGCTCGGAACTTGTGGTCGCCCCCCCCACCACGCTGCGCGTGGTCCCCTCCCCCGCTTCGCAGGGGAGGACCCACTCACGGCTCTATCAGGCGTCCATCTTCAGCGCGGCGATGAAGGCTTCCTGCGGGATGTCGACCTTGCCGAACTGGCGCATCTTCCTCTTGCCCTCTTTCTGCTTGTCGAGGAGCTTGCGCTTGCGGGTGATGTCGCCGCCATAGCATTTGGCGGTGACGTCCTTGCGGAGGGCCTTGATGGTCTCGCGGGCGATGATCTTGCCGCCGATCGCCGCCTGGATGGGGATCTGGAAGAGATGCTGCGGGATGAGATCCTTCAGCTTCTCGCACATGGTCCGGCCGCGCTTCTCCGACGCCGTGCGGTGGACCAGCATCGAGAGTGCGTCGACCGGCTCGCCATTGACCAGGATCGACAGCTTGACGAGATCGCCGGGATGATAGTCGGTCAGGCTGTAGTCGAAAGAGGCATAGCCCTTCGAGATCGACTTCAGGCGATCGTAAAAATCGAAGACGACCTCGTTCAGCGGCAGGTCGTATTTGACCATGGCGCGGCTGCCGACATAGGCGAGGTCGACCTGGATGCCGCGGCGCTCCTGGCAGAGCTTGAGAATGGAGCCGAGAAATTCGTCGGGCGTCAGGATGGTGGCGCGGAGCCAAGGCTCCGAGATTTCGTCGATCTTGACCGGGTCGGGCATGTCGGCGGGATTGTGAAGCTCGATCTCGTCGCCATTGTTGAGCTTGATCTTGTAGACGACCGAAGGCGCCGTCGCGATGAGGTCGAGATTGAACTCGCGCGCCAGGCGCTCCTGCACGATCTCGAGATGGAGGAGGCCGAGGAAGCCGCAACGGAAGCCGAAGCCGAGCGCGGCGCTGGTCTCCATCTCATAGGTGAAGGCGGCGTCGTTGAGGCGGAGCTTGCCGATGGCGGCACGCAGATTCTCGAAATCGGCGGCGTCGACCGGGAAGATGCCGCAGAAGACCACCGGCTGGGCCGGGCGGAAACCGGGCAGCGCCTCGGTGGCGCGGCGCTTTTCCTCGGTGATCGTGTCGCCGACGCGGGTATCGGCGACCTGGCGGATCGAGCCGGTGATGAAGCCGATCTCGCCGGGCTTCAGCTCCGGCCAGTCGACCAGCTTCGGGGTGAAGACGCCGACGCGATCGACCTCATGGGCGGCGTCGGCCTTCATCATCCGGATCTTCATGCCCTTCTTGAGCACGCCGTCGACGACGCGAACGAGCACGACGACGCCGAGATAGGCGTCGTACCAGGAATCGACGAGGAGGGCCTTCAGCGGCGCGGTCTCGTCGCCGACCGGCGGCGGCAGGCGGGTGACGATCGCCTCCAGCACCTTGTCGACGCCTTCGCCGGTCTTGGCCGAGATCGCGATCGCATCCGACGCATCGAGGCCGATGACTTCCTCGATCTGCGCTTTGACGCGCTCCGGATCGGACGCCGGCAGATCGACCTTATTGAGGACCGGGACGATCTCGTGATTGTTGTCGAGAGCCTGATAGACATTGGCAAGCGTCTGCGCCTCGACGCCCTGCGAGGCGTCGACGACAAGGAGCGAGCCCTCGCAGGCGGCCAGCGACCGGTTGACCTCATAGGCGAAGTCGACATGGCCGGGCGTGTCGATGAGGTTGAGGACGTAGTCCTTGCCGTCCTTGGCCCGGTAATTGAGGCGGACCGTCTGTGCCTTGATGGTGATGCCGCGCTCGCGCTCGATATCCATGGAATCGAGGAGCTGCTCGCGCATGTCGCGCGCCGCCACCGTTCCCGTCATCTGGATCAGCCGGTCGGCAAGGGTCGACTTGCCGTGGTCGATATGGGCGACGATCGAAAAATTGCGAATATTGGTGCGCGGGGAGGCCGTCATGGGCGGCTTCCTACCATCGCGCCGGCAAAGCGTGAAGCGGCCATTCGACCCGTTTCAAGGAAGTTGGCCTTCCGCCGCCGTTATTCCGCTGCCTGGGAGCCCGGCTCGTCCGGCGCATCATGCTTGTTCAGCGTGTCGAGACGGGGCATCGAGACGATATTGTAGCCGGAATCGACGAAATGGATCTCGCCGGTCACGCCCGAGGACAGGTCAGAGAGGAGATAGAGCCCGGTATTGCCGATCTCATCGATGGTGACGGTGCGGCGGAGCGGCGAATTGGCCTTCTGGTAGTTGAACATCAGCCGCGCATCGGAGATGCCGGAGCCGGCGAGCGTGCGGACCGGGCCGGCCGAGATGGCGTTCACCCTTATGCCGACTTCGCCGAAATCGGCGGCGAGGTAGCGGACCGAGGATTCGAGCGCCGCCTTGGCGACGCCCATGACATTGTAGTTCGGCATGACTCGTGTCGAGCCGCCATAGGTCAGCGTCAGCATGGCGCCGCCCTTCGGCATCAGCGCGGCGGCGCGGCGGGCGATCTCGGTGAAGGAAAAGCAGGAGATGACCATGGTGCGGACGAAATTCGCCCGGGTCGTATCGGCATAGCGGCCCTTGAGCTCGCCGCGGTCGGAGAAGGCGATGGCATGGACGACGAAATCGATCGTGCCCCATGTCTCTTTCAGCCTGGCGAACGCCGCATCGAGCGAGGCGACATCCTCGACGTCGCAGGAGATCAGCGTCGAGGCGCCGACCGAATCGGCAAGCGGCCGGACGCGGCGGCCGAAGGCCTCGCCCTGATAGGTGAAGGCGAGCTCGGCACCCTGGCGGGCGAGCGCCCGGGCGATGCCCCAGGCGATCGAGTGATCGTTGGCGACGCCCATCACGAGGCCGCGCTTGCCCTTCATCAGGCCTTCGGTCATAACGCTGAACCCCCCGGAGGCATCGTCACCTCATCCCGCGTAGCGCTGGAAGACCAGCGTCGCATTTGTGCCGCCGAACCCGAAGGAATTGGAGACGACGGTGTTCAGCTCGGTATCGTCGATGCGCCGGCGCACGATCGGCATGTCGGCGAAATCCGGGTCGAGCTCCTCGATATTGGCGCTTTCGCAGATGAAACGGTTGTTCATCATCAAAAGCGAATAGACCGCCTCGTGGACGCCGGTGGCGCCCTGCGAATGGCCGGTCAGCGATTTCGTCGCGGCGATCGGCGGGCATTTGTCGCCGGAGCCAAAAACCGCGCGGATCGCCTCGATCTCCTTGAGATCGCCGATCGGCGTCGAGGTGGCGTGCGGATTGATGTAGTCGATCTTCTCGCCGACCGTCGACAGCGCCATCTTCATGCAGCGCGCCGCACCCTCGCCCGACGGCGCGACCATGTCGACGCCATCCGAAGTGACGCCATAGCCGACGACCTCGCCATAGATGCGGGCGCCGCGCGCCTTGGCGTGCTCGAGCTCCTCGAGCACGAGAACGCCGGCGCCGGCGCTGATGACGAATCCGTCGCGATTCTTATCGTAGGCCCGCGAGGCGACGGCGGGCCGGTCGTTGAACCTGGAGGAGAGAGCGCCCATGCCGTCGAAGAGGACGGTCAGCGTCCAGTCGAGTTCCTCGCAGCCGCCGGCGAAGACGATGTCCTGCTTGCCGTACTGGATCGTCTCATAGGCATTGCCGATGCAGTGATTCGAGGTCGCGCAGGCCGACGAGATCGAATAATTGACGCCCTTGATCTTGAACCAGGTGCCGAGCGTCGCCGAGGCGGTCGAGGACATCGCCTTCGGCACGGCGAAAGGGCCGACCTTCTTCGACGAGCCCGACTGGCGGGTCTTGTCGGCGGCCTCGACGATGGCGCGGGTCGAGGCGCCGCCGGAGCCCATGATGATGCCGGTACGCTCGTTCGAGACCTCGTTCAGCTCGAGGCCCGCATCGAGGATCGCCTGATCCATGGCGACGTGATTCCAGGCGGTGCCGCCGCCGTGGAAGCGCATGGCGCGACGGTCGACGATCGCTTCCGGATCGAGCGTCGGGGCGCCATGCACGTGGCTGCGGAAGCCATGCTCGGCATAGACGTCGGCGTGCACGATACCCGACCGGGCCTCGCGCAGCGATGCGAGCACTTCCTGGGTGTTGTTGCCGATCGACGACACAATACCCATGCCCGTCACGACGACCCGTTTCATGCTGGCGTTCCTCGTTATGTTCCGTGGCGCGGGCACGCGTCAGCGCGCCCCGCATCAATCAGCCGACGGCCGGCTCGGGATTTCCCTGGAACAGGCCGACCTTCAAGTCCTTGGCCCTGTATATGGTCTCGCCATCGGCCTTAAGCCAGCCGTCGGCGACGCCGAGGGCAAGCTTCGAGCGCAGAACGCGTTTCAGGTCGACGCCATATTCGACGAGGCGCACGGACGGCAGGACCATGCCCGAGAATTTCACCTCGCCGACCGAGAGCGCGCGGCCCTTGCCGGGGGCGCCCAGCCAGCCGAGGAAGAAGCCCAGCATCTGCCAGAGCGCGTCGAGGCCGAGGCAGCCCGGCATGACCGGATCGCCCTTGAAGTGGCAGGCAAAGAACCAGAGGTCCGGCTTGACGTCGAGCTCGGCGCGGATGAGGCCCTTGCCGTGTTCACCGCCCTCCTCGGAGATCGCCGTGATGCGGTCGAACATCAGCATCGGCGGCAGCGGCAATTGCGCATTGCCGGCACCAAACAGTTCCCCGCGTCCGCATTTGAGCAGCGCCTCGTAGTCAAAGTTCGACGAGCGTTCTTCCATACTGTCAGCCGGCCTCTTGGTGTCGGTCATACAATAATGCCTGGCCTCTTCCGATCGAGAGTGCCCGACGAATGATCGGACTTCCTAACACAGGGTTTCCGCTGTCGGAAGCGACGAAAGCCGCTTGGCGGGCAATCCGGAGAAATGTCAGGGGCGGGTGCGGCCGAGGGTCCGGATCGCCGCCAAGCCCAGATTCCGATTGCGGTTTCGCCCCGGAATCGGCAAAGAAGGGCTGGCTGCCACGCCTCGCGCGCGGCGGCTTCGAGTGCCTATCCCAACCCGCGGCCTTGAACCGCGCGGCCAATGGAAGAGACATGACCCAGATCGAAAAGCACCACCACCAGCATGGTGAGCGTTCGCGGCCGGAAATCCGTGGAATGCTCCGCCAGTCGGGACTGCGGCCGACGCGCCAGCGCATCGCCCTCGCCGAGCTCCTCTATTCCAAGGGCAACCGCCATATTTCGGCGGAAGGCCTGCATGAAGAGGCGTTGACCAAGAACGTGCCCGTGTCGCTTGCGACCGTCTACAACACGCTCCACCAGTTCACCGAATCGGGGCTGTTGCGCGAAGTCGCGGTCGACGGGTCGAAAACCTATTTCGACACCAATGTCGACGACCATCATCATTTCTTCGTCGAGGACGACAATGAGGTGATGGACATCCCGCACGGCCAGCTCGGCGTCGGCCGGGTGCCCGAGGCGCCGGCCGGCTACGAGATCAGCCGGGTCGACGTCGTCGTCAGGCTGCGGCGCATCAAGGTCTGAATTCTTCGCGATCCGACCCGACGCCGGCGCGTCTTCGCGCGCCGGACGCAGTCTGGCGCGATTTTTTAGTCGACTTCCTCACCCGGATAGACGCCCCAGAGCTGGTCCTGCGAGATCCAGCCGCGGAACTTGTCGCCCTTGAGGCGGCACCAGCCGGTGGCGCAATGATCGATCTCGGCCATGACGCCCGGCTGCAGATAGGCGGCAATCGGTGCGTCCGGCGCCGCCGAGGTGCGGACCGGGCGCGGATCGCCGCTCGCCCAGGGCGCCACGACGGCGTTGCGCTTGCCCGACAACAGGCTCTGGAACACCCAGCCGACGGTGCCGTCCGAATCGCGGATGCGCCGCCAGGTGTCGTATTCCTGGATGACCTCGATCGGCAGGCCGGGCCGCGTGAAGACCCAGGCGATCTTGTAGTCCTCGCCAGGGCCGATACGGACATTGACGCGGCCGGCCTTGAGGCTGACGAAGCGCGGCACCGGCAGGCCGCTCCCGGACGGCTTCGCCGCCGGCGTCGCGGCGCCGGGGGCGGCAGCCTGCGGCGCCCCGCCCGGCAGGACGACCATCGACAATGCGATAACGACAATCCCGGCCGAACGCTGGAGCGCGGACCGGGTACGATTACGCAACAAGGCTACTGGCATTCGCTTCCGCCACCCTTTGATCCTACGCAATGTCGGACGGAAAACCGGTTCCCACTTTTCCTGACATTGCTCTGAACCCATCCCCAGCCAATTTGGCGGATCGTGGTTAAGGACGCCTCAACGCCGGCTTATTCGGCGGCGGCCTTGCGTCCGTTCAGCGGATTGTCCGGATCCCAGCGATAGGCGACGGTCTCGAAACGGGCCGAACGGGCGTCGTAGAGCAGCAGCCGGCCAACCAGGCCCTCGCCGATGCCGACGATCTCCTTGATGGCCTCCAGCGCCTGCATGGCGCCGATGACGCCGACCAGGGCGCCGAGAATGCCGGCCTCGGCACAGCTCGGCAGCAGGCCGTCCGGCGGCGCCTCGGGGAACAGGCAGCGCCAGGTCGGGTTGGGTGTGCCGTCGGCGGCGCTCGCATAAGGCTTCAGGGTGGTGATCGAGGCGTCGAACTGGCCGACGGCGGCCGTCACCAGGGGTTTGCGCGCATAGAAGCACTGATCGGAGATGAGAATGCGGGCGGCGAAGCTGTCGGTGCAGTCGAGCACCAGATCGGCATCGCCGAGAAGGGCGGCGGCGTTGTCGCTGCGCAGCCGTTCCGGAACCGATTCGATCGTCACATGCGGATTGAGGCGGGCAAGCGCGCGGCGGGCGCTTTCGACCTTCGGCAGGCCGACCGCGCCGGTATCGTGGATGACCTGCCGCTGGAGATTGGAAAGCGAGACCGTGTCGTGATCGATGAGGCGCAGCGCGCCGACGCCGGCGGCGGCCAGATATTGGGCTGCCGGGCTGCCGAGGCCGCCAAGGCCGACAATCGCGACGCGGGCGGCCTTCAGCTTCTGCTGGCCGGGGCCGCCGACATCGGCAAGCACGATGTGGCGGGCATAGCGCTCGATCTCTTCCGGCGAGAAATCCATCGGTGACAAGCTCCTTCGGGCGGCAAACTAGCGCCCGGCCTGCCCGCTGGCGAGGCCCGGCCGCGGCGCGCCGGGTTGTGACCGGGGTCACAGAACACGTTCACAGCGCATTCAGCCGGGATCGGTCAAGGTCGCGGTCATGAAACGCCGGTGACGCATCGTCCGGCGACGCTCAAGGAGAACCCCGATGACCAAGATCCGCACCTTCTTCCTCGCCTTGACGGTCGCGATGGCCGGTCTCTTCGCCGGCACAGCGCCCTCCGTCAGCTCGGCCTTTTATGGCTGGCAGATCGCCGACGTGCCCGCCTGGGACACGCTGAATGTCCGCGCCTATCCGAGTTCGCAGTCGACGATCCTCGTCGCCTATCCGAACGGCACGATGCTGTCGCTGACCGGCGTCTGCACCAACGGCCTCAACCTTGAACAGATCAGCGGCCTGCCCGCCTGGCAGCAGCGCCAGCATGTCCGCCACGTCTGGTGCCAGGCCTGGATCGACCCGCAGGGCACCGGCGAATACCGCACGGCCTGGGTCTACGGAAAATATATCCGCCCGTCGTAAGCGCGAGGCTCAGGGCTTCCGCTCGCGGTCGACCACTTCATAGTCGAGTTCGATGACCGGTCCGCCCGTATCGCGCGGGCCGGTTCGTTTTTGCGCCTCGGCCACCATCTTCTTCCAGCGCCAGCGGCCGATCAGGATCGCGACGACGACGATCGGCAGCAGCACCAGCGCGACGCCGACGGCAAAGACGATGAGGACGATGGCAAGGCCCAGCCCCACCAGCGCGGCGAGCAAGCCGAGGATACGGGTGCCGATACCGGCATTGCGAAATTCGAGGCGGCGATAGACGACCATGGCTCCGATTATGTGGCGAGCCCTTCGGCCGGCCGCAAGAAAAACGGGCTGACCTTTTCGGGCCCCGCCGCAGGTTCTCCAGCCCGGCCGGCCGAATTGACGCGGCGTCTCTCGCCCTGGCTGATGGGACCGATCACAATTTGCGCACTTCCTGCCCGGAGTCCTTCCCCTAATTTGCATGATGAGAAAATCTGCGAGGGAAACATAATGTCGAAGATCGCCGTCATAATTGGCAGCACGCGTCCGGGCCGCTTCAGCGAGAAGCCGGCGCGCTGGATCCTGGAAGAGCTGAAGAAGCGGAAGGGCGTCACCGCCGAGCTTCTTGACCTCCGCGACTATCCGATGCCCTTTTTCGACCAGGCGGCCTCGCCCTCCTGGCTACCGGAAGGTTTCGGCGACGATGTCGTCAGGGCCTGGACGCGGAAGATCGACGAGGCCGACGGCTTCGTCATCATCGCGCCGGAATATAACCGCGGCTACACCGCGGTCCTCAAGAACGCGATCGATTTCGTCTACAAGGAATGGAACAACAAGGCGGTCGGCTTCGTGTCCTATGGCGGCGTCGGCGGCGCCCGCGCCGTCGAGCAGCTGCGCCTCGTCTCTATCGAGTTGCAGCTCGCGCCGGTGCGCCAGGCCGTGCATCTGCCGCTCGATGTCTATCTGGCGCTGCGCAACGAGGAGACGGCCACGGCGGCGCAGTTCGCGCCGGCGCAGAGCCAAGCCGATACGATGCTCGACCAGCTCCTGATATGGACCGAAGCGCTCAAGAGCGCGCGGGCGAAGCTCGCGGTGGAAAAGAAGGCCGCCTGAGCGCGGCCTTCACCTAGTTCTTAGAGCAATGTCAGGAAAAGTGGAAACCGGTTTTCCGTCCGACATTGCGCAAAACCAAAGAAACTAGACGTCGAGATTGGCGACGTTCAGGGCGTTGTCCTGGATGAAGTCGCGGCGCGGCTCGACATCGTTGCCCATCAGGCGGCCGAAGAGATCGTCGGCCTCGTCGGCCTCGCGTATCTTGACCTGGAGGAGCGTGCGCTCTTCCGGATCGAGCGTCGTTTCCCAGAGCTGGTCCGAGTTCATCTCGCCGAGGCCTTTGTAGCGCTGCAGCGACAGGCCCTTGCGGCCGACCGCAAGCACCGCCGCCAAGAGATCGCGCGGGCCATGGACGATGGTCTCGTCGTCCTTGCGCTGGAAGCGCGCGAACTTGCCGTAGATCGGCTGCAGCTTCGGGGCATACTGGTCGAGCTTGCGGACATCGGCCGATTCCAGAAGCGCCGCATCGATGTTGGCGACTTCGCGGACGCCGCGGACCTCGCGCTCGAAGCGGAAGCCGGTCTGCTGGGAGAAGTGACCCACCCAGCCGCTCTCGCCCTCCTCGGCAAGCGCATCGAGACGCCGCGCGACATAGGCGGCGGCCTCGTCGGCGACGTCGGTCTCCGATAGGATCGCGGCGTTGAGCGCACCGGCGATCGCCACCTGCTCGACGACCGAGCGGTCGTAACGCGAGTGGATGCCGTTCAGGATCTGGACGATGGCGCGCGCGTCGCGGACGATCTCGGCGAGATCGGCGCTGGCGCGATCGTCGCCACGGGCGAGCTTGAGGACGGAATCATCGAGGCCGGCGGCGATCAGGTAATCCTCGAGCGCGCGTTCGTTCTTGAGATAGACCTCGGACTGGCCGCGCTTGACCTTGTAGAGCGGCGGCTGCGCGATGAAGACATGGCCGCGCTCGATCAGCTCCGGCATCTGGCGGAACAGGAAGGTCAGCAGCAGCGTGCGGATATGGGCGCCGTCGACGTCGGCGTCCGTCATGATGATGATCTTGTGGTAGCGGAGCTTGTCGGGGTTGAACTCCTCTTTGCCGATGCCGGTGCCGAGCGCCATGATCAGCGTGCCGATCTGCTCGGAGGACAGCATCTTGTCGAGCTGGACGCGCTCGACATTGAGGATCTTGCCGCGCAGCGGCAGCACCGCCTGGTTCGCGCGATTGCGGCCCTGCTTGGCCGAGCCGCCGGCCGAGTCGCCCTCGACGATGAAGATCTCCGACTTGGCAGGATCGCGTTCCTGGCAATCGGCGAGCTTGCCGGGCAGCGAGGTGATGCTGAGCGCACCCTTGCGGGTGAGCTCGCGGGCCTTGCGCGCCGCCTCGCGGGCAGCGGCGGCCTGCGCAACCTTGGCGACGATCTCCTTGGCCTCGGCCGGGTGCTCCTCGAACCAGGTGCCGAGCCCGTCATTGACGAGGCTTTCGACGACCGGGCGGACTTCCGAGGAGACCAGCTTGTCCTTGGTCTGCGACGAGAATTTCGGGTCGGGGACCTTGACCGAGAGAACCGCGGTCAGGCCTTCGCGGCAATCGTCGCCGGTCAGCGAGACCTTCTCCTTGCGGCCGCCGGTGTTGTTCTCGGCATAGGAAGTCACCTGGCGCGTCAGCGCGCCGCGGAAGCCGGCGAGATGGGTGCCGCCGTCGCGCTGCGGGATGTTGTTGGTGAAGCAGAGGACGTTCTCGTAATAGGAATCGTTCCACTGCATGGCGACTTCGACGGTGATGCCGTCGCGCTCGGCACGCACCACGATCGGCTGCGGGATGAGCGGATGCTTGGTGCGGTCGAGGAATTTGACGAAGGCCTCAAGCCCGCCCTCATACATCAGCGTGTCGGTCTTCGGCTCGACGCCGCGGCGGTCGGTCAGCACGATCTTGACGCCGGAATTGAGGAAGGCGAGTTCGCGCAGGCGATGCTCGAGCGTCGCGTAGTCGAACTCGGTCTTGGTGAAGGTGCCGGTCGACGGCAGGAACGAGACTTCGGTGCCGTTGCGCCCGTCCCAGTCGCCGACGATCTTCAGCGGCGCATCCGGCACGCCATGGGTAAAATTGATCTCGTGGATCTTGCCATCCCGCCAGATGCGGAGCCTGAGCCAGCTCGACAGGGCGTTGACGACCGAAACGCCGACGCCGTGCAGGCCGCCGGAGACCTTGTAGGAGTTCTGGTCGAATTTACCGCCGGCATGAAGCTGGGTCATGATGACCTCGGCGGCGGAGACGCCCTCCCCCTTGTGGATGTCAGTCGGGATGCCGCGGCCATTATCGCGCACGGTCGCCGAACCATCGGCATTGAGGACAACGCTGACCTCATCGGCATGGCCGGCCAGCGCCTCGTCGATGGCGTTGTCGACCGCCTCATAGACCATGTGGTGGAGGCCGGAGCCGTCGTCGGTGTCGCCGATATACATGCCCGGGCGCTTGCGGACCGCGTCAAGGCCCTTGAGGACCTTGATCGATTCTGCGTCATATACGTTGGCGCCCTGAGCGACGGGATTGATTTCGTTCATCTTTTTCCGTTCATTGAAACGGGTCCGGCGGCGTCCGCCGCATCGGGCGGCCGGCTCTGCCAGCCTTGTTGAATGGGGTTCCCACGGAACCCCAGAATCACTGGTACTAATATAACACTTCCAAGACGAAATTTCGCCCCCGGGACAAGAATTTAGGTCGATTTCGGGGGCCGCATGAAGAGCGGTTTGACGCGGCAAAATCAGGCATGAGAATAGCGCCATGGTGACCGGGCTCGAAGACTTCATCGCTACCTACGGACTCGTCGTCGTGCTGGTCGGCGCGATCGTCGAGGGCGAGACCGTCGTGGTCATGGCCGGCTTCCTCTGCCACCAGGGCCTGATGAGCCCGGCCGGCGTCTTTCTCGCCGCCTTTGTCGGCTCGTGGATCGGCGACCAGGGGCTTTTCCTGCTCGGCCGGCGCTTCTCCGGCGCCCCCTTCGTCCGCCGCCAGCTGGTGCGGCCGCTCTTCGCGAAGGTGCTTGCCCGGATCGAGGAGAAGCCGACGCAATTCATCCTCGCCTTCCGCTTCCTATACGGCTTCCGGGTGGTGAGCCCGATCGCGGTCGGCGTCTCCAACATCCCGGCGGCGCGCTACGTGGCCCTCAATACGATCTCGGCGCTCGCCTGGGCGGCGCTGATGACGGCGATCGGCTATGCGCTCAGTGCCGTCTTCCATGTCACGGCGGGGTCGCTGCCGGCGATCGAGCATAAGATCATCGCGGCATTGGCGGCTGCGATCCTGGTGTTCGCCACGATCTACATCCTGACGCAGCGTGTCCGGCGCTCGGCCTGAGTATTTCAGGTCGGGCTGACGTGGCCGGCCTCGACGGCAAGCATGCGGACTGCATCGCCGATCGCGGCGAAGGGCTCGGCATCGGTGCCGGTCATGAAGGTCTGGCTGCCGAGATCGTCGAGAAGCCGGAAGAGCGCCTCGCGGCGGGCCTGGTCGAGATGGGCGGCGATCTCGTCGAGGAGCACGATCGGCGTCTCGCCGGAGATTTTTGCGGCAAGCCGGGCCTGGGCCAGCACGAGGCCGACAAGCAGCGCCTTCTGCTCGCCGGTCGAGCAGCTTTCGGCCGGCATGTCCTTCGGCAGATGGCGGACCTTCAGCTCGGCAAGATGCGGACCGGCGAGCGTCCGGCCCGCAGCCGCATCGCGCGGACGCTCGCTGCCGAGCCGCGTGCGGTAGCGGTCCTCGGCTTCCGCCGCGGAGCGGTCGGCGAGATCCTGCTCCAGCAGACCGTCGAGCGCGATGCCGGCGGCCGGGAAAGGCGCGTTGGCGGTGTTCTCGGCGATCAGCGCATTGGCGAGGCCGACCCATTCGCGCCGCGCCGCGGCGATGGCGACGCCGAGCTCGGCCATCTCGGTCTCGATGGCGCTCAGCCAGGCGCGGTCGGGATTGGGGTCGGACAGAAGCCGGTTGCGGCCGCGCATGGCGCGCTCGAAGGCGTTGACGCGGGTGCCGTGCTGGCGGTCGATGGCGAAGACGGCGCGATCGAGGAAGCGCCGGCGGTCGCTGGCCGGCCCGGTGAAGAGCCCGTCCATCGCCGGCGTCAGCCAGACGATGCGGACATGCTCGAGGAGCGCATCCGGCGAGCGCGCCGCGGCGTGGTTGACGCGAACCGAGCGGCGCGTCTCCGGCCCCTCCGGCCCGAGCGCCACGCCGGTGCCGACATCGACCGCGCCGGCGGCATTTTCGAGAGTCGCGGCGACCGCCCAGGAACCGTCGCCGGGGGTGCGCGCGACCTCGTCGAGAGAGGCGCGGCGGAGGCCGCGGCCGGGCGACAGGAAGGAAATCGCCTCGAGAAGATTGGTCTTGCCGGCGCCGTTCGGGCCGATGAAGACGACAGAGCGCCGGTCGAGCGCCAGCGACAGCCCCGCATAGTTGCGGAAGCCCGAAAGCTTCAGCGCGGCAAGGTAAGTGCGTTTCATGGCGTCGGGAGCGGGCACGGGCGGCTTATAGCGCCTCGCCGCCGTCCGGAATACCGCCGTTATCGCCACTCCGGGCCAAGGGCGGCGGGGTCGCGACAGGCCGTCTTTCGACGCCCTTGCACGACTCGGCCTCTATTGCCATATTTGGCGTCCCATCAACTAAACGGAAGGAGGTGATCTAGTGTCTCATTGTTCTGCGCCGCGTGTGGCGGAAATGACCTGGGTCCTCGCCTCTTGCGAGGATTGCGCCTCGTAAAGAGGCCGGTTCGGTCACCCGCCTTTCGCGGACTGACAATGGAAAGGCCGCCTCCGGGCGGCCTTTCTTTTACGTGCATGGGCTTTGGCTTCAGGGGATCAGCGTGCGGCCGCGCTGCCGCAGGAGCCAGAGGCGCGCCTTGACGAGCAGCGGATAGAGCGCCCGCGACCAGGGAGCCCCGCCGATTGCGTAAAGCAGGCCGCGCGTCGCTGCCGCTATTTCGGCGTCCAGGGATCGTAGGTGCCGAAGGTCCAGATATGGCCTTCCGCGTCGCGGCAGGAATATTCGCGGCCGCCATAGAACTCGTCGCGGAGCGGCATGACGATTTCGAGGCCGGCTGCGACGGATCTGGCATGATGGGCGTCGGGATCGGTGACGATCGCGTAGACGGTGGCGGTGACGCCGCCGATCTTCGACGGCTCGCGCATCATCGCGCCGAAGCCCTTGTCGCTGACCGGACCGATCATGATCATGCCGTTGCCGAAGGAGAGTTCGGCATGCATGAGCTTGCCGGCATCGTCGCGATAGACGGAATGTTCGGCGAAGCCGAATGTGTCGGTCAGGATCCGCAAGGCGCGATCCGGGTCGCGATAGCTGAGCGCCGTGACGACACTCGCTTTGGTGGCCTTGGCCGGTGACGTCATCTGCTCCTCCGGGCTGCTTCTCGCGGTCGTCGATCTCAGGCCGACAGTTTCTGGCGCAGGCTTCGTGCCGCCAGCACGATCTCCGTGCGGCTCGATGCGATGGCGCCGCGGCGAAGCGCGACGCCGCGTTCATAGGCGGTCAGATCGTAATGTGGCGTGCCGGTCTTGGGCGGGCCCTGATAGGAAATCCGCTTCAGGCCGATCTCGGCGGCGAAACGGTGCAGCTCGTCGATGTCGTCGGCGAGCAGATGGCACCAGCGGAAGCCGTGCCAGGACCAGATCGCCGCATCGACATAGACAGCCATTGACGCGTCACCCTTCGGCCCCTGCCCTCAATGCAGCAGACAATCTGCTTTCCCGCTCGTCCTGCGAAAGTGGGGAGCGAGAGCGACAGGTTCAACCGTCTTGGCGCCTCACACCCGCATCGGCATGAGGACATAGAGCGCGTTCAGTTCGCCCTGGTCGGTGATCAGCGTCGGCGAGCCGGAATCGGCGAAGCGGAATTCGGCGGCGCTGGTCTCGAGCTGGGCGGCGACATCGAGCAGGTAGCGCGAGTTGAAGCCGATCTCGATCGCGTCTGCGGGATAGTCGACGCCGAGCTCCTCGGTGGCGCTGCCGGAATCGGGATTGTTGACCGAGAGCACCATCCGGCCCTCTGACAAAGCGATCTTCACGGCGCGGCCGCGTTCGCTGGAGATCGTCGAGACGCGGTCGACGGCGCTGGCGAACTCGCCGCGGTCGACCTTGAGGATCTTGTCGTTGCCCTGCGGGATGACGCGCACATAATCCGGGAAGGTGCCGTCGATGAGCTTCGAGGTCAGCACGACCGAACCGATGGTGAGGCGGATCTTGGTGTCGGAGAGCTCGATGCCGACCTCGGCGTCGGGCGCCTCGACGAGCTTCTGAATCTCGCCGACGGCTTTGCGCGGCACGATCACGCCGGCCATGCTCTCGGAACCGGCGGGCGCGTCCATCTGCGCCTGGGCGAGGCGGTGGCCGTCGGTCGCGACGGCGCGCAGCATCGGCTTGCCGGCGACCTTCACGGCGTGGAGGTAGATGCCGTTCAGATAGTAGCGGGTCTCTTCGGTCGAGATCGCGAATTGCGTGCGGTCGATCAGCTTCTTCAGCGCCGCCGCCGGCAGCGAGAAGCGCGTCGGGAACTCGCCTGTGGTGAGATCGGGAAAGTCGGTCTCCGGCAGGACCTGCAGGGTGAAATTGGAGCGGCCGGCGCGGAGCGCCAGCTGCGAGCCGTCGCCGGTATCGAGCGAAACCTCGGCGCCGTCGGGAAGCTTGCGGACGATTTCGTAGAAGATATGGGCCGGCACCGTCGTGGCGCCGCTCTGGCCGATATCGGCCGGCACCGATTCCGTCACCTCGAGATCGAGGTCGGTCGCCTTCATCGTCAGGTTCGATCCCTCGGCCCGCAGGAGAACGTTGGACAGGATCGGGATCGTGTTCCGGCGTTCCACCACGCGGTGGACGTGACCCAGGGATTTGAGGAGGTGCGATCGCTCGACGGTCGCGCGCATGTCGTATGCTGTCCTTCCAGGTCGCCGCCTAAGGCGGACGGTTACGCGAGGGCGGCAGGGCCGGTCCGGACTGACGAAATTGGCCCGCCCCCCGAAAAAGCGCAAGGGCAGGCGTGCATTTCGCCAAAGGAACGCCGCCTCTCCGTTCTGGCCGGAGAAGCGGCATAGTGTCGTCCCGTCGACTACTCGTCGATCATCCGCTTGAGGAGCTCGATCTCCTCGGCGAGCACTTTGTCTCCGTCGATCATGCCTTCGATCTTGCGAACTGCATGCAAAACGGTCGTGTGGTCGCGGCCGCCGAACCGCCTGCCGATTTCCGGCAAGGACCGCGGCGTCAGCACCTTGGCGAGATACATGGCGATCTGCCGTGGGCGAACGATGGTGCGGGTACGCCGGCTCGACAGGAGATCCGCCTTCGAGACGTTGTAGTGCCGCGCCACGACACGCTGGATGTCCTCGATACGGACCCGGCGCGGCTCGCGGTTGCCGACGAGATCGCGGAGCGTGATCTCGGCCGAATGGATGGTCACCGGATGATTGGTGAACTGCCACTGGGCGACGAGGCGGTTCAGCGCCCCCTCGAGGTCGCGGCCGTTGGAGACGACCGATTGCGCCACATATTCGAGGATCGACTCGGGGATATCGAGGCCGCGATTCCGCTGCAGCGCGACCGCGTAGCGGCTCGCCAGGATCTTGCGGCGCAGATCGATATCGGGCGAGCCGATCTCGAAGGCGACGCCGCCCTTCAGCCGCGAGCGGACACGCTCGTCGAGCGATTCAAGCTCGGCCGGCGGTCGGTCGGCGGCCACCACCACCTGGCGGGCGCCGTCGATCAGCGCGTTCAGCATGTGGCAGAATTCCTGCTGCACGGATTTTCCCTGCAGGAACTGCATGTCGTCGATCAGGAGCAGGTCGATGTCGCGCAGGCTCTCCTTGAAAGGGATCGCCGACTGGTTGCGCAGCGCCGCGACGAAGCGGAACATGAAGTGCTCGGCGGTCAGGTAGACCACTTTGCGGCCGGGCTCGGCACGGCGCGCGGCGCGCGCCGTGGCATGGAGAAGATGCGTCTTGCCGCGCCCGACACCGGCATGGATGTAGAGAGGGTTGAACTGGCTCGGCCGTCCCGACGGCGTCTCGGCGACGGCGCGGGCCGCCGCATAGGCGACGCGGTTGGCAACGCCGTCGCAGAAGGTCTCGAAGGTGTAGCGGGGATCGACCGGCGAGCCGCCCAGCGCGCCTTCGGGCTCGACGATGCGCTTGGCGACAAAGGACGGGGCCGCTACCGGCTCCGGCAGTGCCAGCACCGGCGCTAATGGCGCGTCGGAACCCGTCTCCGCTTCCGGCCGCGGCTGCGGACGAGCACGGACGGTGCCGCGCACCGTGATCTCGATCAGGGCCGGCGCGCCGAGTTCCTCGTGCCAGAGCGCGACCACGCGGTCGCGGTAATGCGAGAGGATCCAGGACTTCAGGAATCGGGTCGGAACCGAAAGGTAGATGATGTTGCGATCGGCCTCTTCGAACTCGATCCGGGCGAACCAGCTCGTGAACACATCCTCGCCAAGTTCGGTCCGCAGGCGCTGCTTCACGCGCGACCATTGTTCTGCATTCGGTCGCTCCCCCGCCATCGGTCGTGCCTCCTCGCATGCGTCGTTTCTGTTCGTCTCGACAAGCCGAATGCTGTCTATCGCCGTCGCGCGTAACAGTTCGCGATCGCCGCCCGCCGCTACGGGAAGATTGACCGCGCCCATCAGGCTGACGGGATGCATTACGACTGAACCCATGGCAGGCCCTCCGCTTTCCAGCTTCCCGGCGTGTTGCGATGACGTTCGGCGTCGAGCCGTCCTTCGAAGCCGAACTCAATGTTGAAGCAGTTCCCATGTCCGGCGGCGGTCGCCGCGATGGCCGCATTGCGGCTGCGGTTGCCCGACCGGCACAGGAAATAGAGAGGCGCATCGTCCTTGATGCCGTGCTCGGCGAGCGCGGCTTTCATCCGCCCGATGAAATCGGGGACCAGGGCGCCGGTGGTGAAATCGTCCCATTCGATCAGCAGCGTCTTCTTGCCGATCGAGGACACGACGGGAACGCCGACATAGACCCACTCGGCCTTGCTGCGGACATCGATCAGCGCCGCCTCGGTCGAGGCAGACAGACCGTCCCACGCATCCCGCGATGATACGTCGCCCGCATAGAGCGCAGCAAAATTTTCAGACATTAAGGCCCCCGCGCCGCTATTCCGCTGGCGCACGATGTTCAAACTCAGATTATTTTTGACGCTTAAAAGGACTTCCCAAATGTGGGAAGCAAACCAATAGGTCTAAAACGCATACTAAAATCGCCGCTTACGAGACTATGCCACATTTCCGAGCCCGACTGCTTTCGCCGTCACTGCTCAAATCTTCAAACGCCTGCGATTTTGGGAAGATCAATACGAGTTACTAGTCTGTCGTCCACCGCAATGCCTCGTGAAATTACACAGGTGGGGGGACTCTATCAATGCCGCGTCGCGTGCGGCGGGGCGGAGGGAGCCGCGTTTGGCGCGAGGCCGGCGGGGCCGTCGTGGTGAAAAGCTATTGCGACTCAATGAACTTGGTTTCCGCCGGCAACACCTGTGGCTAAAACGTCGCCGGCAAAAAAATTATAATCGGCAACCTTTCGACCGCCCCCGACTCCAGCGAGTCTCACGCAATTGTCACAACCGACCCGCAGACCATTGAAAAACAACGTTTTTGGGAGTCACGTCAAAGAGCGGATTTTAACGTGGAAAACCGCGCCGGCCATTGCTTTCCGAGTCCGCGACTGCAGCCGATTCGGCTTAGCCGGATAACAGAAGGCCCGGCGGATGGCCGGCCTTTTAAACAAAATGTCGGACGAATGGTAACCGATCAGGCGATCGTCTTCACCCGGGCCGCGAGGCGCGAGATCTTCCGGGACGCCGTGTTGCGGTGGAGGACGCCGTGGCCCGCCGCACGCATCAGTTCCGGCTGCGCGACCTTGAAGGCATCGGCTGCCGCCTGCTTGTCGCCGGAAGCGATGGCTTCCTCGACCTTGCGCAGGAATGTGCGGACGCGGCTGACGCGGGCTTTGTTGATTTCGGTCCGGCGCGCGATCTTGCGCGTCGCCTTCTTGGCGGAAGCTGTATTGGCCATCGAAACTGCCTTGCTGAATGGATGGACGCGAGCGGCAGAGCCACCCCGCGAAACGTGGGCAGGCTTATAGGTTGAGGCGCCCTTCCCGTCAACGCCTGCCGGCGAAATCCCGCGATCTAGCGGTTTTTGAACTGGGGGGCGCGCTTCTCGACGAAGGCAGCCATGCCCTCCTTCTGGTCTTCCGTGGCGAAAAGGGCATGAAACAGGCGCCTTTCGAAGCGGATGCCCTCGGCCAGCCCGGTCTCCAGCGCCCGGGCAACCGCTTCCTTGGCCATCATGACCGAGGGCAGCGAGAAGCCGGCGATCTTTTCGGCGGTTTTGAAGGCCTCGTCGAGGAGGCCCGCGGCCGGAACGATGCGGGCGACGAGACCGGCCCGCTCGGCTTCCTGGGCATCCATCAGGCGGCCGGTCAGGATCAGGTCCATCGCCTTGGCCTTGCCGACGGCGCGGGTCAGGCGCTGGGTGCCGCCCATGCCGGGAATGACGCCCAGCGTGATCTCGGGCTGGCCGAAGCGGGCCGTATCGGCGGCGAGGATGAAGTCGCAGGCCATGGCGAGCTCGCAGCCGCCGCCGAGGCAATAGCCGGCGACCGCGGCGATGACCGGCTTGCGGGCGCCGGCGACCCGGTCGAGCGCGGCGGCATAATCCTTCAGGAAGGCGTCGACGAAAGTCAGCGACACCATCTCCTTGATGTCGGCGCCGGCGGCGAAGGCCTTCTCCGAGCCGGTGATCACGATGGCGCCGATGCGGGGATTCTCGTCGAAGCCGGCGACCGCCCGGCCGAGTTCGTCGGTCAGCGCGGCATTAAGAGCGTTCAGCGCCTGGGGCCGGTTGAGCGTGATGACGCCGACGCGGCCGCGCGTTTCGACAAGGATGGTCTCGAAGGTCATCGGAAGCCTCTCAACGCTGGCAGACGGGACAATAGAATGTCGAGCGGCCGGCCTGGACCATGCGGCGGATGACGCCGTGGCAGCCCGGGCGCAGGCACGGCTCGCTTTCGCGATCGTAGACCGCAAACTCATGCTGGAAGTCGCCGAGCTCGCCGTCGGTGCGGCGATGGTCGCGGAGCGACGAGCCGCCGGCGGCAATCGCCGCCTGGAGGACCTCGCGGATGGCGACTGCGAGACGATCGGCGCCGGGCTTCGGCTTGCCGGCCTTGGTCGCGAGCGTGCCGGCCTTGCGCACCGGCGACAGCTCCGACCGCCACAGCGCTTCGCAGACATATATATTGCCGAGGCCGGCGACGAGGCGCTGATCCATCAGCACCGATTTCAGCGGGGCGGAGCGGCCGGCGAAGAGCGTCGCCAGCGTGCCGCCGTCGAGGACGTTGCCGAGCGGCTCGATGCCCATGGCATGAAAATGCTTCGAGGCCTCGAGATCGGCGCGCGGCACGAGGTCCATCAGGCCGAAACGGCGTGGATCGTTGAAGACGACGGTCGCGCCATTGGAGAGATGGAAGACGACGTGATCATGGGAGCGGCGCTCGCTGCGCGGATGGTAATAGGTGCCGGCGATCGCCGCCTTGCCGTCGGCCTCGATGCGGAAGGAACCCGACATGCCGAGATGCATGACGAGGACGTCGCCGCTGTCGAGATCGGCAAGCAGATATTTGGCGCGCCGGCCGAGGCTGACGATCTTGCGGCCCTTCAGGCGCCTGGCGAAATCCGGCGGAAAGGCGGTCCGGAGATCGGGGCGGCGGAGCTCGACCTTGTCGATCGAGGCGCCTTCCATCACCGGGGCAAGGCCGAGGCGGACGGTTTCGACTTCGGGAAGTTCAGGCATGGGGCCGCGTCAATGGTCTGGCAAGGGGCGCGACGATAGCCTGAAGGGAGGGCTTGGGCTATGGTCCGCCCGGTTCTGGAGAAGGCTCATGACGGTTAATTCTGCCGAAGGCGACGCGGCCACCCGCAAGGAACGCGCGGCTTTCGGCTTTCGCGAGGTCGGCCTCGACGAAAAGCAGGGCATGGTCGACGCGGTCTTCGCCAAGGTCGCCGGGCGCTACGACCTGATGAACGACCTGATGTCGGGCGGCCTGCACCGGCTCTGGAAGGACGCGATGGTCGGCTGGCTCGCCGTGCCGCGCCAGGCCTCGCGCCGCGATTATCTCGACGTGGCCGGCGGCACCGGCGATATCGCCTTCCGGATCGCCGAACGCGGCGCCGGCGCCAGAGTGACGGTCGCGGACATCAACAAGGAAATGCTCGCCGTCGGCGAGGCGCGCGCGATCAAGCGAGGCCTCGACAGCCGCGTCACCTTCGCGGAAGC
Organism: Bauldia litoralis; assembly: GCA_945882315.1. GTDB lineage: Bacteria > Pseudomonadota > Alphaproteobacteria > Rhizobiales > Kaistiaceae > CAMCWB01. The sequence continues at coordinate 10,146 of CAMCWB010000026.1, read as the reverse complement.
CAATGCCGAGGACCTGCCTTTCGACGACGGTCGCTTCGACGCCGTGACGATCGCCTTCGGCATCCGCAACGTGCCGCGCATCCAGGTGGCGCTGGAAGAGGCCTTCCGCGTGCTGAAGCCGGGTGGCCGCTTCCTCTGCCTCGAATTCTCGGCGGTCGACGTCGCCGGCCTCGACAGGCTTTATGAGTTTTATTCCTTCAACGTCATCCCGCGGCTCGGCCAGCTCGTCGCCGGCGACGCCGACTCCTACCGCTACCTTGTCGAGTCGATCGCCCGCTTTCCGAACCAGGCGCGCTTCGCGGCGATGATCGAGAAGGCCGGATTCGAGAAAGTCGAATTCCGCAATCTCTCGGGCGGGATCGCCGCGCTGCATTCGGGCTGGAAGCTCTGAGATAATGGCGGGAACCCTTGCCGCGCTCTTCCGCATGGCGGGAGCCGGATTCCTGCTTGCCCGCGAGGGCGCCTTCTCGCTGGTCGAGATCGACGACCTGCCTGCCCTACCGCGCGCCGCGATCCGGCTCGGCAAGCTCCTCGAAAAGCGCGGCGCCGACGAGGCCACGCGCCCCGAGCGCATAACCGCGGCGCTCAACCGGCTCGGCCCCTCCTACATCAAGCTCGGCCAGTTCCTGGCGACGCGGGCCGACATCGTCGGCATCGACAATGCGAGAATGCTCGGCCGGCTTCGTGACGAGATCCCGCCCTTTCCCGATGCCGAGGCGCGCCTCATGATCGAGAAGGCGCTCGGCAAGCCGATCGATTCCCTCTTTCGTTCCTTCTCGCCGCCGGTGGCGGCCGCTTCGATCGCCCAGGTCCACAAGGCCGAAATCGAAACTGCCGGGGGCGAGCGCAAGGCCGTCGCCGTCAAGGTGCTGCGGCCGGACGTGCGGCGCCGCTTCAAGCGCGACATGGAGACCTTCTTCGCCGCGGCGCGGCTGATCGAGCGCGTCGACCCGGCATCGCGGCGGCTTCGGCCGATCGCCGTCGTCGAGACGCTCGACCGGTCGGTGGCGCTCGAGATGGACCTCCGCCTGGAAGCCGCCGCCCTTTCCGAGATGGGCGAGGCAACGGTTGCCGATACCGGCTTCCGCGTGCCGAAGGTCGAATGGGAGCTGACGGCGCGCGACGTGCTGACGCTCGAATGGATCGACGGCATCAAGCTTTCCGACGTCGCGGCACTCGAAGCGGCCGGCCACGACCTGCCCGAGCTCGCCCGGCGGCTGATGCAGGCGTTCCTGCGCCACGCGCTCCGCGACGGCTTCTTCCATGCCGACATGCATCAGGGGAACCTCTTCGTCGACGCGACCGGGACAATCGTCGCGGTCGATTTCGGCATCATGGGCAGGCTTGGCCGCGCCGAGCAGCGCTTCCTCGCGGAAATCCTCTACGGCTTCATCGGGCGCGACTATCGCCGCATCGCCGAGATCCATTTCGAGGCGGGTTATGTGCCGGCGCGGCACTCGCTCGACGATTTCGCGCAGGCGCTGCGCGCCATCGGCGAGCCGATCCACGGCCAGAAGGCGAGCGAAATCTCGATGGCGCGCCTCCTGACGCTGCTCTTCGAGGTGACCGAGCTCTTCGACATGCAGACGCGGCCGGAGCTCCTGCTTGTGCAGAAGACCATGGTCGTCGTCGAGGGCGTATCGCGCTCGCTCGATCCGAATTTCGACATGTGGTCGACGTCGGAACCGGTGGTGCGTGACTGGATCGGACGCTATCTCGGCCCGGCCGGCCAGCTCGAACGGGTCGGCGAAGGCTTTGGCGCCCTCGCCCGGCTTGCCAACGAGCTGCCGCGGCTGGCCGAGCGCGCCGAACGGCTCTCGGCCGAATTCGATCGCATGGGCGAAAAGGGCATCCGCCTCGACCCGGAAACCATCGCCGGCATCGGCCGCTCCGAGGCGCATGCGGCGCGCTGGGGCCGCGTCGCGCTGTGGGTGATCGCCATCGTTGCCGTGGTCGCCGGGTTGAAGGTGATATCCTGATGGCCCTTGCCGTGAAATAGGATAAATCCTATAATCCTGAAATGTCCTATTCCGACGAATTCCGGGCGGAAATCGAGGCTTTTCTGGTGCGGACCGGGATGTCGGCGACGCGTTTCGGCAAGGAAGCGGTCGGCGATCCTCGTTTCGTCTTCGACCTTCGCGAGAAGGGCCGGGCGCCAAGCGCGCGGCTGATGGACGAGGTGACGGCGTACATGGCGCGGCACGGCGAGGCGCCTGCCGCGGCGAAAGCGCCGGGGGCCACCTCGCCGCTCGCCGGCAAGGCGATCCTGCTCATTATCTCGGGCGGCATCGCCGCCTACAAATCGCTCGAACTCATCCGGCGGCTGCGCGAGCGCGGCGCCTCCGTCCGCGCCGTGATGACGCGCGGGGCGCAGGAATTCATCACGCCGCTTGCGGTCGGCGCGCTCACCAGCGGCAAGGTCTTCACCGAGCTCTTCGACCGCGAGGACGAGCATGACGTCGGCCATATCCGCCTGTCGCGCGAGGCCGACCTCATCGTCATCGCGCCGGCGACCGCCGATCTGATGGCGCGGATGGCCGGCGGCCGGGCCTCCGACCTCGCCACCGCCGTGCTTCTCGCCGCCGACAAGCCGGTCCTGGCCGCACCCGCGATGAATTCGAAGATGTGGGCGCATCCGGCAACCCGGCGGAATGCCGATACGCTGACGCGCGACGGCGTCCATTTCGTCGGGCCGATGCGCGGCGAGATGGCGGAAGCGAACGAGGCCGGCACCGGCCGCATGGCCGAGCCGCTGGAGATCGTCGCCGCGGCCGAGCAGTTGCTGCGGCCGAAAGCCCAGCCGCTTGCCGGCCGGCATGTGCTCGTCACCTCGGGGCCGACGCATGAGCCGGTCGATCCGGTGCGCTACCTCGCCAACCGATCCTCCGGCCGGCAGGGCCATGCCATCGCAGCCGCCGCCGCCGCCGCGGGGGCGCAGGTGACGCTGGTCTCCGGGCCCGTGACGATCGCCGATCCGGCCGGCGTCACCGTGGTCCGGGTCGAGACGGCGCGCGAGATGCTGGCGGCGGTGCTGGCCGCCCTCCCCGCCGATGTCGCGATCATGGCGGCTGCCGTCGCCGACTGGCGGCCGGCGCGGGAATCCTCCGGCAAGATCAAGAAGGACGGTTCCGGCCACACGCCCTCGCTCGACCTCACCGAGAACCCGGACATACTGGCGACGATCGGCCATCACGAGACATTGCGGCCGCGCCTCCTGATCGGCTTCGCGGCGGAGACCGACGACCTCGTGCAGAACGCCCGCAAGAAGCTCGACCGGAAGGGCGCCGACCTGATCCTCGCCAATGACGTGTCGCCGGAGACCGGCATCATGGGCGGCGAGGAGAATGCCATCCGCGTCGTCAGCCGGGAGGGCGTCGAGGACTGGCCGCGGCTTGCCAAGAGCGCCGTCGGCGGAAAGATTGTCGAGCGTGTCGTCGCGGAACTCGCAAAAGGCCGGGAAGCTGCCGAATGAATGATGTGCCGGTCGAAATCCTGCTGCTGCCGCATGGCGCCGGGCTGCCCTTGCCCACGTATCAGACGAAGGACGCGGCGGGCTGCGATCTCGCCGCCGCGGTGGCGGAGGATGCGCCCCTTATCCTGCCGCCGGGCGGGCGGGCGCTGGTGCCGACCGGGATCGCCATCGCGCTTCGCTCAGGCTTCGAGGCGCAGGTGCGGCCGCGTTCCGGGCTCGCCGTCAAATTCGGTGTCACCGTCCTCAATGCGCCCGGCACGATCGACGCCGACTATCGCGGCGAAATCAAAGTGCCGATCATCAACCATGGCGACACGCCTTTCACGATCACGCGCGGCATGCGCATCGCGCAGCTCATCGTGGCGCCGGTGACGCGCGCCATTTTTGTCGAGGTCGAGGCGCTTTCGGAGACCGGACGCGGCGCCGGGGGCTTCGGCTCGACCGGAATTTCAGAGTAGACTTGATCGAGACTGGCGGCCTGAGGAGAGAAGCGATGACGGAAGCGAAATCGGGACCGGGGACGAAGCCGCCCGGGCGGGGCCGCATCTACAATTCGATCACCGATACGATCGGCGACACGCCGCTCGTCCGGCTCGACCGGATCGCGGCGATGAAGGACGTCCCGGCGCATCTCATCGCCAAGCTCGAATTCTTCAACCCGATCTCGAGCGTCAAGGACCGCATCGGCGTCGCCATGATCGATGCACTGGAGGAAGCCGGCAAGATCAAGCCCGGCCTGACGACGCTGATCGAGCCGACCTCGGGCAATACCGGCATCGCGCTCGCCTTCGTCGCGGCGGCGCGCGGCTACCGGCTGATCCTCGTCATGCCGGAGACGATGTCGGTCGAGCGGCGCAAGATGCTGAAGCTGCTGGGCGCCGAGTTGGTGCTGACCGAAGGGCCGAAGGGCATGCGCGGCGCCATCCAGCGGGCCGACGAACTGACGAAGGAGATTCCCGACGCGGTCATCCCGCACCAGTTCGAGAATCCGGCCAATCCCGACATCCACCGGAAGACCACGGCCGAGGAGATCTGGAACGACACCAAGGGCGAGGTCGACGTCTTCGTCGCCGGCATCGGCACCGGCGGGACGATCACCGGCGTCGGCCAGGTGCTCAAGCAGCGCAAGCCCGGCGTGAAGGTGATTGCGGTCGAGCCCGCCGACAGCGCGATCCTTTCCGGCGGCAATCCCGGCCCGCACAAGATCCAGGGTATCGGTGCCGGCTTCGTGCCGACGATCCTCGACACCAAGGTCTATGACGAGGTCATTTCCGTCAGCAATGACGATGCCTTCGCCTATGCCCGGCTCTGCGCCCGGGTCGAGGGCATTCCGGTCGGCATCTCGTCGGGTGCGGCGATCGCGGCGGCGGTGAAGATCGGCGGCCGGCCCGGCATGGCGGGCAAGAACATCGTCCTCATCATCCCCTCCTTCGCCGAGCGCTATCTTTCGACGGCGCTGTTCGAGGGGCTGGAGTAGTATGTCTTTCGACGGGGGGCGGAGTTACCCTCTCCCATGGGGAGAGGGCCGACACGCTTAGGAGCGTAGCGAGTTAGCGTGGCGGGGTGAGGGGTTAGAGCGCCTGTTATCGATTCCGCGGCGATGACTTCGACGTATCCGAACCGCTCCAGCCCCTCACCCTTTTCGCCTAAGCTCACTTGCGTTCGCTAAGGCTCAAAGCCCTCTCCCTATGGAGACCTTTGCATAACCTAACAGAGCGAGGCGGATGTTCTTGGGTTGATTCCGATCCGTTCTTTCTTCGAATCCGGTCTGTCCCGCGCCTTGCGAGGTTGTGCAAAGGTCTCCTATGGGAGAGGGTAGCAACAGCGCTGTAAATCCTTCTGAAAGACGTCAGACCGTCCCGCCGAAATAGCCGCGGATCATTCCGGCGAGTTCGAAATTGCCGGGCAGCTTCCAGCGGCCGTCGCCTCGGTAGATGCGGTCGAGCTCGGCCTGGCGCTTCTTGAGCATCGCGGCGAAGCGATCGGCAAGCTGCGGCGAGGCGGCGATGAGCGGCGACAGCGCCGATTTCGGAATCTCGACGGCGGTCACCGCCGATTGCGCCGTCACGGTGGCGGCGCGGCGGGCGCCGGTGAGCAGCGACATCTCGCCGAAGATATCGCCGGCCTTCAGCGTGGCGATCGGCGTCTTGCGCGCGTTGCGCGGCACCGTGACCACGGCCTCGCCGCCGGCCATGACGAACATCGAAGCGCCGTTGTCGTCTTCCTTGATGAGCGCCGCGCCTTTCGGATAGGCGGCAACACGCAGGTTGGCGGCGAGCGCGTCGAGGCTCTTAGCGTCCAGCACCTCGGCGAAGAAGGGCGTCGCGGCGAGGATCTGGCGGGGTGTGGCTACGGCTTTGACGACCACGGACGTCCCTCACGATTTGTAGAAGGATCGCATGAGATTCTCGATCGCGTGGCGGTCGAGGCCGACCGAATCCCAATGCGCGGCGCTTTTGCGGATGCGGTGCAATTCGGCCTGGCGCTGCTCGATGACGCCGGCGAAGCGCGAAATGAGCTCCGGGCTCTCGGAGAGCAGCGACTGCAGCGCCGGCTTGCCGATCTCGAGCGCCGTCAGCGCCTTGGTCGCGGTGACGGTGGCGTTGCGATAGGCGCCGGTCATCAGCGATATCTCGCCGACGAGATCGCCCGGCCCGAGCGTCGCGACGCTTTCCCTGCCGCCGGCGGCATGGACCGTCACCTCGGCGGCGCCCTTCATGATCGCGAACATCGACGTACCCATCTCGCCCTGGCGCATCAACACGGCGCCGCGGGCGAACTGGGTGACGCCGAGGCGCGAGGCGAGCGCCGATATCTGCGCGTCGCCAAGCACGGTCGAAAAAATCGGAATCGATTTCAGGACATCTTGCGGCGTCGTCATTTCCGTCCGCCTTTCGCCAGGCACCCACTGTCAAACGTCAGAAAGTTCCGGTCAAGGGCGGCGCCACAAAGCGAGTTCGACGCCGGCCGTCCGATCGAGCGCCTCTGTCGATTGAAGGATAAGTCCATGCGCCGCCAGCAGATTTTCTGGGCGCATGCCTGTTTTCACGGCAGAGAAGATCGGAACGCCGTCGGGGATTTCGACCTCCCGCGCCCGGGCGAGGTCGAAGGCGTCGAAGCCGATATCGAGAAAAAGATCGAAGACCCGCCGTCCGCCGGGCACCGCGACGGTGCCGCCCTGCGGGGCGGCGGCGCGGAGCGCATCCTCGACGGGAGCCAAGACAGGATTCCACCACCAGGTATCGCCGCGACGCTCGACGCCCGTCGCCGAAGACGACAGGACAAGGCGATTGCGCTTCCTGCGGTTCGGGTTGGCCTCATGGCCGAGGCGGCCGAGGACCGTCACGGCGGCGCCGTCGAGCGCCGCCTGGAAGCGGGTCCAGTCGGCCTCGTTGCGGAGCGCAGGCGGCGTCGCGCCGGAGCGGTCGGCAATGCAGTCGTCGTCGGAGATGATGGCGTGGCCGTGGATGAACCAGGCGCCGCTCACGCGCGCAGCGTACCGCCCGTCGCCTTAATGACTTCGGCGATGATCTTCTTCGCGGTCGCCTCGATCTCCTCGTCGGTGAGCGTGCGCTCGCTCGGCTGCAGCGTCACCTCGATGGCGAGCGACTTCTTGCCGGCACCGAGCGCCTCGCTCTCGAAGAGATCGAAGACGCTGACCCCGGTAATGAGCTTCCTGTCGGCGCCTTCGGCGGCGCGCAGCACCTTCGCGGTCTCGACCGAGCGGTCGAGCAGGAAAGCAAAGTCGCGGCGAACCGGCTGCAGGTCGGAGAGCGACAGCGGCGGCTTGGCCTTGGTCGGGCGCGCCTTCGGCGCCGGCACCGTTTCGAGGATCAGCTCGAAGCCGGCGAGCGGGCCGGCGGCGCCAAGCGCCTCGACGATGCGCGGATGCAGTTCGCCGAACCAGCCGATGATGGTCTTCGGCCCCTGGCGGATGACGCCGGAGCGGCCGGGATGGAACCAGGAGGGCGCCTCGGCGGCGATCTGTACCTTGTCGGAGGCGAGGCCCAGCGCATCGAGGACGGCCAGAGCATCGGCCTTGGCGTCGAAGACCGAAACCAGCGCCGCCTTCGACGACCAGTGACGGCCGCCGCCGGCAAGACCGGCGGTGCCGCGGCGGATGCCGGCGGCCGCGGTGAACTGGTCTTCGGGCTTCTCGCCGCGATAGGCCTGGCCGACCTCGAAGAGGGCAAGGTCGGCGACGCCGCGATCGGCGTTGCGCTGTGCCGCGGCGACGAGGCCGGGCAGCAGGCTCGGCCGCATGTCGGACATCTCGGCGGCAATCGGATTGGCAAGCGACAATGACGGGTCGCCGCCGCCGAAGAGCTCGGCCTGCTTCTTCGAGATGAAGGACCAGGTGACCGCTTCGACGAGGCCGCGGGCCGCCAGCGCACGCTTGGCGCGGCGCGTGCGCGTCTGGATCTGGGTCAGCACCGGCTTCGGGATGCCGGGCAAGCGGATCAGTGGCGTCGAGGGGATGCGGTCGACGCCGACGATGCGCACGACCTCCTCGACGAGATCGGCCTTGATCGAGACGTCGGGCCGCCAGGACGGCACCGAGACGGTGACTGTGCCTTCGGTCCGGTGCGGGCGCGACGCAAAGCCCAGATCTTCGAGGATGCGGGTGACTTCGCTGATCGACGGATCGATGCCGGCGAGCCGCCGGATCTCGGCGACCGGGAAATCGATGACAAGCTTCGGATCGGGCACTTCGCCGGCGACGACGACCGCGCTCGGCGTACCGCCGCAGAGTTCGACGATCATCCCCGCCGCCAGATCGATGCCGGGCAGCATGAAGGCCGGATCGACGCCGCGCTCGAAGCGGTGGCGCGCGTCGGAATGGATGCCGAGCTTGCGGCCGGTCTGGGCGATGTTGAGCGGTTCCCAGAGCGCCGATTCGACGAGGACATCGGTGGTCTCCGCCGTGCAGCCGGAGGCCTCGCCGCCCATGATGCCGGCGATCGATTCGATGCCGCCGTCATCGGCGATGACGCAGATCTCGGGATCGAGCCTGTAGGTCTTGCCGTCGAGCGCCAGCACCTCCTCGCCCTCGCGGGCGCGGCGGACGGTGAGATCGCCCTTGATCTTGGCCGCGTCGAAGACATGCAGCGGACGGCCGCGGTCATAGGTGATGTAGTTGGTGACGTCGACGAGCGCGTTGATCGGCCGGAGGCCGACGGCGCGAAGCCGCTTCTGCAGCCATTCGGGCGACGGGCCGTTCTTGACGCCGCGGATCAGCCGCAGGCCGAAGGCCGGGCAGAGCGCGGCCGTATCGCCGAAATCGAGATGGACCTTCACCGGGCAGGGGAACGTGCCTTCGAGCGGCGGGACGGTGCGGTCGACGACCGTGCCGAGGCCGGCGGCGGCGAGGTCGCGGGCGATGCCGGCGACCCCCAGCGCGTCGGGACGGTTCGGCGTCACGGCGATATCGACCACCGCGTCGTCGAGGCCGGCATAGGTGGCGTAAGGCTGGCCGACCGGCGCGGTGTCCGGCAGGTCGACGATGCCGTCATGGCTGTCGGAGAGGCCGAGTTCGCGCTCCGACAGGAGCATGCCGTTCGATTCGACGCCGCGGATTACGCCTTTTTCGAGCTTGGCGCCGGTGCCCGGGATCAGCGTCCCGGCCGGCGCGAAGACGCCGTGCATGCCGGCCCGCGCATTCGGCGCGCCGCAGACGACCTGCACTGGCGGACCATCGCCGGTGTCGACCATGCAGACGCGCAGGCGATCGGCGTTCGGATGCTTCTCCGCCGAAACGACCTTCACGATCCGGAACGGCGCAAAGGCCGCCGCCCGGTCCTCGACGCCTTCGACCTCGAGGCCGATGACGTTGAGCTTGCCGGTGACGGCGTCGAGCGACGCCTCCGTATCGAGATGGTCCTTCAGCCAGGAGAAGGTGAATTTCATGCCGTCAGTTCTTCAGCCGTATAGCGCTTGATGTCGCGTTCGAGGCGGAGCTTGCCGATATCCTCGCGGAATTTGAGGAGATGCGGCGTCTTGAAATGGATTTCGAGCGCGTCGCGGTCCTTCCAGACCTCGAAGAGATGGATCTTGTTGGCGTCTTCCAGGCTCTGGCTGAACCAGTAGCGCAGGCAACCGGGCTCGGCGCGCGACGGCGCGGTCACCGCCTCGATGATCTTCAGGAACGCGGCCTTGTCGTCAGGATGAACCGTAAAGGTTCCGCCGATCGCGATGTGCATGTCACCCTCCGTTTTTGTTGTTGGTCGTCAGGACGTCAGCCCGCCGAACAGCGTCGGCATGTCGAGCGGGCGGAAGCCGTAATGGTTGAGCCAGCGGACATCGGCGTCGAAGAAGGCGCGGAGATCCGGCATGCCGTATTTCAGCATGGCGATGCGGTCGATGCCCATGCCCCAGGCGAAGCCCTGGACCTTGTCCGGATCGTGGCCGCCAAAGCGGATGACATTCGGATGGACCATGCCGCAGCCGAGAGTTTCCAGCCAGTCGTCGCCCTCGCCGAGCCGGATCTCGTTGCCGATGCGGCGGCAGCGGATATCGACTTCCATCGAGGGCTCGGTGAAGGGGAAGAAGGACGGGCGGAAGCGCATCTCGACCTTCGGCACCTCGAAGAAGGCCTTGCAGAATTCCTCGAGGATCCATTTCAGGTGGCCGATATGGCTCGTCTCGTCGAGGACTAGGCCTTCGACCTGATGGAA